>NZ_JBFUMP010000011.1:0-120233 GCF_054049315.1 Cellulomonas sp. P5_E12 | reverse complement strand
GTGCCGGTGGCGCGCGCGGCGGGTACGCCGGTCGTCCTGGCGGTGCCGGTGGCGGTGCGCCCGGTGGCGCTCCCGGTGGCGGCGGCGGTTTCGCCGGTCGTCCCGGTGGCGGCGGCGGTCGTCCCGGTGGTGCCGGTCGCGGCAGCACGCAGGGTGCCTTCGGTCGCGCGGGCGGTCGTCCCGTCCGTGGCCGCAAGTCGAAGCGTGCGAAGCGTCAAGAGTTCGAGCAGATGCAGGCCCCCTCGCTGGGTGGCGTGCAGGTTCCTCGCGGCAACGGCAAGACCGTCGTCCGCCTGCGCCACGGCTCGTCGCTCAACGACTTCGCCGACAAGATCGACGCCAACCCGGCCGCGCTGGTCACCGTGCTCTTCCACCTCGGTGAGATGGCCACGGCGACCCAGTCGCTGGACGAGGACACGTTCGGCACGCTGGCCGAGGAGCTCGGCTACCGCATCGAGATGGTGTCGGCCGAGGAGGAGGACCGCGAGCTGCTCGGGGCCTTCGACATCGACCTGGACGCCGAGCTCGAGGCCGAGGGCGACGACGACCTGACGGCGCGGCCCCCGGTCGTCACCGTCATGGGTCACGTCGACCACGGAAAGACCAAGCTCCTCGACGCCATCCGTCAGACGGATGTGGTGGCCGGCGAAGCCGGTGGGATCACCCAGCACATCGGTGCCTACCAGGTGCACACCACGCACGAGGGCATCGACCGTGCCGTCACGTTCATCGACACCCCGGGCCACGAGGCGTTCACCGCCATGCGTGCCCGTGGTGCGCAGGTGACCGACATCGCGATCCTCGTGGTCGCGGCCGACGACGGCGTGATGCCCCAGACCATCGAGGCGCTCAACCACGCCCAGGCGGCCGGTGTGCCGATCGTGGTCGCGGTCAACAAGGTGGACAAGGAGGGGGCCAACCCCGCCAAGGTCCGCCAGCAGCTCACCGAGTACAACCTGGTGGCCGAGGAGTACGGCGGCGACACGATGTTCGTCGACGTCTCCGCGAAGTCGAACACCGGCATCGACCAGCTGCTCGAGGCGGTCCTCCTCACGGCGGACGCTGCCCTCGACCTGCGGGCCAACGCCGACAAGGACGCCCGAGGCGTCGCCATCGAGGCGAACCTCGACAAGGGACGCGGTGCCGTGGCAACCGTCCTGGTCCAGTCGGGCACGCTCCAGGTCGGCGACTCGATCGTCGCCGGCACGGCCTACGGCCGCGTCCGCGCGATGTTCGACGAGCACGGCGAGCCGGTCCTCGAGGCCGGGCCGTCGCGTCCGGTCCAGGTGCTCGGCCTGACCTCGGTGCCCCGCGCCGGCGACACGTTCATCGTGGCCCCGGACGACCGCACCGCGCGTCAGATCGGCGAGAAGCGCGAGGCGGCCGAGCGTGCCGCCCTCCTGGCCAAGCGTCGCAAGCGCATCAGCCTCGAGGACTTCACGCAGGCGCTCCAGCAGGGCAAGGTCGAGACCCTCAACCTGGTCCTCAAGGGCGACGTGTCCGGTGCCGTCGAGGCGCTCGAGGACGCGCTGCTCAAGATCGACGTCGGCGACGAGGTCGACCTGCGCGTCATCCACCGCGGCGTGGGTGCCATCACGCAGAACGACGTCAACCTGGCGACCGTCGACTCGGCGATCATCATCGGCTTCAACGTCAAGTACGCGGAGCGCGTCGAGGAGCTGGCGGACCGCGAGGGCGTCGACGTGCGCTTCTACTCGGTCATCTACCAGGCGATCGACGACGTCGAGGCTGCTCTCAAGGGCATGCTCAAGCCCGAGTACGAAGAGGTGCAGCTCGGTTCCGCCGAGGTGCGCGAGGTCTTCCGGTCGTCGAAGTTCGGCAACATCGCCGGGTCGATCGTCCGGTCAGGCCTCATCCGACGGAACACGAAGGCGCGCGTCACGCGTGGCGGCAAGATCGTCGGCGACAACCTGACGATCGAGTCGCTCAAGCGGTTCAAGGACGACGCCACCGAGGTCCGCGAGGGCTTCGAGTGCGGTATCGGCCTCGGCTCGTTCAACGACGTCGAGATCGGCGACACGATCGAGACCTGGGAGATGCGCGAGAAGCCTCGCGCCTGACCTCAGTGATCACCAACCGCAGGGCGGGCGAGAAACCTCGCCCGCCCTGCGGTCTCTCACCTAGACGAAAAGGAGCGATCCGATGGCGGACACCGCCCGCGCCCGCAAGCTCAGCGAGCGCATCCAGCAGGTCGTCGCGCAGATGCTCGACACCCGCATCAAGGACCCGCGCCTGGGCTTCGTGACGGTCACCGACGTGCGCGTCACGGGTGACCTCCAGCACGCCGACGTCTTCTACACGGTGCTCGGCGACGACGCCGCGCGCACCGACACCGCCGCCGCGCTCGAGAGCGCGAAGGGCATCATCCGGTCCGAGGTGGGCAAGCAGACCGGGATCCGGCTGACCCCGTCGCTCGACTTCCACCTCGACGCGCTGCCCGACACGTCGGCCCAGCTGGACGCGGCGCTGCTCGAGGCCGCCCGGCGGGACCGCGAGGTCGCCGCGCTGGCCGCGCAGGCCAGCTTCGCCGGTGACGCGGACCCGTACAAGAAGGCGGACGACGAGGACGCCCAGGACTGACCGCCGACGCAGGACGGCGCCCCCGGAAGGATCCGGGGGCGCCCTCGTGCGTTCAGGCCTGGACGCGTCCGGTGTCTCGCGGCATCCAGATCAGGACCACGAGCGCACCCACCGCCACGACGAGCGCGGCGACCATCGCGGCGGGCTGCAGGCCGGCGACGTAGCCATCGGGCGTGAGAGTTCCGTCCGACGCCGTGAAGACGGCCACCAGCGCGGCGACGCCGAGCGCGCCCCCGATCTCCCGGATCGTCGAGTTCACGGAGCTCGCGGTGCCGTGGTCGTCGGGAGCCATGTCGAACAGCACGGCCGTGGCGCTCGGCGCGAACGTGAGTCCCATGCCGATGCCGGCCAGCGCCAGGCCGGGCACCAGGTCCGCGTAGGTGAGGGTGTCCGAGGTGACGATGAACCCCTGCCACGCCAGACCCGCGGCCTGCAGGGCGAGGCCCGCCGTGAGCAGCGGGCGGACCCCGAGCCGGGGTGCCAGCATGCCGGCGATGGGGGCGAAGATCATGGGCGCGGCGGTCCACGGGAGCGTGCGGATGCCGGCCTGCAGCGGCGTGTAGCCCATGCCGATCTGCAGGTACTGGGCGAGCAGGAACACGAGCCCGAACACGCCGAACGAGAACGCGAGCGCGCTGGCGTTGGCCACCGAGAACGACCGCACCCGGAACAGGCGCAGCGGCACGAGCGGGTGGTCCGTCCGCGACTCCCGGTAGAGGAACGCGGCCAGGAGCAGCACGCCGAGGACGAGGCCGCCGACCACGGTCGTGGAGCCCCACCCGTCGTCGTTGCCGCGGATGATCGCCCAGACCAGCGAGAGGATGCCGGACCCGGCCAGCACGAGGCCGGCGAGGTCGAGGCGCTGGCGCCGGCCGTACGACTCGGGCAGCGCCCAGAGCACGAGCGGGATGGCGACGAGCGCGACGGGGACGTTGATCCAGAAGATCGCCTCCCACGAGATGCCGTCGACCACGGCGCCGCCGATGACCGGTCCGAGGGCGACCCCGAGACCGGACACACCACCCCAGATCCCGATGGCCATCGCGCGGCGGGCCGCGGGGACCGCGCCGGCGAGCAGCGTCAGCGACAGCGGCATGATCGCGGCGGCGCCGGCGCCTTGCAGCGCGCGGGCGGCGATGAGCATCTCCGCGCTGGTGGACAGGGCGGACGCGATCGAGGCGACGGCGAAGAGCGTGATGCCGGCGATGAACACCCGGCGCCGACCCCACCGGTCACCCATCGTCGCCGCCGCGATCATCAACGTGGCGAAGCTCAGCGTGTAGGCGTTGACCATCCACTGCAGCTGCTCGAGCGACGCGGAGAGCTCCGTGCGCAGGACGGGGAGCGCGGTGGTCATGACGAGGTTGTCGAGCGTCGCCATGAACATGGGCAGCGACGCGGCGATCAGCGCGATCGCGGTGCCGCGCCGACGTGGCGTCGACAGCGGTCCCGGAGCGGCCGCCCGGGGTGGTGCCGGGGTCGTGATGGTCACGAGGACTCCCTACCGGTGCTTGTTGGCATTGATTGATTACTAACAAGGACGACCGTAGGCATCGACTGATAACATGTCAACCATGTCTCTCGACCAGACCACGGAGCTCACGGCGACGAAGCCGGTTCGGCGCATGACCGGTGTGCAGCGGCGCGAGGAGATCCTCCTGGCGGCCCGCACGGTGTTCGCGGAGCGCGGCTACGCGGCGAGCACGGACGAGGTCGCCCGTGCCGCGGGTGTCTCCCAGCCCTACGTCGTCCGCCTCTTCGGCACCAAGCGCGAGCTGTTCCTCGAGGCGTACAAGCAGGCCAGCGCCGAGATCATCGCCGCGCTCTCGAGCGTTCCCGCAGGTCCGGAGGCCGGGATGCTCATGGGCGACGCGTACGTCGGGCTGCTCGCCGACCGGAACCTCCTGCGGCTGACGATGCACGGCTTCATCGCCGGCGCGGACGACGAGGTCGGGCGGGTCGCGCGGCACACGCTCGGCGAGGCGTTCCGGCTGTTCCAGGAGCGGTCGGGCGCCGATGAGAACGCGGCCCGCGCTTTCGTCGCGCAGGGGATGCTCATCAACGTGCTGCTCGCGGTCGACGCGCCCGCGCACCGCGCCGAGGACGCCGGCCTGGACGCCCTCGTGCAGTGCGTGCAGGACGGCATCGCCGAGCGGCGCACCGCGTGAACCGGACGCACCCGCCGGGGGAGCGTCGGCCCACGGCCGCGGACGGCGTCGTCGTCGTCGACAAGCCCGCCGACTGGACCAGCCACGACGTCGTGGCGCGCATGCGCCGTCTGGCGAGCACCCGCAAGGTGGGCCACGCGGGAACCCTCGACCCGATGGCGACGGGCGTGCTGGTCATCGGCATCGGCCGCGCGACGCGACTGCTCACGTACATCGTGGGGGCGGACAAGGAGTACACGGCGACGATCCGGCTCGGGGTCTCGACGACGACCGACGACGCCGAGGGGGAGCCCTTGGTGGTGACGGACGCCTCCGCCGTGACTCGTCCGGACGTCGAGGCGGGAGTCGCGGCGCTGACCGGCGCGATCCAGCAGGTGCCCAGCGCGGTGTCGGCGATCAAGGTCGACGGACAGCGCGCCTACGCCCGGGTCCGGGCCGGCGAGGACGTCGAGCTCGCCGCGCGGCCCGTCACCGTGAGCCGGTTCGACGTGCACGAGGTGCGGCCCGCGCTGACGGACGATGGTTCGCCGGTGCTCGACGTCGACGTCACCGTGGTGGTCTCGTCGGGGACCTACGTCCGCGCGCTGGCGCGCGACCTCGGCGCCGGGCTCGGCGTCGGCGGCCACCTCACGGCGCTGCGCCGCACCCGGGTGGGCGGCTATGGGCTGGACGTCGCACGGTCGCTCGACGACCTGGGCGCGCTGCCGATGGACGCACCGATCGACGTCGTGCCGCTCGCGGACGCGGCCCGGGCGACGTTCCCGGTGCGCGAGCTCAGCGACGACGAGGCGCGGGCGTTGTCCTACGGCCAGTCGATCGGGGTCGTCGGCGAGCACGCCGGGTCCACCGTCGCGGGCATCCGCCCCGACGGTGAGCTGGTCGCGCTGCTCGAGGAGCGCGGCGGGAAGGTCCGCCCGGCGCTGGTGTTCGCGCCCGCCTGAGACCCCGATGCGGGCGCGGGGTGCCCGGGGTGGCAGTCTTGTCGGTCGAGCCCGGATCCACGACCGGGCCGGACGACGAGGAGCAGGTGTGCAGGTCTGGAGGGAGCTGTCCGACGTGCCCGCGGACTTCGGTCCGTCGGTGGTGACGATCGGCAACTTCGACGGGGTCCATCGCGGCCACGTCGGCGTGCTGCAGCGCATGTGCGCCGATGCCCGGACGGCGGGCGCGCAGGCCGTGGCGGTGACGTTCAGCCCGCACCCGCAGCAGGTGCACCGGCCGGACACCGCTCCGCCTCTGCTCACGGGTGACGCCGACCGGCTCGAGCTGCTGGAGCAGACCGGCCTCGACGCCGTGCTGCTGCTCGAGTACACGCTCGAGTTCGCGCGGCAGACGCCCGCGGAGTTCGTCCAGCGGTACCTGGTGGACGTGCTGCACGCGCGGACCGTCGTGGTCGGCCGCGACGTGCGGTTCGGCGTCAACAACTCCGGCGACCTCTCGACGATGGTCGACCTCGGCCGCGAGCACGGCTTCGACGTCGAGGTGATCGAGGACGTGGCGCCCGCGGCCGCCGCGGACCCGGGCAGCGCCGAGGATCGTGCGGCGGACCCGCTGCGGCGACGCTGGTCCTCGACGTGGGTGCGCGAGCTGCTCGATGCCGGCGACGTCGTGCAGGCCGCGCGCGTGCTCGGCCGGCCGCACCGCGTGCGGGGCGTCGTGGTGCACGGGGACGCGCGCGGCCGYGACCTGGGCTTCCCGACCGCGAACCTCGGTCAGGAGTCGCAGGGCATGGTGCCCGCCGACGGCGTCTACGCGGGATGGCTGCGCCGGGTGCGGCAGGCGGACGGCTCGCCTGTCGAGGCCACCGATCCCGACCGCGTCCTGCCGGCGGCCGTGTCGATCGGCACGAACCCGACCTTCGACGGCGTCCAGCGCCGGGTCGAGGCCTACGTGCTCGATCGCACGGACCTCGACCTCTACGACCAGGAGGTCGTGCTCGAGCTGGTCGAGCGGCTGCGTCCGACGCTGCGTTTCGACTCCGTCGACGAGCTGCTGGTGCGGATGCACGAGGACGTCGACCGGGTGCGTCAGATCCTCGACGGCGCCGAGGTCACACGGCCCGGTGCGGGGAGCGGTCCCGCAGCCTGATAGTCTGTGTGCGCCGTCTGAACGGCCGCGGAACGAGAGAGCCCGGGTGGACAAGCCCCGGAGCACCGCGCAACGAGACAACCTGGAGAACCGTGCCGCTCGAAAGTGCCGTCAAGCAGTCCATCATGACCGAACACGCCACCCACGAGGGTGACACCGGTTCCCCCGAGGTCCAGATCGCGATGCTCACGCAGCGCATCAAGGACCTCACGGAGCACCTCAAGACCCACAAGCACGACCACCACAGCCGCCGCGGTCTGCTGCTGCTCGTCGGCAAGCGTCGTCGCCTGCTGGGTTACCTCCAGAAGATCGACATCAACCGCTACCGCGTCCTGATCGAGAAGCTCGGTCTGCGCCGATAACGCCGTGCACCAGCCCGGACCCGCTCAAGGGTCCGGGCTGGTGTGGCGTAACGGCCACGAAGCTCCATCCAGCACCACCCGCACGAACAGCACCACCACACCGCGTCGGTCCGCTCGGTCCGGTCCTCGGTAGTGGCTTCCGGAAGCTCCGCAAGGAGAGGTCCGGTGGCCTCGATCGAAGATCGCTCGCGGACGGCCGGCGCCTTCACCAAAGAGGAGGGCACCCGTGGAGGGTCCCGAGATCCAGTTCGCTGAGGCACTGATCGACAACGGTCGCTTCGGCACCCGCACCGTCCGCTTCGAGACCGGCCGCATCGCCAAGCAGGCCGCCGGTGCCGCTGTCGCCTACCTCGACGGCGAGACGACGCTGCTCGCCGCCACGACGGCAGGCAAGCACCCGAAGGAGCAGTTCGACTTCTTCCCGCTGACGATCGACGTCGAGGAGCGGTCGTACGCGGCCGGCAAGATCCCCGGCTCGTTCTTCCGCCGTGAGGGTCGCCCGTCCACCGAGGCCATCCTCGCGTGCCGCCTGATCGACCGCCCGCTGCGCCCCCTGTTCGTCAAGGGCCTGCGCAACGAGGTTCAGGTCGTCATCACCGTGCTGTCGATCCACCCGGACGACTCCTACGACACGCTGGCCATCAACGCGGCGTCCATCTCGACGCAGCTGTCGGGCCTGCCGTTCTCCGGCCCCGTCGCCGGTGTGCGCATCGCGCTCATCGACAACCAGTGGGTCGCGTTCCCGCGGTACTCCGAGCGCGAGCGCGCCACGTTCGACATGGTCGTGGCCGGCCGCGTCGTGGGCGACGACGTCGCGATCGCCATGATCGAGGCCGAGGCGCCCGAGAAGTCCTGGAACCTCATCAAGTTCGAGGGTGGCACCGCCCCCACGGAGGAGATCGTGTCCCAGGGCATCGAGGCGGCGAAGCCGTTCATCAAGGTGCTCGTCCAGGCCCAGCAGGAGCTGGCGTCGAAGGCCGCCAAGGAGACCCAGGCGTTCCCGACGTTCCCGGACTACCAGGACGACGCGTACGCGGCCGTCGAGGGTGCCTCGACGCAGTCGCTGAGCGACGCGCTGGGCATCGCCGACAAGCAGACCCGCGAGAACCGCCTCGACGAGATCAAGGCCGAGGTCGTCGCGCAGCTCTCCGAGCAGTTCGAGGGTCGCGAGAAGGAGCTCTCCGCCGCGTACCGCTCGGTGCAGAAGAAGCTCATCCGCCAGCGCATCCTCACGGACGGCTTCCGCATCGACGGCCGCGGCCTGCGGGACATCCGCACGCTCTCGGCCGAGGTCGAGGTCCTGCCCCGCGTGCACGGTTCGGCGATCTTCGAGCGCGGCGAGACCCAGATCCTGGGTGTCACCACGCTGAACATGCTGCGCATGGAGCAGCAGCTCGACACGCTCTCCCCGGAGACGCGCAAGCGCTACATGCACAACTACAACTTCCCGCCCTACTCCACGGGTGAGACGGGTCGCGTCGGTTCGCCGAAGCGTCGCGAGATCGGCCACGGGGCGCTCGCCGAGCGCGCGCTCATGCCGGTTCTGCCCAGCCGCGAGGAGTTCCCGTACGCCATCCGCCAGGTCTCCGAGGCGCTGAGCTCCAACGGCTCGACGTCCATGGGCTCGGTCTGCGCGTCCACCCTGTCGCTGCTCAACGCCGGTGTGCCGCTGCGCGCGCCGGTCGCCGGCATCGCGATGGGCCTCGTGTCCGACACGGTGAACGGTGAGACCCGCTACGCGGCGCTCACGGACATCCTCGGCGCCGAGGACGCCTTCGGTGACATGGACTTCAAGGTCGCCGGTACCCGCGAGTTCGTCACGGCCATCCAGCTCGACACCAAGCTCGAGGGCATCCCCGCCTCGGTGCTGGCCGGCGCGCTGACGCAGGCCAAGGAGGCTCGCCTGGCGATCCTCGACGTCATCGCCGAGGCGATCGACGTGCCCGACGAGATGAGCCCGTTCGCTCCCCGCGTCATCACGGTGAAGGTCCCCGTCGACAAGATCGGCGAGGTCATCGGGCCGAAGGGCAAGATGATCAACCAGATCCAGGAGGAGACCGGCGCCGACATCTCGATCGAGGACGACGGCACGGTCTACATCGGCGCCACCGACGGTCCGTCGGCGGAGGCCGCGCGTGCGGCGATCAACGCGATCGCCAACCCGCACATGCCCGAGATCGGGGAGCGCTTCGTCGGCACGGTCGTCAAGACCACGACGTTCGGCGCGTTCATCTCGCTCTCCCCGGGCAAGGACGGTCTGCTGCACATCTCGCAGATCCGCAAGCTCGTCGGTGGTCGTCGCGTCGAGAACGTCGAGGACGTCCTGGCCGTCGGCCAGAAGGTCCAGGTCGAGATCGGCGAGATCGACCCGCGCGGCAAGCTGTCGCTGCACGCAGTGATCGACGAGGGCACGGCTGGCGACGAGGAGCAGGCCGCTCCCGCCGAGGGCACGGCCGAGCCGGTCGACGCCTGACGATGCCGCTGGACCTTCCGCTCGTCCGCCCGGGTCAGCCCGGGGCCGAGCAGTCCGTCGGGCAGGACGGCGACGCGATCGTGCGTCGTTCCGTCCTGCCCGGCGGGGTCCGCGTGCTCACGGAGCACATGCCGGGCCTGCGCTCGGCGACCGTGGGCGCGTGGGTGGGCGTGGGCTCGCGCGACGAGTCCGACGGCCACCACGGCTCGACGCACTTCCTCGAGCACCTGCTGTTCAAGGGCACCGCGCGCCGCACCGCGATGGACATCGCGGAGGCGTTCGACGCCGTCGGTGGAGAGGCCAACGCCGCCACCGGCAAGGAGCACACCTGCTACTACGCCCGGGTGCTCGACACGGACCTCCCGATGGCGGTCGACGTCATCGCGGACATGGTCACCTCCGCGCGCCTGGACACCGACGAGCTCGAGACCGAGCGCGGCGTGATCCTCGAAGAGCTCGCGATGAACGACGACGACCCGAGCGACGTCGTCCACGAGCAGTTCGCCGCCGCTGTGCTGGGCGCTCACGCGCTCGGCCGGCCGATCGGCGGCACCCCCGACACCATCCGCGCGGTGCCGCGCGACGCGGTGTGGGAGCACTACCGCGAGCACTACCGACCCTCGACGCTGGTCGTCACGGCCGCCGGCGGCGTCGACCACGACGTGCTCTGCGCGCAGGTCAGCGAGGCGCTCACCACCGGTGGCTGGGCGCTCGACGCCGGCGCGGAGCCGCGCAGCCGCCGGATCCCGACGGACGTCGCGGTGCAGGCGGGCGAGGGCGGCATCCCGGCGAAGGGTGTCGAGCTGACCATCCGCCGGCACACCGAGCAGGCGAACGTCATCATCGGCGGCACCTCGTTGACCGCGACCGACCCGAGGCGGTTCACGCTCTCGGTGCTCAACGCGGTCCTGGGCGGCGGCATGTCCTCGCGCCTGTTCCAGGAGATCCGCGAGCGCCGCGGCCTGGCGTACTCCACGTACTCGTTCGCGTCCGGGCACGCCGACACGGGCGTCTTCGGGCTCTACGCGGGCTGCACGCCCGGCAAGGTCGACGAGGTCGTCGCGCTCATGGTCGCCGAGTGGGAGCGCATGGCCGACGCGCCGATCACGCAGGCCGAGCTCCAGCGGTCCATGGGCCAGCTGGCCGGCGGGCTGGTGCTCGGCATGGAGGACTCCGGGTCGCGCATGAGCCGCCTGGGCAAGTCCGAGCTGGTGCACGGCTCGCTGCTCAGCATCGACGAGTCGCTGGACCTCATCCGCGCGGTCACCGTGCAGGACGTGCAGGACCTGGCCGCCGAGCTGGCGTCACGCCCGCGCTCGGTCGTCCGCGTCGGACCGTTCGGCGACTGACCGCCCCCACGCGCGCCCGACGCGCGCGATGATGGGGCATGGCCCTCGACCAGGTCGTCTACCGGCGCTACGCGCCCCCGCCGAGCGCGCTCGGGATCGTCGAGCACCTCTGGGTGGTGCACGTGCCCGAGGGCGTCGTCGAGCGCGAGGTGCTGCTGCCCGACGGGCACGGTCTGGTGACGGTCGCGGTGGGCACCCCCGGTGAGCACGTCGACCCCCTGAGCCTCTCGCGCGCACCCGACGGCAGCGGCGTCCGGGGTCTCGCGGAGCGGGCGTTCGTCCGTGAGCAGCGAGGTCCCTCGGTCCGGCTCGGGGCGCAGCTCGACCCGGTGGCGCTGGCGCGGATGGGCGTCCGGGCGCCGTCCTACGACCCGATCGAGCTCGCGACGTTCCTCGGGGCACACGTCGAGCAGGAGTGCGCGGCGGCGTTGGGGGAGGGGCGCGACGCGGACGCGGCCGCCACCCTCGGCTCGGCGCTGGCGGTGCGGGCGGCGCCGGTCATCGTCGGGTCGACGCTCGAGGCCCTCGCGCCGGTGCTGCGCAGCGTGATCGACCAGCGCGGCCTGGTGCGGGCCTCGGACCTGGCGCGGCAGGCGGACCTCGCGGTCGGCGTGCTGTACCGGGAGGTCGTCCAGACGGTGGGGATCACCCCCGAGGCGTTCCTCGCCGCCGTCCGGTTCTCGGCGTTCGTGCGCGACGCGGTCGGGACAGGCCCGGTCCGTCCGGGCGACGCCCTCGCGGTCCTGCAGTGGTACCTGCGGGCCGGGTACCCGCCGCGGGAGGTCGAGCGCTTCACGGGGCTGAGCCACGTGGAGCTGCGCCGGCTGGAGACCGGCATCGCGGCGGCGCTCGGGGTCCCGGCCTGAGGTTAGGGTTGCTGGTCGTGAGCGAGCGCATCAGGGTGGCAGTGCTGGGTGCGGCGGGCCGCATGGGATCGACCGTCGTGGCCGCCGTCGAGGCAGCCCCCGACCTGGAGCTCGTCGCCGCGCTCGACGCCGACGCCGACCTGCGGGCGGTCGTCGACGCGGGCGCCCAGGTCGCGGTCGACTTCACGGTCCCGTCGGCCACCGAGGGCAACGTGCACGCGCTGGTCGACGGCGGGGTGCACCTGGTCGTCGGCACCACGGGCTGGACCGACGAGTCCCTGGCGCGCGTGCGCGACCACCTGGCGGACCGGCCGGGCGTCGGCGTGGTCGTGGCCCCCAACTTCGCGCTCGGCGCCGTGCTGGCCATGGCGTTCGCGGCGCGGGCCGCCCGCTGGTTCGAGTCCGTCGAGGTGATCGAGCTGCACCACCCGGACAAGGTCGACGCCCCCTCCGGCACCGCGCGGCACACAGCGTCGGCCATCGCGGCGGCGCGGGCGGCGGCCGGGCTCGGGACCGCTCCCGACGCGACGACACAGGCCCTCGACGGCGCCCGCGGGGCCGACGTCGACGGTGTCCGCGTGCACTCCGTGCGGCTGCGCGGGCTCGTCGCGCACGAGGAGATCCTGCTGGGCAACGCCGGCGAGCAGCTCACCATCCGGCACGACTCGTTCAACCGGGTGAGCTTCATGCCCGGCGTGCTGCTGGCCGTGCGCCAGGTGGGGGCGCGTCCCGGCCTCACGGTCGGGCTCGAGCACCTGCTCGACCTGGCGTGAGCGTGGCCACCTCGTCCAGCCGCGCCCGGTGGACCGCGCTGGCCGGCGCGGTCGCGCTCACCGGCCTGCTGGTCCTCTACGTCTGGGTCGTGGCCACCCGGGCCACCGCCCTGATCCGCACGGGAGAGCCCGTCGGCATCGCGTTGGGCATCGCCTTCTGGATCCTGCCGCCGCTGGTGATCTGGCTGGTCGCCCGCGAGTGGCGGCTGGCCGTGGACGTGCAGCGGATGGCCGACGAGCTGGCCGAAGCGGACGAGCTGCCCGTCGACGACCTGCCTCGCTCACCCGGTGGTCGCATCGACCGCGCGGCCGCCCGGGCGGCGTTCGAGCCGGCTCGCGAGCTGGCCGAGGCGGAACCCGACGACTGGCGGTCCTGGTACCACCTGGCGTTCGCCTACGACGCGGCGGGGGACCGGCGGCGCGCCCGCGAGTCCCTGCGCAAGGCGAGCCGCCTGCACCGCTCGTAGGGCGTCAGATCGACGCCGACCAGCGGTGCTCCGTCACCGTGCGCGTCGACCCGTCGGGCATCCGCCCCGAGATCAGCTCCCGGGCGACGTCGTCGGGACCCAGACCGGCCGACGCGAGGAACTGCGCACGCGCCGCGTCGCCGTCCAGGACCCACGTGTGGACCTGGTCGGCGCCGTCCTCGCGCAGGGTGTCGACGGCGGCCGCGAGCAGCCGCGAGCCGTGGCCGACCCGCTGGCGGGCCGGCTCGACCTCGAGCGCGAGGATCGCCCCGCCGGGCGCGTCGAACGGTCGGTCCTCGGGGGCCGGGACGGGCGCCACGGAGACCACGCCGACCACGGTCGGGCCGTCGCACGCGACGAGCACGCGGAAGCCGGCACCGGGGGGAGCGACGACAGCCGCGGCCCACTGCGCCTCGATCGCCTTCTCGTCGAGCAGGTCGAGGGCGCCGTGGCCCAGGACCTCGGCGTGCGAGACCCGCCACGCCTCGACCTGCACGCGGGCGATCGCGTGCTCGTCGCCGCGGACGGCGGGGCGGACGGAGACGTCCGCGTTGTCGGTGAACAGGGGCATCAGACCTCGACGAGTTCGGGGGTGGTCGCGGGCGCCACGGCCTTGGGCGGGTGCTTGACCGACATCTTGTCGATCCACGCTAGCGCCACCGCGGAGACGATGAACGCGAGGTGGATGACGGTCTGCCACAGCAGCACGTCGGTGCCGCTGGAGTCGATGATCGTGCGCGCCTCGATGAAGCTGCGCAGCAGGTGGATCGACGAGATGCCGATGATCGACATGGCCAGCTTCGTCTTGAGCACGTTGGCGTTCACGTGCGAGAGCCACTCGGGCTGGTCGGGGTGGCCGTCGAGCCTGATGCGGGACACGAACGTCTCGTAGCCGCCGACGATCACCATGATCAGCAGGTTCGCGATCATGACGACGTCCACGAGGCCGAGGACGCCGAGCATGATCGCCTCCTCGGAGAGGCCGCCGTGCAGGAAGACCTCCTCGGCGATGTGCCAGAGCTCGAGCATGAACTGCCAGACGTAGATCGCCTGCGCGACGATCAGGCCCAGGTACAGGGGCACCTGGAGCCAGCGCGAGAAGAAGATGAGCGAGCCGAGACGGTTGCGGTTGGTGGGAGCGGCCACGGGGTCCTCCGGAGGGTGACGGGTGCCGGGCGCGAGGGCGCGCCACGCGGCAGGGCGTTCGGACCCCCAACGGGTGGGGGCGGCGAATGGTGCCCGCTACGGCATGCCGAGCGCGCGCAGGATGGCCGCGGTGACCGCGGCGAGGAGCACGACGACGACGAACGGCGCGCGCAGGACCAGCGCGACGGCGGCCACGACGAGCGCCGGGAGCCGTGCGTCGAGCACGATCTCGTTCCCGCGCGTGGCGGCCTGGACCGCGACCAGCGCCGACAGCAGCGCGACCGTGACCAGCGCGGCGGTGCGGGCGACCCGCGGCTCCGCCAGCCAGTGCTTGGGCACCAGGTGGCCCGCCAGCTTGAGCGCGAAGCACACGGCGCTGGCGACGAGCAGGGCGACCCAGGTGACGGCGCTGCTCATACCGCGGGCTCTTTCGCGACGAACCCCACCACGATGGCCACGCCGCCGGCGAGCAGCACCGGGATCCCGGCGGGGGTGACCGGCGTGAGCGCCAGGGCGACCACGACCGCGCCGCCCGCGACGAGGCGCGCCAGACCGGTGCCGGGCCCGGTGACCCGCGGCCACACCAGGGCGAGGAACGCGGCCGCAGCGGCGGCGTCGAGCCCGTACCTGCGCGGGTCGCCCAGGCGGTCGCCGACGAGCGCGCCCGCGAGCGTGAACAGGTTCCAGAGCACGAAGACGCCGACGCCGGTCCACCAGAAGCCGAGCCTGGCGGCGTGCGGCGCCTTGTGGACGGTCGCGACCGCGGTCGACTCGTCGATGGTCAGGTGCGCGGCGAGCGGGCGGCGCCAGCCGTGGGCGTCGATCAGCGGCGCGACCTGCGGACCGTAGAGGCCGTTGCGCACGCCGAGCAGACCGGCGGTGGCGATCGCCGCGCCCGCCAGGCCGGCGGCGCCGACGACGCCGATGAACGCGAACTGCGAGCCGCCCGAGAACATGAGCAGGCTGAGCGCCATCGCCTGCGGCACGGACAGCCCCGCGGCGACGGCGAGCGCTCCGAACGAGATGCCGTAGAGCCCGGTGGCCAGCGAGACGGAGACGGCCTGCCGGATGGCGGCCCGTCCCTCGGCGTCCTGCGTCACGCGGGCAACTGTGGCACAGGGGTCGTGCGTCAGATGGCCACGTACACGCTGTCGAGATACTCCTCGATGCCGGCCTCGCCGCCCTCGCGCCCGAGTCCCGACGACTTCACGCCGCCGAACGGCGCGCTCGCGTCCGACACCAGCCCGCGGTTGATGCCGAGCATCCCGGTGTCGACGGACTCCGCCAGGCGCAGCGCCCGGGCGATGTCGCGGGTGTACGCGTAGGCGACCAGGCCGAACGGCGTGGAGTTGGCCAGCGCGACGCCCTCGTCCTCGGAGCCGAACGTCACCACGGGGGCGACCGGGCCGAACGTCTCCTCGGTGATCACGCGCAGGTCGGCGGACACACGGTCGAGCACGGTCGGTGCGTAGAAGTAGCCGGGCCGGTCGGGACGGCCGCCGCCGATGCGGACCCGCGCGCCGGCGTCGACGGCCTCCGCCACGACCTCCTCGACGCGGTCGACCGCCGACGCCTCGATCAGCGGACCGACCGTCGTCCCCTCGTCCGCCCCGTGCCCCACGACGAGCTTGTCGAACGCCGCGGTCAGCCCGGCGGTGAACTCCTCGGCCACCGACGCGTGCACCAGGAAGCGGTTGGCGGCGACACAGGTCTGCCCCGCGTTKCGCATCTTCGCCTGCACCGCGCCCTGCACGGCGGCGGGGATGTCGGCGTCCTCGAAGACCAGGAACGGGGCGTTCCCGCCGAGCTCCATCGAGGTGCGCAGGATGTTGTCGGCCGACGCCTTGAGCAGCGCGGCGCCCACCTCGGTCGAGCCGGTGAACGACAGCTTGCGCAGCCGCGGGTCCGCCAGGAGCGGGCCCGAGATCGTGCGCGCCGAGGCGGACGGCACCACGTTGATCACGCCGGTGGGCAGCCCGCGGCCCTCGAGCTCCTCGCGGATGATCTCCGCGACGTACGCCGTGGTCAGCGGGGTGAGCTGGGCGGGCTTGATGACGACCGTGCAGCCTGCCGCGAGCGCCGGGGCCACCTTGCGGGCGATCATCGCGATCGGGAAGTTCCACGGCGTGATGAGCAGGGCGGGGCCCACCGGGCGCCGCAGCACCAGCTGGTGGTTGGCCCCCGAGGGCGCGCGGCGGGCGAGGCCCTCGAAGCGCACGGCCTGCTCGGAGTACCAGCGGACGTAGTCGGCGCCGTAGGCGACCTCGGCGCGGGACTCGGCCAGCGGCTTGCCGCCCTCCGCCGTGACCAGGGCCGCGATGTCGTCGGTGCGCGCGGTCAGCGTCTCGTAGACGGCCCGCAGCAGCTCGGCCCGGACGCGCGGAGCCGTCGCGCGCCACTCCGGGAAGGAGTCGTGCGCCGCGGTCAGCGCGTCGAGCGCGTCCTGCTCGCCGCCGTCCGCGACGTCGAAGAGCGTCTCGGTGGTCGCGGGGTCGGCGACCTCGAACGTGCGGCCGGTGCTCGCCGGACGCCACGCCCCGCCGATGAGCACTCCCGTGGGCACGTGGGCGGCGACGGTGGGGGGCAGGGACGGCGGCGTCATACCCGGCAGTATGTCTCGCCGGGCGCGCCGACGCACGGACGGACGTGCCCGCGGCCGGGCGGTCCCGCGACCTACGATGGCGACCATGACGGACGCGCCAGTGCCTTCCCCGTACGAGGACCTCCTGCGGCTGGTCCTCGAGACCGGAACCCCGAAGGCGGACCGCACCGGGACCGGCACCCGCAGCGTGTTCGGCCACCAGATGCGGTTCGACCTGTCGGCCGGATTCCCGCTGGTCACGACGAAGCGGGTGCACCTGCGCTCGATCGTCCACGAGCTGCTCTGGTTCCTGCGCGGCGAGTCCAACATCGCCTACCTGCACGAGAACAACGTGACCATCTGGGACGAGTGGGCGAGCCCCGACGGCGAGCTCGGCCCGGTGTACGGGGTCCAGTGGCGCAGCTGGCCGACCCCCGACGGCGGCCACATCGACCAGATCACCGAGCTGCTGGCGAACCTGCGCCGGGACCCCGACTCCCGTCGGCACATCGTCTCGGCGTGGAACGTGGCCGACATCCCGTCGATGGCCCTGGCCCCCTGCCACGCGTTCTTCCAGTTCTACGTGGCCGACGGCCGGCTGAGCTGCCAGCTGTACCAGCGGTCGGCGGACCTGTTCCTCGGGGTGCCGTTCAACATCGCGTCGTACGCGCTGCTCACGCACATGGTCGCCCAGCAGGTGGGACTCGAGGTCGGTGACTTCGTGTGGACCGGCGGTGACTGCCACATCTACGACAACCACGTCGAGCAGGTGCGCGAGCAGCTGACCCGCACGCCGTACCCGGCGCCGACGCTGGTGCTGCACCAGGCGGCCTCGCTGTTCGACTACACGTTCGAGGACGTCGACATCGTCGACTACGCCTACCACCCGGCCATCAAGGCCCCGGTGGCCGTGTGAGCCTGGCGCTCATCTGGGCCCAGACGCCGGCGGGCGTCATCGGGCGCGACGGCACGCTGCCGTGGCACATCCCGGAGGACATGGCGCACTTCCGTGAGCTCACCCGCGGGCACCCCGTGATCATGGGACGGGCGACGTGGGCGTCCCTCCCGCCGCGGTTCCGCCCGCTGCCCGGCCGGGACAACATCGTGCTGACGCGCACACCCGGGCTCGAGGCGGCCGGGGCGCTGGTCGCGCACGGGATCGACGAGGCGCTGCGGCTCGTCGGGGACCGCCACGCGTGGGTCATCGGGGGCGGTCAGGTCTACGAGGCGTTCCTGCCGCTGGCCGACCGCGTCGAGATCACCGTCGTGTCGCTCGACGTCGGCGGCGACACGCGAGCTCCGGCGCTCGACGCGGGCACCTGGCGGCGCAGCGGGATCGACCGCGACGAGAGCTGGCAGATCTCCTCCGCCGGCGGGACGCGGTACCGGTTCGAGACCTACCTGCGCGCCTGACCGGCGGATCGTCCGGACGGCGAACCGCCCCGGGGCGGTACCGTGGCCCCATGCCGCGCACCTCCTCGTCTGCCCGCCCGTTCGGGACCGTGCTCACCGCGATGGTGACGCCGCTGACGGCAGACGGAGCGGTCGACATCGGCACCGCCGTGCAGCTCGCCCGGCACCTGGTCGACCACGGCAACGACGGGCTCGTGCTCAACGGCACGACGGGCGAGGCGTCCACGACGCACGCCCCCGAGAAGGCCGAGCTCGTCCAGGCGGTCGTCGAGGCCGTCGGCGAGCGCGCCTGGGTCATCGCGGGCGCGGGGTCCAACGACACCGCGCACGCCGTGCGGATGGCCGAGCAGGCGGCCGAGGCCGGCGCGCACGGCCTCCTCGTGGTCAGCCCGTACTACTCGCGCCCCTCTCAGGAGGGCGTCCGCCGGCACGTCCAGTCCGTCGCGGACGCCACCGCGCTGCCGGTCATGCTCTACGACGTCCCGGGCCGCACGGGCGTCCGGTTCGCCGCCGAGACCATCGAGGCGCTCGCGGACCACGACCGCGTCGTCGCCATGAAGGACGCCAGCGGCGACCTCTACGGCGCCGCCAAGGCCATCGCCCGCACGGGGCTGGCCTGGTACTCCGGCGACGACAGCGCGTTCCTCGCGCTGCTCGCGCACGGCGCCGTCGGGATCGTCAGCGTGTCCGGGCACGTCGCCGGCGACCAGCTCGCCGCGATCGGCCGCGCGTTCGACGCCGGTGACCACGACACCGCCCTCACCCTCTTCCGATCGATCATCCCCGCGATCGACGCACTCAACGGCGCCGGCTTCCAGGCCGTCGCCGCGAAGGCCGCGCTCCAGGTGCTGGGCGTGCTGCCCGAGCGCTCGGTGCGCCTCCCGCTCGTCCCCGCGTCCGACGACGAGCTCGCGCTGATCCGCGACGGCCTGCGGGCCGCCGGGCTGCTCGATCTCGCCGTCGGTTGACCGCACGTGATCCCACCAGGAGCCCCATGAGTCACCCGCACCCCGAGCTCACCCTGCCGCCGGCCCTCGCCGCCGGCGCCCTGCGAGTCGTCGCGCTGGGTGGTCTCGGAGAGGTCGGCCGCAACATGGCCGTCCTCGAATACGCCGGCCGCCTGCTCGTCATCGACTGCGGCGTCCTGTTCCCCGAGGACCACCAGCCCGGCGTCGACCTGATCCTGCCCGACTTCGAGTACATCAAGGACCGGCTCGACGACATCGAGGCGATCGTCCTCACGCACGGCCACGAGGACCACATCGGCGCCGTGCCGTACCTGCTGCGCCTGCGCAAGAACATCCCGCTGGTCGGCTCGAAGCTCACGCTCGCGTTCATCGAGGCCAAGCTCAAGGAGCACCGGATCCAGCCGACGACGCGTGAGGTCCGTGAGGGCCAGCGTGTGTCGTTCGGAGCGTTCGACTGCGAGTTCGTCGCGGTGAACCACTCGATCCCCGACGCCCTGGCGGTCGCCGTCCGGACCCCGGCCGGCACGGTGCTCCACACCGGTGACTTCAAGATGGACCAGCTCCCGCTCGACGGTCGCATCACCGACCTGCGCGCGTTCGCCCGTCTGGGCGAGGAGGGCGTCGACCTGTTCATGGTCGACTCCACCAACGCCGAGGTGCCCGGGTTCGTGGCGCAGGAGCGCGGCATCGGGCCGGTCCTCGACCAGGTCTTCGCCGACTCCACCAAGCGCATCATCGTCGCGTCGTTCGCCTCCCACGTGCACCGCGTGCAGCAGGTGCTCGACGCGGCGTACGCGCACGACCGCAAGGTCGCGCTCGTCGGCCGGTCCATGGTCCGCAACATGGGCATCGCGTCCGACCTCGGCTACCTCAAGGTGCCCGAGGGCGTGCTCATCGACCTCAAGCAGGTCGACTCGCTGCGCGACGACGAGATCGTGCTCATGTGCACCGGCTCGCAGGGCGAGCCCATGGCCGCGCTGTCCCGGATCGCCAACAACGACCACAAGGTCTCGGTCGGCCCCGGCGACACCGTCATCATGGCGTCGTCGCTGATCCCGGGGAACGAGAACGCCGTCTTCCGCGTGATCAACGGCCTGACCCGCCTCGGCGCGCGCGTCGTCCACTCGGGCAACGCCAAGGTGCACGTCTCCGGCCACGCCAGCGCCGGCGAGCTCCTGTACTGCTACAACATCCTCAAGCCGCGCAACGTCATGCCGGTGCACGGCGAGATCCGGCACCTCGTGGCCAACGCGGCGCTGGCCGTGCAGACCGGCGTACCGGCCGACCGGGTCGTGCTCGCCGAGGACGGCGTCGTGGTCGACCTGGTCAACGGCCGGGCGAGCATCGTCGGGGCCGTGCCCTGCGGCTACGTGTACGTCGACGGCTCGAGCGTCGGCGAGATCACCGAGGTCGAGCTCAAGGACCGCCGGATCCTCGGCGACGAGGGCTTCATCTCGATCTTCGCGGTGGTCAGCTCCGCCGACGGCAAGGTGCTCGCCGGTCCGCAGATCCACGCCCGCGGGTTCGCGGAGCAGGACGCCGTGTTCGACGACATCCTGCCGGAGCTCACCGCGGCCCTCGAGGAGTCCGCACGGAACGGGAACTCCGACGCCCACGTGCTGCAGCAGGTGATGCGTCGGGTGGTCGGCCGCTGGGTCTCCAACCGCCTGCGCCGCCGCCCGATGATCATCCCGGTGGTCGTCGAGGCCTGACCGAGCCCGCGCACGCCGCACGGCCCCGTCCTGTCCGCAGGGCGGGGCCGTGAGGCGTCGTGGGTCAGTTCGGCGTGACGCCGTCGGTCGCGAGCGTCTGCTCGACCGTCGCCGGGCCTGCTGGCTCCGACGGCACGGGTCTGTCGTCGCGCGGACGGCGCGAGGCGGCCGCCGACCCGAGCAGGATCAGGGCCGTCGCGGCGAGCACCGTGATCGTGATCGCCTCGTCGAGCACGAGGGCGCCGAGCGCCACCGCCACGACGGGGTTGAGGTACGCCACGAGCGTGGACCGCGCGGCGCCGACCTCGACGATCAGGCGGAAGAACAGGACGAACGCGAGCGCGGTGCACAGGGCGCCGAGTCCGACCAGCGCAAGCACGGCGTTCAGCGGTGGCCAGGGCTGCGGGCCCGTGGCCAGCACGAACGGGGCGTACACCAGGGCCGTGATCGCGAGGCACGTGGCGGTCAGCGGGATCGCCGGGACGTCCCGCAGCCAGCGGTCGGCGATGATCGGCGCCGTCGCGTAGCCCAGCGCCGCGAGCAGCACCTGCGCGACGGCCCACGGGTCGCCGCCCGCGGCGCCCGGACCGAGCAGCAGCGCCACGCCGCCGAGCCCGACCAGCAGCCCGATCCAGCGCACGAGTGCGACGGGCCGGTGGTCGACGAACCGGCCGAGGACGACCGCCGCGATGGGGACGGTGGCGACCAGCAGCCCGGTGGTCGAGCTGGACAGCGTCCGCTCGGCGTTGGACAGCAGGATCCACGGCAGGACGATCTCGAGCGTCGCGAACCCGAGGACGGCGCGCCAGTGCCCGCGCAGCACGCGCAGGCCCCCGCCGCGGACGGCGAACGGCAGCAGGAGCAGCGCACCCAGCGCCGTGCGGACGAAGACGACGGTCGCCGGGGTGACCTCCCCGACGGCGACCTTGATGAGCAGGTACGGGATGCCCCAGATCACGCCGACCGCGACCAGGAGGAACCAGCCGCGGCGGCTCACGTGGGATCCAGGCAGGGGAGCGACACCGTCGCCACGAGAACCATGGATCCACCGTAGGGCGCCCCACCGACACTCACGGCGACGTGCGGAACGTCGCCCGGTGCTGGCGCGGGCTCGTGCGGAACTCGCGCGCGAAGTGCTGGCGCAGCGCCGCGGACGAGCCGAACCCGGCGGCGGCCGCCACCTGCTCGACGGGCGCGTCGGTCGACTCGAGCAGCACCCTGGCGCGCACCAGGCGCTGGCGCAGGAGCCACTGCGCCGGGCTCGCACCGGTGCGCGCGCGGAAGTGGCGCGTGAACGTGCGCCGTGACTGGTGCACGCTCGCCGCCCAGGCGTCGAGGTCGAGGGGCTCGTCGAGGCGGGCGGCGGCCCAGCCCATGGCGACCTCGACGGGGTCGGCGGACGGCTCGGGGGCCACGGGTGCCGGGATGTACTGCGCCTGGCTGCCGTCGCGGTGCGGGGCGAGCACGAGGGTGCGCGCCACGTCGGCGGCGAATGCGGCGCCGTGGTCGCTGCGGACGACGTGCAGGCAGCAGTCGAGCGCGGCCGCGACGCCGGCGGAGGTGACGACGTCGCCCAGGTCGCACCACAGGACGTCCGACCGCACCGTGGCGGACGGGTGCCGCCGCGCGAGCTCCGGAGCCGCGGACCAATGGGTCGCGACGTCGCGGCCGTCGACCAGCCCGGCAGCGGCGACGACGAACGAGCCGAGGCAGAGCCCGACGACGCGCGCGCCGCGGGCATGGGCGCCGCGGATCGTCGCGAGGAGGGTGTCCGACGGCTCGAGGTCGGTGTGCCAGCTGGGGATCACCACGGTCTGCGCCTCGGCCAGGGCGTCGAGGCCGCGCGCGACGACGAGGTCGTAGCCCGCGTCGGTGCTGATCGGGCCGGGGGTCTCCGCGCAGACCGTGACGCGGTAGCGCGGGGTCGGCGCGCTGCGCGAACGGGCGGCGAAGACGGTGGACGGCACGGCCAGGTGGAACGGGCTGATCCCGGGGAAGGCGACGACGGCGACCTCGTGCATGGCCCGATCCTAGCGAACATCGTCCTGCGGGCCACTGGTCGTGCCCGCGCAGGTGGGCCGACGCTGGAGGCATGACCTCCTCGATCACCGCGACGTTCGTCGGCGGACCGACCCTGCACCTCACCTACGCGGGTCTCGCGTTCCTCACCGACCCGACGTTCGATCCGCCGGGCGAGCACTCGGGCGCCGGGATCACGCTGCACAAGCTGGTGGGACCGGCGGTCGCGCCCGAGCAGCTGGGCGCCGTCGACGTCGTCCTGCTCTCGCACGACCAGCACGCCGACAACCTGGACCGGGCGGGGCGCGCGCTGCTCGCCTCGGTGCCGACGGTCCTGTCCACACCGGACGCCGCGGCCCGCCTGGACAGCGTGCGGGGCCTCGAGCCGTGGGAGCGGGTGACCGTCGGCGCGGTGACGGTCACCGCCGTGCCCGCGCGGCACGGGCCCGAGGGGGCCGAGCCGGTGACCGGTGTCGTCACCGGCTTCGTCCTCGCCGCCGACGGGTGGCCGACGCTCTACGTGTCGGGCGACAACGCCTCGATCGACGTCGTCGACGCGATCGCCCGCCGCGTGCCGGGGATCGAGCTGGCCGTCCTGTTCGTCGGCGGGGCGGACGTCGGCCGGTTGGGTGACGAGCCGCTCACCCTCGACGCCGCCCGGGCGAGCGCCGCCGCGGACCTGCTGCCCGGCGCGCGGATCGTCCCGGTGCACCACAGCGACTGGGCGCACTTCGTCGAGCCGCTGGCGGCGGTGGAGGCGCGCTTCGAGGCCGGGGGCCGGCGCGACCGGCTGGTCGTGCTCGAGCGAGGGGTCCCGACAGAGCTCTAAGAAGGCGGCGCCTCAGGTCGGCGTCAGCCCGCGGAACTCGGCCAGCCGCTCGTGCTCGACGCCGACCGCGTCCTTGGTCCGCGCCGACCACGGCACCCACTGGTCGAGCTCGAGCGCGAGGGTGCTGCCCTTGGCGCGCGGTCGCCAGGTGCCGACGATCTCGCCGTCCGCCAGGACCGCGCCCGGGCGGCCGATGCTCTGCCAGAGCGCCTTGTGATGTGCCTTGTCGGGCACCAGGAGCTCGCGGTCGCGGCCCTGCAGGTACAGGTCGTACGGTCCGAGCAGCCGGACGACCGGCTCGTCCGGCGGGTCCTCGAGGGCAGCGCGGTCCGCGTCCAGGAGCCAGGCGGGGTGACCGTCGAGATCGATCTCAACGGCGTCGTCGGGCCACCGCTCCTTGACGTCCCGCACGGGCGAGTCGACGTACGCCGCCGCTTGCTTGTGCGTGAGCGGGCCGAGCAGGTGCAGGAGGCCGCGGACGAGGTCCAGCCGTCCGTCGTCCTGGGTCGGTGGGCGGTCCAGGACGCCCACCTGGCCCGCGGGCCAGCGCGGGATCCGCCGGAGGACCGGGGGAGAGGTGTAGGGCTCCAGCTCGAGGCCGGCGTGCAGTGCGGCGAGCCGGAACGGCATCTCGTACATGTGCGTGACGCCGCAGGCCTCGCACCACCGGAGGTACGGCACGGTCATCTCGGCGGTCATCCGCGTCGACACGGCGCCCTTGTCCCTCGGCTCGTCGACGACCCGCCGCATCGTGCGYGCCGTCTCGGCGAGGCCTTCCACCACCGTGATGTCCGCCGCCTTCAGTGACGGGGCCGCGTTGAGCACGCGCGACGCGGCGTCGGCCTCGGAGTAGGGCCGCAGGGCCTTCTCCACGGACGTCAGGTCGGCACGCCGGTACGCGTGCGGCGCTGCCCGGAGGGTCCACGCCAGCGCGAGCTCGCGGGGCCACTCGTGCGCGCGCACCGGCACGCCCCGCAGCGCGAGCGCCCACAGCGCGCCATCGGGACCGGTGTCCTGCACGCCGAGGTCGAGGATGGCGGCGTCGTCCGGTCGACGGTCCTTCCGCGTCGACCGGTCGAGCTGCTGTGCGTGCACCCGGTACCGCAGCACCTGCGTTCGGCTCACGGACATGGCTCCACGGTGGCACGAGCCTCCGACAACGGCAGGTCGGCCGCCGCCGCGCGGCTCAGAGCGCGTGCGCCGCGACCAGCGTTTCCAGCTGCCCGCGGTGTGCGTCGACGAACTCCTGCTGGAGCACGTGCCAGGCGGCCGTCGTGGCCTCGTCGTACCCCGTGGACGCGCGGCAGGTGAGGTCGGCGACCGCCAGAGCGATCTCCGCCTGCTGTACCTCCTCCGGGTCGGGGAAGGTGCCGTCGTTCGTGGCTGCGGACGCCTGCTGCTCGGCGTCGTCCGGAGAACCGACGTCGTAGCCGGCCTCGTCCATGCACGCGGACCACGGCTCGTCGGCCGCGTGCACGCGAGGGTCGTCGACACTGGCCAGCGCCCAGCCGATGAGCTCGGCGTGCAGGTCCGCGAACTCCGGGTCGTCCTGCCAGGCCCGCGCGGACTCCTCGACGTCGGCGGACGCACAGCCGGCGAGCGCGGCCTCGTATCGCTCGCGGTCCGGTCCGGACAGGCTGCGGACGAACGCGGCGTTGAGGTCCGCCGTGCTGACCGGGGAGATGCTCAGGCCGCCGTACCCCCACGCGCGCGCGAACGGCAGGGTGTCCTGCATGAGCTCGTGGTTCGGGTCGTCCGGCCAGTACATGAACCCCGCGTCGGCCACGCAAGCCCGGGTCCGCTCCTCGTTCACCCGCCTGGCGGCACTCACGTCGACCTGGTCGAGGTACGTCCACAGCGGTCCCGGAGCGGGCCGCTCGACGGGAGGGACCGCCGGTGGGACCGCCTCCGGGGCGGGTTGGCCGCAGCCCGCGACGAGCGACGTGACAGCGAGGGCGACCACGAGGGCGGTCCGGTGCGGCACGGTGCGCTCCCGTCGTCCGACGACCGGGCCCTGCGCCGGTCGCGTCCCGCCGACCCTAGCGACGGCAGGGGCGAGCTGTCCGGGGATCACGACGGCCGATCATCAGCCGCCGAGGATCGCCGGGCCCGCCGCCCGCAGCACGCGGGTGTACCGGTCGTCGGCCCCACCCGGCAGCAGGCCGTCGAGCTCCAGCTCGACCAGGCCGTGGACCAGCGCCCAGAGCCCCAGCGCCGGCTCCTGCGCCACGGCATCGTCGACGCCGAGCACGCGCGCGACGGCGTCGCGCAGCACGCCGAACGTCGCGCTGGCCGTGGCCGTGCCGCGCGTCCCGTCCTGGAGGCCGGCGCCGCGCGCGCCGAACATCACGCGGTAGAAGTGCGGGTCGTCCAGCGCGTGCTGCCGGTAGGCGAGCCCCAGGCCCAGCAGGTCGGCCGCGGGGTCGGCGGTCCGGGGGACCGCGGCGAGGCGCTCGGCGAACCGTGCGAAGGCCTCGTCGCCCACGGCCCGCACGAGGTCGTCGCGGCTGCCGAACAGCGAGTAGACGGCGGATGGCGACGTGCCCGCGCGGGCGGCGAGGTCGCGGACGGTCAGCGCGGCCGCGCCGCCCGTCGCGACGAGGGCCGACGCCTGCTCGAGCAGGCGTGCGCGCAGGGCGTCGTCGTGGACGCGGGGACGGGCCATCGGGCGAGTCTAGGGGTTGACGCACGTTTGCGAACAGCGTTCTATAACAGTGTTCGTAAACGAGGAGGAGCCATGATCGAGCTGACCGACGCCGCCCGGACCACCGCCGGGGTGGTGGCCCTCACGGTGGTCGCGATCGAGTCCGGGGGCGCGTTCCTGCTGCGGGTCGCCACCGGCAAGAACCAGGCGACCGACTTCCAGAAGGCCTTCTACCGCGCCGGCCACGCGCACGCCGGCGTGCTGGTCACGCTCGGGCTCGTCTGCCTGCTGCTGGGGGAGGCCACGTCGCTGACCGGGTTCTGGCGCTGGCTCGCGCAGACCGGCGTGCTGCTCGCGGCGATCGTCATGTCGGCCGGCTTCTTCTTCTCGGCCATGGGTCCGGGGCGTGAGCGGCCGAACCGGGCCGTCGCGCTGCTCGGCGTGGGGGCCGTGCTGCTCGCCGCCGGGGTGGTCACGCTGGGCGTCGGCCTGCTGCTCGGGTGAACGCGCGGCCGACACGCACCCGGGCGCGCCCGTCTCCGCGGCGCCGCCGACTACTTTGAGGACCATGGCGACTCGTACGTCCACCCCTCGCGCCCGCTCCGGTGCGCCGGCGACGTCGCGCGCCTCCGGCAGACCGTCCGGATCCTCGCGCCCGCAGGGCCGCAAGCCGGCCCCGCCGCCGCCGCGCCCGGCGCTGCCCGTGCGCATCGTCAAGGGCGTGTTCATGGGCACGGCGCACCTCGTCGGCGGCACCGCGCGCCGCGTGGGACGCGGCGCCCGGGACCTCGACCCGTCGCACCGCCGGGACGGTCTCGCGTTCACCCTGCTCGCGCTGGCGATCGTCATCGCCGCTCGCGAGTGGTGGGACCTGTCCGGCACCGCCGGGACGGCCGTGCACAACATCGTCGCCGGCACGTTCGGCAAGGTCGGCGTCGTGGTTCCGATCGTGCTGCTGGGGATCGCGATCCGGCTCATGCGACACCCGGAGCGCGTGGAGGCGAACGGGCGCATCGTCATCGGCCTCGGCGCGATCACGCTGGCCGTCTGCGGGCTCGTCCACATCGGCGCCGGGATGCCGGGCACCGACGACTTCGCGGCACTGCGCGCCGCGGGCGGGATCGTCGGCTTCCTCGTCGGCACCCCGCTGGCCAGCCTGCTCACGCCCGGGGTGGCCGTCGCGCTGCTGATCCTGCTGGCGTTCTTCGGCGTGCTCGTCGTCACCGCGACGCCGGTGCACCAGGTGATCCCGCGGCTGCGCGGCGTCTACGACAAGCTGACCGGTAACCACCGGGACGCGGCCGAACCGGTCGAGGTCGACGACGACGCGCCGCTGGTCATCAACGCCTTGCATACCGCGGTGCCCGAGATCGAGGCACCGCCCGCCAAGCGGAGCCTGCTCGGGCGCCGGCGCAAGCGTGCCGACGAGGTCGACGAGCCCGAGGACACCCGGCTCGACGAGTACGACGGCGACGAGGCGTTCGCGCGCGCGGCGATCGTCGCGGCCGCCGAGGCCGAGGCGGAGGCGCAGGCGGCGCGCGACGCCGCGCCGGACACCGTGCCGACGACGGTCGTCGCGAAGGCGCCGCTGGTCGCCCCGGAGACCACGCCCGTCCCGCGGGGCGAGCAGCCGATGCTCGGCGGCGACGTCCTCTACACGCTGCCGGCCGAGGACGCCCTCGCCAAGGGCGCACCGCACAAGGTGCGCTCGGCGGCGAACGACCGCGTCGTCGAGTCCCTCACGTCCGTGCTCGAGGCGTTCGAGATCGACGCGCAGGTCACGGGCTTCACGCGCGGCCCGACCGTCACGCGGTACGAGGTCGAGCTGGGCCGGTCCGTCAAGGTCGAGCGCGTCACCGCGCTCAGCAAGAACATCGCGTACGCGGTGGCCAGCGCGGACGTCCGGATCCTCTCGCCGATCCCGGGCAAGTCCGCCATCGGCATCGAGATCCCCAACACCGACCGGGAGACCGTGTCGCTGGGCGACGTGCTGCGCTCCAGCGCGGCCAAGCGCACCGAGCACCCGATGGTGATCGGCGTCGGCAAGGACGTCGAGGGCGGCTACGTCACGGCCAACCTCGCCAAGATGCCTCACCTGCTCGTGGCCGGCGCCACCGGCGCGGGCAAGTCGAGCTTCGTCAACTCGATGATCGTCTCGATCCTCATGCGCGCGACGCCCGACGAGGTGCGCATGGTGCTGGTCGACCCCAAGCGGGTCGAGCTGACGATCTACGAGGGCATCCCGCACCTCATCACGCCGATCATCACGAACCCGAAGAAGGCCGCCGAGGCGCTCGAGTGGGTGGTGCGCGAGATGGAGGCGCGCTACGACGACCTGGCGAACTTCGGGTTCAAGCACATCGACGACTTCAACACAGCGGTCCGCGCGGGCAAGGTCAAGCCGCTGCCGGGCTCCGAGCGCAAGATCGCGACCTACCCGTACCTGCTCGTGATCATCGACGAGCTGGCCGACCTCATGATGGTCGCCCCCCGTGACGTCGAGGCGTCGATCCAGCGCATCACGCAGCTCGCCCGCGCGGCCGGCATCCACCTCGTGCTGGCCACGCAGCGCCCCAGCGTCGACGTGGTCACCGGCCTCATCAAGGCCAACGTGCCGTCCCGCCTCGCGTTCGCCACGAGCAGCCTGACGGACTCCCGCGTCGTGCTCGACCAGCCGGGCGCCGAGAAGCTCATCGGGCAGGGTGACGCGCTCTTCCTGCCGATGGGCGCGGCCAAGCCCATGCGCACCCAGGGCGCGTGGGTCTCGGAGTCGGAGATCCACGCCGTCGTCGAGCACGTGAAGAAGCAGCTCAAGCCCGTCTACCGGCAGGACGTCACCGTGGCCGCGGTGAAGAAGCAGGTGGACGAGGACATCGGCGACGACCTCGACCTGCTCCTGCAGGCCGCGGAGCTGGTGGTGACCACGCAGTTCGGCTCGACGTCGATGCTGCAGCGCAAGCTGCGCGTCGGGTTCGCCAAGGCCGGCCGCCTCATGGACCTGCTGGAGTCGCGCGAGATCGTCGGGCCGTCCGAGGGCTCCAAGGCGCGCGAGGTGCTGGTGCAGCCGGACGACCTCCCGGGGACGCTCGCGATGCTCCGCGGGGCACCGGGCGAGGAGGAAGACAGGTACGCCACGGTCGACGGCGCCCTCCCGGGCGAGCCGCCGGTGGCCACCGACTACTTCGACGGCGCGGAGGAGGACGACGCCGGACGCTGGTCCGGCGGGGGTCGGTGACCGCCGCGACCTCCGACCCACTCGGGGTCGTCAGCACGGTGATCGCGATCGTCGCGATCGTGTCCCTGGTCGCCGTGCTCATCCTGCTGGGCAAGCAGCGCGCCCAGGTGCGGCGGGCGAACGAGCTGCTCGAGCTGTCGCGGGAGCTGCGGCACCGGTACGACGCCCTCCAGTCCGTGACCAAGGAGGGCGTGCTGGTCCAGTCGCTGTCCGGCAAGGTGCTCGACATCTCCGAGCGGGCGGCGGCGATCCTCGGCATCGACGCGGCGTCCTCCGTCGGGCGGTCGGTGGGTGACCTGCCCGTCGTGCTGGTCAACGAGATGGGCCTGGCGATGAACCCGGCCGCGGTCCTGGGGCACCGGTCCGGGGTGGCGCGCGCGGGGTGGACGGTCGACTCCGAGCTCGTGGGCGTCGCGCTGCCGGGCACCGACACCACGCAGGCGCGGATGGTCCAGGTGGCCAGCCAGCTGGTCCCGGCCGGCGACGGTGACGCCGCGGCCGTGCTCACCACGCTGGTCGACGTGACGGGCCGTCGGGAGGTCGAGGCGGCGCTGTCGCGCAGCGAGATGCAGTTCCGGGTCGCGATGGAGAACGCGCCGATCGGCATGGCGCTCGTCGACGTGGAGTGGCGGATCGTCGAGGCCAACGCCGCCTTCGCGGAGCTGCTGGGCACCAGTGTGGGCGCCCTGCGCGGCTACCGCATGGAGGACCTGAGCACCCCGGAGGGGCGGCCCGCCGAGCGCCTCGAGGTCGACCGCCTGCTGGGCGGGGGGCAGCATCGGTTCTCCCTCGAGAAGCGCTACCAGCGGGCCGACGGGCACCAGGTGTGGGTCGCGCTGGACGCGGCGCTGGTTCGCACGCCGGCCGGCGCGCCGGACCACTTCGTCGTGCAGGTGCGCGACTCGACCGAGTCGCGGCTGCAGGCCGAGATGCTCACCCACCGTGCGATGCACGACCCCCTGACGGGCCTTGCCAACCGCACCCTCCTGCAGGAGGTCCTCCAGTCGGTCCTCGAGCAGCCGGGCATCGTCGACCGCGTCGCCGTGCTGGCCTGCGACCTCGACGGCTTCAAGGAGATCAACGACCGGTACGGCCATGCCGCGGGCGACGAGGTGCTGGTGCACGTCGCGGGCGTGCTGCGGGCCGCGACCGCCCGCCGGGGGACCGTCGCGCGGCTCGGTGGCGACGAGTTCGTCGTCGTCGTGCAGGACCTCGACGGTCCGCGGGCGGTGTTCGAGGTCGCGGCGGCGATCCACTCCGGCCTGCTGGAGCCGGTCCGGGTCGGTCGGCGACGACTGACCGTGGCGGCGAGCATCGGGATCGCCCTCGCGGACCCGGACACGATCGAGGGCGGGGCGCCCGCGCTGCTCGCCGCGGCCGACGCGGCGCTGTACCGCGCCAAGGGGTCGGGCCGCGGTCGCACGGAGGTCTACGAGGCGTCGATGACCCAGGGTTCGGCGTCCGACCTGCACCGCGAGCTCACCGCGGCGATCGCGGAGAACCAGCTGGTGGTCCACTACCAGCCGATCGTCGACCTGTCCGACGCCCGGGTGGTCGGGTACGAGGCCCTGGTCCGCTGGGAGCATCCGACGCGCGGCCTGCTGCTGCCGGCCTCGTTCCTCTCGCTCATCCAGGAGACGGGCATGTCCGTCGCGCTCGGCCAGCTCGTGGCCACGCGTGTCGTGGAGTTCGTCGCGTCGATCCACGACCGCACCCGCTGGGTGTCGGTCAACGTCTCCGCCGACCAGCTGGGCGACGGGGAGTTCGCGACGACGCTGCTCGCGGAGATCTCGCGGCACCGCCTGACCGCGGGCCGGATCGTCGTCGAGCTCACCGAGTCCTCGCTCGTGGCGTCCGGTACCCGGATCCGCCACGAGCTCACGCAGCTGTCCGCCGCGGGCGTCCCGATCCTGCTCGACGACTTCGGCACGGGGGTGTCCCCGCTGTCCTACCTGCGGGACCTGCCCGTCGCCGGCGTCAAGCTCGACATGTCCTTCACCTCCGGCATCCCGGAGGACCCGACCGCCGGCAAGGTCGCCCGCGCCCTCGGCGCCCTGGCCCGCGAGCTCGCCATGGTGACCATCGCGGAGGGCATCGAGCACGAGGAGCAGGCCGAGTACCTGCACCGCAACGGGTGGCGCTACGGGCAGGGCTGGCTGTACGGCAGCGCACAGCCGGGCGACATCAGCCGCTGACGCGGGCCACGACGACGGGCGCCCGCCCGGTCGGTGCGAGGGGAGAGGTCCGCTGCGGCGCGGCGGTGCCGGCGGCGGCGACCACCCGGGCCGTCCGGTCCGCCACCTGCGCGGACGTCAGCGTGCCCGTGCCGGCGGGGATGTCGACGAGCGCGTGGACCTGGTGGCCGCCGAGGCGGTCGACCGTGACCGGCGTCCACTCGACGCCGGTCACGCGGGCGGGTCCGGCCTCGCGGCCCTGCGCCGGGAAGGCGCCGGTGGCCTCCACGTGCGCCGTGAGCAGCAGCCCCGAGTCGGTGTTCTCCACGCAGCACTCGCTGTCCTGGTTGGAGACGTAGTTGCCGAGGCCGTAGGCCACCCACATGCCCTCGCCGCGCGGCCCGCCGGCCAGGTGGACCACCGGCTGCGGGACGTGCGCGTGGTGGCCGATGACCAGGTCGATCGCGCCGGAGTCGGCCAGCTGCTGGTCGATCGCCACCTGCTCGGGCGTCGGCTCCGTGCGGTACTCGACGCAGCAGTGGATGCTCGCGATCACGAGGTCCGCGCCGGCCGCCCGCGCGGCGCTGGCCTGCGCCACCAGCGCCGGGACGTCGATGAGGTTCACCGACCACGGCTTGTCAGAGTCGATCGGCATCCCGTTCGTGCCGTACGCCGCGGCGACCTGCGCCACGGTGATCGTCCGCCCGGCCCGCTCGAGCATGTACAGCTGCGGCTGCGACTGCTCGAGCGCGCTGCGGGCGGTGCCCACGTGGCCGAGCCCGGCGGCGTCCAGCGCGTCGAGCGTCGCGGTGACGCCCGCGAACCCCTGGTCGACCGAGTGGTTCGATGCGGTCGAGCAGCCGTCCCAGCCCTGCGCCTCCAGGGACGACGCGATTTGCGCCGGTGTGCCGAACATCGGGTACCCGCTCGGCGGTGTGCCGGCGGGAGCGATGGGCACCTCGAGGTGGCACAGGGCGAGGTCGGCACCCTGGATCCACGGGTCCATCGAGGAGAGCACGGGAGCGAAGTCGTAGCCGCCGCCGGCCACCCGGGCGTCCGCGAGCACCGGCAGGTGCGGCAGCACGTCCCCGGCCGCGACGATCGAGAGCTCCGCGTCGGGATCGGCCGTCGGGGTCGGCGTCGGTGTCGGCGTGGTGGGGCCGGCCGTCGGCGCGGTGGGTGCGGAGGTCTGCGAGGCGACCCTCTGGTCCGACGAGCGCAGGGCGGCGGCTCCGGCGGCACCGAGGCTCACCACGACGACCAGCAGGACCGCGAGGCCGACGGCTACGGGCAGGCCTCGGCCGGCGCGGGCATGGCGGGTCACGGGCGGACTGTAATGGGTGGACGGGCCACCTTCCGCATCGCTCTAGGCTGTCTGGGTGTCCGACGCCGTACCCCCAGCGCCCTCCGTGCCCGCAGCGTCCTCCGGGCCGTCCGCCTGGAACCTGGCGAACGCGCTCACGGTGCTGCGGATCGCGATGGTGCCGTTCTTCGCCTGGGCCCTCCTGATCGACGGAGGTCACAGCACGACCGGTCGCCTCGTCGCGACCGCGCTGTTCGCCCTCGCGGCGGCCACCGACCGCCTCGACGGCTGGCTCGCCCGCCGCTCGGGCCAGGTCACCAACCTCGGCAAGCTCCTCGACCCGATCGCGGACAAGGTGCTCATCGGCACGGCCCTGATCCTGCTGTCTTACCTGGGCGACCTGTCCTGGTGGGTCACGGTCATCATCCTGGTCCGCGAGCTCGGCATCACGGCGATGCGCTTCTTCCTGCTGCGCTACGTGGTGCTGCCCGCCTCGCGCGGCGGCAAGCTGAAGACCGTGCTGCAGTCCGTCGCCATCGGCCTCTACCTGCTGCCGCTCGACCAGCTGCCGACGTTCGTCATGGTGGTCGCGCAGATCATGATGGCCGCAGCGCTCGTGGTGACGGTCGTGACCGGCCTCGACTACGCGCGCACCGGGCTGCGGATCAGCCGCGCCGCGAGCCGGCCGCCCGCCGCCGGGCTGTGACGTGTCGCTCGCCTCGGACCTGCTCGCGGCCGTCGGTGCACGCGGCTGGACCCTGGCCGTCGCCGAGTCGCTGACCGGCGGGCTGGTCAGCGCGACCCTCGTCGACGTGCCCGGCGCCTCGTCCGTGCTGCGGGGTGCCGTCGTCGCCTACGCCACCGAGCTCAAGGCGGCGCTGCTCGACGTGGACCAGGTGCTGCTGGCGGAGCGTGGCGCCGTCGACCCCGACGTCGCCCGCGCCATGGCCACCGGCATCCGTGCGCGGCTGGGCGCCGACGTCGGCCTCGCGACCACCGGCGTCGCCGGTCCCGACCCGCAGGACGGGCACCCGCCCGGCACCGTGCACGTCGCGGTCTCGACGCCCGGCGGCACGCACGTCCGGTCGCTCCGGCTGGTCGGCGACCGGGGAGCCGTCCGCGCGCAGAGTGTGGAGGCGGTGCTGGCGCTCGGGGTGGAGATCGTGGCCGATCGGGGTGAATCTCGCGCGTCCGAGGGTGCACCGGGCAGGTGAGCGGGAACACTTGCGCTCGACGGACCGTTACTACGACCGTGATGAGCACTCGACCCCCGGCACGACGCATGCCTTCGCGTGTCGGCGGTGCAAGGTACGGTGGAATCCTCCCGGTCAAGGGACAGCAGGGTTCTTCGGTTGTTCGGACTCCGGTTCCCGGAGTGGATGTGGCACGTGACGCGAGAGGGGGAGCCCGGATGGTTGTACTCCGTCGAGAGATCGGCGATGTGCTGCGGGATGCGCGACAGCGCCAGGGGCGCACCCTGCGCGAGGTGTCGTCGGCCGCCCGCGTCTCGCTCGGGTACCTGAGCGAGGTGGAGCGGGGTCAGAAGGAAGCGTCGTCGGAGCTGCTCAACAGCATCTGCGAGGCGCTCGATGTCCCGATGTCGCTCGTCCTGCGCGAGGTCAGTGACCGCGTCGCAGTCGCCGAGGGTCTGCTGATCCCCGACACGGTGCCCGCGGACCTCGCGGCGTCGGTGGCCGGTGCCGCCGACTCCGGCTGGGCGCGGTCGCGGTCGGAGCTCGCCGCCATCGGCTGATCGGATGGCCTCGGCCATCCTTCGATGATCGGGCGGATCCGTCCGTCCGATCGGTGGGTCGCTCTGGGGCGCGCCCACGACGACGGACAGCGATGTCCGGACGTCCTCATGCACGGTCCGTGGACGATGTCCGCGGGCCGTTGCTCGTTTCCGGTCCGACGCCGTGAAAGGCCCGTGGAAGAAGTCCGCGGGCCGGTGCTCAATCCCGCTCCGACGTCGTGCACGGTCGGTGGAGGAAGTCCGCAGGCCGTTGCTCGTTCCCGCTTCATGCACGGTCCGTGGAAGAAGTCCGCGGGCCGTCGCTCGTTCCCGCTCCGACTTCATGCACGGTGAGTCGCGACGTCCGCTGCTCGTTCCCTCTTCGACGCCCGAGGCCCAGTCGGGGGCCCATGGGGGACTGCGGGCTCAGCCGCGGTCGGCCTGGCAGCGCGGGCAGTAGAAGATCGGCCGCTCCATCGGCGGCTTGCGGGCCTGGCGCACCTCGATCCGGGCACCGCAGCGGTGGCATGGCTGGCGCAGCCGCCCATGGACGTGCCCCGGCGGCCTCCCGTCGGCGACGGCGCGCTGCAGCAGTCGGCGCGCGACGGCGAGCAGCCGGGACGGGTCCGGTATCGCGTCGGCCGGCGTCCAGGGCCAGAGGCGCTCGGCGAACAGCGACTCGGCGGCGAAGATGGTGCCGATCCCGGCGACGACCGTCTGGTCGAGCAGCACCTCGGCGACCGGCGTCGCTCCGCGGGCCGCCCAGCGCCGCAGCGCCTCGTCGACGTCGACCGTCTCGCCGAGGAGGTCGGGTCCGAGGTGACCGATGAGGGTGCGCTCGTCCCGCGTGCGCACCACGTCGAGCATCCCCAGGTGATGTCCGACCGCGGTCCAGGCGTCGGTGGCCAGGACGGCGCGGACCTGCGGTGAGCGCGCGGCGGCCTCGCGGGTTCCCGTCCGCCAGATGCGCCAATAGCCCTCCATGCGCAGGTGGGTGTGCAGCGTGCGGCCGTCGTCGAACCGGGTGAGCAGGTGCTTGCCGTAGGAACGGGTCTCCAGCACGGTCGTGCCGACGAGGTCCACCGTGGCGGCGGACGGCCAGCGCAGGTCGGAGCGGACCACGACGTGCCCGGTGAGCGCGAGCTGGAACCGGTCGGCGGTCCGGCGCAGGATGTCGCCCTCAGGCACGGGGGCTCGCCGTCACGGGCGGTCCCGCAGGCGCAGCCCGCGGGGCGTCGTCGCGAATCCCGCGCCGACCAAGGCCTGCCCCAGGGTGCCGTGCAGCGCGCCGGCCAGGACCTCGACGCCGTCGATGCGGACGATCGTCAGCCGACCGGAGCGCCGGGTGCGCACCGTCGACGCGAGCCCGTCGGCGGCCGCCGTGAGCACCGCGGCATCGGGTGTGAACGACAGCACCGTGCGGCCGCCCCGCTCGAGGTAGAGCACCAGCGCCCCGTCGACCAGCACGACGAGGGCTCCGCCMTTGCGGCCCGGTCGGTGGCGCCCGGCGGCCGGGTCGTTCGGCGTGGGGCCGGGTGGCGGCCACGGCAGCGAGGCGCCGTAGGGGTTCGCGGGGTCGGTCGCGGCGAGGACGACCACCTGCCTGTCGTGCGCGGCCTGCTCGTCGGCTGCCCGGTCGACCACCTGGGCGTCGACGCGCAGCCGGTCGACGGCGCCGGGCAGCGCGAACTGCGAGCCGCCGAGCCGCTCCACGAAGTAGCCGCGGCGCACCTGCCCGCCCTGCTCGAGCGCGGACAGCACCTTGTAGACGTCGCCGAACCGGGCGCCGATGCCCTCAGCCGGCGCGACCGCCCGCGTGAGGATCCCGTGCCGGTCGAGCAGCTGGGCGGCGAGCGCGTGGGCGCGCAGGGTCGGATCGGCCTCGCGCGCCGGGAGCAAGGACCACCGGCCGCCGCTCGCGGCCCCGTTCACGCCGAGCGCGGACGACCGTGTGCCGGGGTCCCCGGCCAGCTGGACCGCGGCCCGCAGCCCGAGCCGCGGACGCAGGGATCGACCGCGCGGCGCGGCCGCTCGGGTCTTGTGCGCCGTGCTGCCGCTGCCCAGCCAGGCGCGCAGCGGCGCGAGCCCGTCGTTGGTCACGTGCCCGCTCCACACGAGGTCCCAGACCGCCTCGGCGACGGTCGCCTGGCTCGGCGAGGCCTCGTCGGCGTGGAGCTGGCGGACACGCTCGGCGAGCGCGCCGAGGAACCAGGCGCCGCCCCCGTCGAGCGCCTCGAGGATGGCGGCGTGCAGCGGCTCGTCAGGCAGGGCCAGGGCCGGCGGCAGGGTCAGGTCCGCCACGGCCGCGGGGTGCAGCGAGATGAGTCCGTCGTGACCGGCGAGCGCTCCGTGGCCCGCCCAGACGACCTCGCCGGCGGCGGTCAGCTCGTCGAGCATCGCGGGGGTGTAGTCGGCCACGCGCGCGGGCAGCACGTGGGTCTCGAGCGCCGACGCGGGCAGCACGGCGCCGGCGAGCTGCTCCACCACCCGGGCGACCCCGTCGACGCCGCGCAGCGAGCCGGTCGCGGAGCTCCGCCCGGACCCACCGACCGGCTGGACGCCCTGCCAGCGCGGCAGGAAGACCCCCAGAGCCTGCGGGGCGACCGGTTCGACCTCGGCCCGCAGCGCGGCGAGCGAGCGTCGTCGCAGCGTCCGCAGCACGTCCGCGTCGCAGAACTCGTCGCCCGTGCCGCCGAGCACGTCGGGGCGCAGCCGCCCCTGGACCAGCACCCCGAGCCGCTCGAGCCGGCGCAGGGTCTCGGTCACCACCGCGACGCCCCAGCCGAACCGGGCGGCGGCCTGCGCGGCGGTGAACGGGCCGTGCGTGCGCGCGTGCCGGCGCAGCAGGTCACCCACAGGATCGGGCACGATCTCGGTGAACACCTCGGGCACACCGACCGGAAGGGCGACCCCGAGCGCGTCTCGCAGCCGCCCTGCGACCTCCACGGCCGCCCACTGGTCCGCACGCTCGGGGCTCACGGCACCGAGCCGCACACGGATCAGGCGCCGAGCGCTCTCGAGCTCGGTCAGCCAGGGCGGCACCTGGTCCCGGACCTCGGGCCGGGTGCGCTCGCGGAGCTCGTCGGCGGTGAGCGGGCCGTGGCGCCGGACGGCGTCCGCGAGCTGCTCGAGCGTGCCCGCCTGGCGCTCGGGCGCGCGACCGCTGAGCTCGGCCTCGGTGCGCACGACCGCCTCGGGGTCCAGAATGTCGGCCAGCTGGGACTCCCCGCCCTGCCCGAGCAGCTCGGCCAGCAGGGTCGGGTCGAGGGTCAGGGCCGCCGCGCGGCGCTCGGCCAGCGGTGCGTCGCCGTCGTAGAGGAACTGCGCGGTGTACCCGAACAGCAGCGACTGCGCGAAGGGCGACGGCTGCGTCGTGGTGACCTCGACGACGCGGATCCGGCGCGCCGCGACGTCCCGCATCAGGGTGGTGAGCGCGTCGGTGTCGAAGTCGTCCTGCAGGCACTCGCGGACGGCCTCGAGGAGGATCGGGAAGTCGGGGTACTCCGCCGCGACCGCCAGCAGCTGCGCGGACCTCTGCCGCTGCTGCCACAGCGGCTGGCGCCGGTCAGGCCGGCGCCGGGGGAGCAGCAGCGCTCGGCTGGCGGCCTCGCGGAACCGCGCGCCGAACATGGCCGAGGAACCGAGCTCGGCCCGCACGGCATCGAGCACCTCGTCGGGGTCGATCAGCAGGTCTGCCATTGCGATCGCCGGGCCGGTCGACTCCGCCCACGGGTCCTCGACCCCGAGGCCGCCCTCGAAGCCCGCGTCGAGCATGTCCGGCAGCCGCAGCACGATCCCGTCGTTCGAGTGCATCGCCGCCGCGTCCACCCCGTACCGCTCGCGCAGGCGGGCACCGATGACGATCGCCCACGGGGCGTGCACGCGCGCGCCGTACGGGGAGTGCACGACCACCCGCCAGTCGCCCAGCTCGTCGCGGAACCGCTCGACCACCAGGACGTTGTCCGACGGCACCTCGCCGGTCGCCTCGCGCTGCTCGCCCAGGTAGGTCAGGAGGTTGTCGGCGGCCCACGGGTCCAGGCCCGCGCCCTCGACGCGGGCGCGGGCGTCGTCGGGCGACAGTGCGCCCAGCTCGCGCACCCAGGCGCCCATCGCCTGGCCCAGCTCTGCGGGGCGGCCGGGTGCGTCGCCCTTCCAGAACGGCAGGCGGCCCGGCACCCCGGGGGCCGGGGTGACCAGGACGCGGTCGGGCGTGATGTCGTCGATGCGCCAGGTGCTCGAGCCGAGCGTGAACATGTCGCCCACGCGCGACTCGTAGACCATCTCCTCGTCCAGCTCGCCCACGCGCTTGCCGCCGCGGACGGTGCCGCCCGTGCGCTCGGCGTCGACGGGCACGTCGCTCGTGGTCGCGCTGCTGGCGAGGAACACGCCGTAGAGCCCGCGGTCCGGGATGGTCCCGCCGCTGGTCACCGCCAGGCGCAGCGCGCCGGGACGGCCGCTGAGCACGTCCCGCACGCGATCCCACACCAGCCGGGGGCGCAGCTCCGCGAACTCCTCGCTGGGGTACCGCCCGGCGAGCATGTCGAGCACCGCGCGCAACGTCGCCTCGCCCAGCCCGGAGAACGGCGACGCGCGGCGCACGACGGCGGAGAGCTCCTCGAGCGACCAGTCCTCGATGGCGACCATGGCCACGATCTGCTGCGCGAGCACGTCGAGAGGGTTGCGCGGGATCCGCAGCGCCTCGAGCGCGCCGTCCCGCATCCGCTGCGCCGTCACCGCCGCGGGCACCAGCTCGCCGCGGAACGTCGGGAACACGATTCCGCGGGACACGGCCCCGACCTGGTGGCCCGCGCGGCCGACGCGCTGCAGCCCGCTGGCCACGGACGGCGGCGAGCCCACCTGCACCACGAGGTCGATCGCGCCCATGTCGATGCCGAGCTCGAGCGAGCTGGTCGCGACGACCGCGGGCAGCAGCCCGGCCTTGAGCTCGGACTCGGTGCGGGTCCGCTCCGCGCGGCTCATCGAACCGTGGTGCGCGCGCGCCAGGATCGTCGCGGCCTCGCGGGTGTCGACGCCGACGGCGGTGCCGGACTGCGCCGGGACCTGCGCCGCGCGGAGGGTCGCGGGATCGGGCACGTCCTCGCCCGACCGCTCGGCCCACACCTCGTTCATCCGCGCCGTGAGCCGCTCGGCCCCCCGGCGCGAGTTGGTGAACACGAGCGTGGAGCGGTGCGCGGCGACCAGGTCGACCACGCGTTCCTCGACGTGCGGCCAGATGGAGGGGCGCGGCAGCTCGCCCGCCGCCGCCCCCGACAGGTCGGGCTCGTCCGCCGGCGACGCGCTGCGCAGGTCGGAAAGGTCCGGCACGGGGACGACGACGTCGACCACGATCTTCTTGGTCGACGGTGGCTGCACGACCACGACCGACCGGCCCCCGTCCTCAGGCGTGCGGGCACCGCCCAGGAACTCGGCGACCGCGTCGACCGGGCGCACCGTGGCCGACAGGCCGATCCGCTGCGCCGGCCCGGGACCGCCGGGGTGGTCGAGGAGGGCGTCGAGCCGTTCGAGCGACAGCGCGAGGTGCGCGCCCCGCTTGGTGCCGGCGACCGCGTGGATCTCGTCGATGATCACCGTGCGCACGCCCGCGAGGCCGGAGCGGGCTCCCGACGTCAGCACGAGGTACAGCGACTCGGGCGTGGTGATGAGGATGTCCGGCGGCTTCGTCGCGAAGGCCCGGCGCTCGCTGGGCGGTGTGTCGCCGGTGCGGATGCCGACGGTCACGTCCGGCAGGGTCAGGCCCAGGCGCGTCGCGGCCTGCCGGATACCGACCAGGGGCGAGCGCAGGTTCCGTTCGACGTCGGTGGCCAGCGCCTTGAGCGGCGAGACGTAGACGACCCGGCACCGCTCGACGGGGTCCTCGGGTGCCTGACCGGTGAGCAGACCGTCCAGCGCCCAGAGGAAGGCCGCGAGCGTCTTGCCCGACCCGGTCGGTGCGACGACGAGCGCGTGGTCGCCGCCCGCGACCGCCGTCCAGGCGCCCAGCTGCGCGCTGGTGGGCTCGAGGAACGCACCCGTGAACCACGCCCGGGTCGGGTCGGAGAAGCTCCTCAGCACCACCGGGCCATTCTGTCGGCCCCCACCGACACCCGCGCCCCCCGGGGGATGGCAGTGTGTCCCCGTGAGGCTACGAGAGTTCTGGCAGCTGGTGGACGAGGTGCTCGGCAGCGCGCACGGGCGTGAGCTCACCCGCGAGCTGGTGCTGCGTGGGCTCGACCAGCGGACCGCGATGCAGGCGCTCGACGACAACGTCGAGCCCCGCACGGTCTGGCACGCGCTCTGCGACGAGCTCGAGATCCCCGACAACGAGCGCTGGGGGGCTGACGCCAGGCGTCCGGCCCCGCCGCGGGCATAGGAGCGGCACCCCCGATGACCTCATCGACCGGCATGCGCACCCCGACCTGGATGCCGACCCTGCGCGACATCGGGGAGGCGGTGCTGACGCTCGCCACGACCACCCTGGGTCTCGCCATCGCCGTCTGGCTCATCGACGGCGTCCGCGCGGACAGCCCGTGGGCCATCGTGCTCGCGGCGGTCGTGGTGGCGGCGGGCGACCTGCTGCTCCGGGCGCCGCTGCGGTTCCTGGCCCGGCGGGGGAGCGCCGCGCTGGCGCTCGGGCTCGGGCTGCTCGCCCAGGTCGCGGTGCTGTGGCTCGCCCTCGGGCTGGTACCCGGCATCGGCGCGGACAACCTCTGGTCCGTCCTCGGGGTCCTGGTGCTCACGGCGGTCGTCATGGCGATCGGCCGGTGGGTGATCGGCGCGAGCAACAGCGACTACGTCGTGTCCGACCTCGTGCGGCGGGCGCGGCGGCAGGCTCGTCGAGAGGGTGTCAGCGCACCCGTGGCAGGCGAGGAGCGCCGGGCCGGGATGCTCGTCGTGCAGCTGGACGGAGTCGCCGCGCCGGTGCTCCGGGAGGCCATCGAGGCCGGGCTTGCACCCAACATCCAGCGCTGGTTGAGCACGGGCGGCCACACCCTCGAGGACTGGTGGGCCCGGATCCCGTCCACCACGCCCGCGAGCCAGGCGGGCCTGCTGCACGGCGACTCGTCGCAGATCCCGGCGTTCCGCTGGTGGGACCGCGACCTGGGCCGGCTCGTCGTCACCAACCACCCCGAGGACGCCGCCCTGGTCGAGCAGCGGCTCACCACCGGCAAGGGGCTCCTCGCGGGCGGCGGGACGGCGGTCTCCACCATGTTCTCGGGCGATGCCGCCACGGCCTTCGTGGTGATGAGCCGGTCCCGGACCAAGGGGCCCGACGGAGGTCTCGGGCCCGGTCCCGCGTACGTGCGGTTCTTCGCGAGCCCGTTCGTGCTGGCCCGCGCCGTGACCCTGTCGGTCGGCGAGATGCTCAAGGAGCTGTACCAGGCCCATCGGCAGCGGGTGCGCGAGGTCCAGCCGCGCATCTCGCGCGCCGGCTGGTACGTCGTGCTGCGGGGGATCACGAACGTTCTCCTGCGCGACCTCAACACGTCGCTCGTGGCCGAGGCGCTGCTGCGCGGTGCGCCGACGATCTACGTCGACCTCGTCGACTACGACGAGATCGCCCACCACGCCGGGCCCACCCGGCCGGAGTCGCTGCGCTCGCTCGAGGGCCTCGACCGGGTGCTCGGCACCCTCGAGCGCGTGGTGGCGGTCGCGCCGCGCGACTACGAGATCGTGGTGCTCTCCGACCACGGCCAGGCGCTTGGTGCCACGTACGAGCAGCTCGGCGGCGAGACGCTGCTCGACTCCGTGCGCGCGCTCATGGCGGAGCCGGCTGCGGACGGCGTCGAGAGCAGCACCGGCGAGGACTGGGGGCTGCTCAACGCCCTGGTCAACAGCGCCCTCAACCTCTCGCGCGGCTCGACCGTCCTCGGGCCCGACCAGGGGCGCCCCAAGAAGCCCGCCGACGTCGACGACCTGCCCGACGTGGTCACGGTCGGGTCGGGGAACCTGGGCCTCGTCTGGTTCCCGCAGGTGCCGCACCGGCTGACGCTCGAGGAGTTCCAGGAGCGCTGGCCGGGCCTGGTGACCGGGCTCGCCGAACGGCCAGGGGTGGGCGTCGTCGTGGTCGACACGCTGGCCAGCGGCCTGGTCGCCATCGGCCCCCGCGGTCTCGTGCTCCTCGAGCAGCCCGGCGCCGAGCCGGAGGGCGAGGACCCGCTCGCGCCCTACGGCCCCCGCGGGCACGCGGACCTCCTGCGCGCGGCGCGGCTCTCGCACACGGGGGACCTGCTGCTCATCTCGACCGTGACCGACCGCGGGCACATCCACGCGTTCGAGGGCCAGGTCGGCTCGCACGGTGGCATCGGCGGCGCCCAGAACCACGCCTTCCTGCTCCACCCGACGCGATGGGCCCTGTCCGACGAGCTGCGCGAGCCCGTCGGCGACCACGAGATCCTCGTGGGCGCCGAGGCGGTGCACGAGCAGCTGGTCCGGTGGGCGGACGCCGCGGGCCTGCGGCCGTGAACCTGCAGGTCCGCTGGCTCGGCCACGCGAGCACCGTGCTCGACGTGGACGGCGTCCGGCTGCTCACCGACCCGTTGCTGCTCCGGCACGCGGGGCTCCTGCGTCGCCGGGGCGCCGCGCCCCGCCGCGGAGACTGGCAGGACCCCGACGCCGTGCTGATCTCGCACCTGCACCACGACCACGCCGAGATCGGCTCCCTGCGCCTGCTCGACGACGTCCCGGTGGTCAGCGCGCCCGCCAACGCCCGCTGGCTGCGCCACAAGGGGATCGGTGGCGCCGTCGGCCTCACGGACACCGAGTGGTGGTCGGTCCCCGGCTCCGACGTGCGGGTGCGCCTGGTCCCCGCGATCCACGTGCACCGGCCGATGCCCCACCGGCCGAACGCGACCCACGGGTTCGTCGTCGCGACGGACTCCCTGCGCGTCTGGTTCGCGGGGGACACCGCGCCGTTCGCGGCGATGGCGGACATCCCGGCGCTCGCGGGCGGCCCGATCGACCTCGCGCTGGTGCCCGTCGGCGGGTGGGGTCCGCGCCTGTCGGGCGGCCACATGGACGCCGTCCAGGCCGCGCGCGCCTGTGCCGTGGTCGGCGCACGGGTGGCCGTCCCGGTGCACTGGGGGACGCTGCACGCGCCCGTGTCGCGACGCCTGCCGCCGGGGTGGATGGACCACTCCGGCCCCGCGTTCGCCGCCGCCGCCGCCCGCGTCGCGCCCGGCCTGCAGGTGCACGTGGCGATGCCCGGGGAGCAGATCAGCGTCGCCTGAGACACGCTGCGACACGCTCACGGCGTGTCGCGTGCATCGAACATCTGTTCGGCTAGGGTGGATCGTGCGGGTGAGCGACCGAGCCTCCCACAGCCCCTCCGGCGTCTGCCGGATCCCCGGGGCGGGGGTGGTCCGGTCGGGATGTCGGTGGTCGGGCATAGCGTCACTCGCGACGAGACCAGCCCCCGTACCGCAGCACCACGCTGCTCGAGACAGACGAGGTCGGACATGCCCGCACCCCAGGATCGTGCCAAGGCCCTCGAGGCCGCACTCAGCCAGATCGACCGCCAGTTCGGCAAGGGATCGATCATGCGCCTCGGCGACGACGGGCGCGCCCCGGTCGAGGTCATCCCCACCGGCTCCATCGCGCTGGACGTCGCGCTCGGCATCGGCGGGCTGCCCCGCGGCCGCGTCGTGGAGATCTACGGCCCGGAGTCCTCGGGCAAGACCACGGTCGCGCTGCACGCCGTGGCCAACGCGCAGCGGGCCGGTGGCATCGCCGCGTTCATCGACGCGGAGCACGCGCTGGACCCGGAGTACGCCAAGAAGCTGGGCGTCGACACCGACGCGCTGCTCGTCTCGCAGCCCGACACCGGGGAGCAGGCGCTCGAGATCATGGACATGCTGATCCGCTCCGGCGCCATCGACATCGTCGTCATCGACTCGGTGGCCGCGCTCGTGCCCAAGGCGGAGATCGAGGGCGAGATGGGGGACAGCCACGTCGGCCTCCAGGCGCGGCTCATGTCGCAGGCGCTGCGCAAGATCACCGGTGCGCTCAACCAGTCCGGCACCACGGCCATCTTCATCAACCAGCTGCGCGAGAAGATCGGCGTGTTCTTCGGCTCGCCCGAGACGACCACGGGTGGCAAGGCGCTCAAGTTCTACGCCTCGGTCCGCCTGGACATCCGCCGCATCGAGACCCTCAAGGAGGGCACGGAGGCGGTCGGCAACCGGACGCGCGTGAAGGTCGTGAAGAACAAGATGGCGCCGCCCTTCAAGCAGGCGGAGTTCGACATCCTCTACGGCGTCGGCATCTCCCGCGAGGGCAGCCTCATCGACATGGGCGTGGAGCACGGCTTCGTGCGCAAGTCCGGCGCCTGGTACACGTACGAGGGCGACCAGCTGGGGCAGGGCAAGGAGAACGCCCGCTCCTTCCTCAAGGACAACCCCGACCTGGCCAACGAGCTCGACAAGAAGATCAAGGAGAAGCTCGGCATCGGCGCCCGCGTCGATGCGCCGGCCGACGCCTCTCCGGCCGTCGACTTCTGAGCAGTCCCATGACCGGTGGTACCCGACGTCGGGGGCGGGACGGCAGCGAGCCGCCTCCGACCGGCTCGGCGGCTCAGGACGTCGAGCCGGACCAGGAGTCGGTGGCGCGAGCGATCGCGCTCCGGCTCCTGACGTCGTCGGCGCGGAGCCGGTCGCAGCTGGCTGAGGCGATGGCGCGCAAGGACGTGCCGGACGACGTCGCGCAGCGGGTGCTCGACCGGTTCACCGAGGTCGGGCTCATCGACGACGCGGAGTACGCCCGGATGGTCGTGCGGACCCGGCACGCGGAGCGCGGCCTGTCACGCCGGGCCATCGCGGTCGAGCTGCGGCGCCGGGGGATCGACGACGAGCTGGCCGGCGAGGCCCTCGAGCAGGTCGACTCCGACGACGAGGAGACCGCCGCGCGGGAGCTCGTGCGGCGCAAGCTGAGGTCGACCGCCGGGCTCGACGCGCAGACGCGGGCGCGGCGGACGTTCGCCGCCCTGGGTCGCAAGGGGTACCCGCCGGGCCTGGTCGCGCGGCTCGTGCGCGAGGAGCTCGACGCCGTCGGCGCGGCGGACGGCGCCGGGCTCGACGGCTCCGACGTGGGCCTCTGACCCGTCGAGAGCCGGGATTCCGCCGGTTTCGACCGGGTGGCGATGTCCCGGGCGGCCGGTCCCGGTGAGGGACAATGAGCCGGACCGCGCACCGGCTTCGTTGCGGGTCCCACCCGGACGGACCAGGAGAACGACGTGGACGCAGGCGCCATCGCCACCATCGTGGGGCTGCTCGGTGCCTGTCTCGTCGCTCTGGTGCTCGTTCTCGTGGCTCGCCGCGAGGCGGGCGTGCTGCGCGCCCGGGCCGAGCACGACGTCGCCTCGATCAAGGACGAGGCCCGGGCCATGCTGGCGGACGTCGAGCGACGCGAACGGCGGCTGACCGAGCGCGAGCAGCTGGTCGCGGCGGACCGCTCGGCGGTGGACGAGCTCGAGCGCCGCAGCCGGGTGGACGCCGACGCCGCGGCGGAGGCCCGCCGCGCGGGTGCGCGGGTCGTCGAGGAGGCCGAGCGCGCGGCGACCCAACAGGTGGCCGATGCCGAACGGTCCGCGCGTGCGGAGCTCGAGGCCGTCAGCGGCCTGACGGCCGACGACGCTCGCGCCGAGCTCACGCGGCGGATCGTGGCGGACGCCCAGAACAATGCGGCGGCCCAGGTGCGTCGCGCGGAGGCGCAGGCGCGCCGGACCGCGGAGGCGCGGGCGCGACGGATCGTCACGACGGCCGTGCAGCGGCTCGCGGTCCCGACCAGCTCGCAGTCGGCGCTCACCGTGCTGGCGCTGCCCTCGGACGAGATGAAGGGCCGGATCATCGGCAAGGAGGGCCGCAACATCCGGTCCTTCGAGGCGCTGACCGGCGTGAACGTGCTCATCGACGACCAGCCGGACGCCGTGGTGCTCTCGTGCTTCGACACCGAGCGCCGGGAGGTCGCCCAGGTCGCGCTCGAGGCGCTCATGGCCGACGGTCGGATCCATCCGCAGCGGATCGAGCAGGCGTACGCCGAGGCCCTGGCCGGGGCGGAAGAGCGGACCGACGCGGCGGGCCACGACGCCGCCGAGCGCGCGGGCGTGCGGGGACTGCACCCGACCCTGGTCCGGACGTTGGGTCGGCTGCGGCTCCGCACGTCCTACGGGCAGAACGTGCTCGAGCACCTGGTCGAGTCCGCCGTGCTCGCCGGCGCGATCGCCGCGGAGGTGGGTGCCGACGTCGAGGTCAGCCGGCGTGGGGCGTTCCTGCACGACCTCGGCAAGGCGCTGACAGCCGAGGTCCCGGGCACGCACGCGCTCGTCGGCGCCGACCTGGCGCGTCGCCACGGCGAGTCGGCGACCGTCGTCAACGCCATCGCTGCGCACCACGACGAGGTCCCCCCGGAGACCGTCGAGGCCGTGCTCGTGCAGGTGGCAGACGCCATCTCGGCCGCACGCCCCGGCGCGCGCCGTGAGGAGCTGGACCAGTACGTCGAGCGCATCGACAAGCTCGAGCAGCTCGTGGCCGCGCACGCCGGCGTGCGACGGGCGCTCGCCATGTCCGCGGGCCGGGAGGTCCGGGTGGTCGTCGAGCCGTCCGAGGTGGACGACTACGCCCTCCCGCAGCTCGCCGTGGCCATCGCCCGGCACATCGAGGCCGACCTCGCGTACCCGGGCGAGATCAAGGTGACCGTCGTCCGCGAGATGCGCGCGAGCGCGACGGCGGGCTGACCCTCAGTCCTTCCCCGTGGCGACCACGAGGCTCGGTGCCTCGGCCCGCGGTCGTCCGGCCGTGCGCTTGCCGACGCGCCCGGCGAGCAGGGACGCCAGCCGCGTGAGCGCGTAGTTGATGACGATGAAGATGAGCGCCGCGACGACCAGCGACTGCAGGATGTTCCCGTTCCCGGACCCGAACCGGCGGGCGGCGTCGAGGAGCTCCGGGTACGTGATGATGACGCCGAGCGCCGTGTCCTTGAGGATGACGACGAGCTGGCTCGCGATCGCGGGCAGCATCGCGATGAGGGCCTGCGGGACCTCGATCATCCGCAGCGACTGCCCGTCGCGCAGCCCGATCGCGAGGGCCGCCTCCCGCTGGCCGCGGGGCAGGCCGTGGACGCCGGAGCGCACCAGCTCGGCGAACACCGACCCGTTGTAGAAGGTGAGCCCCAGGACGACGGCGACCAGCGGCACGTCGGAGGGCTCCATGACCCTCATCTGGCCGAGCCCGAGATAGAAGAAGATCATCATCAGCAGCACGGGGACGGCGCGGAAGAACTCGACGATCGCGCCGCTGACCGTGCGCACGGCCCGCGACGGCGACAGCCGCCCGAGCCCGAACACGAAGCCGAACAGGGCGGACGTCACGATGGAGATCCCGGCGGCCTTGAGGGTGTCGCGCAGGCCGGGGAGGAGGTAGTTGGTCCACGGGTTGGCGGTGAGGAACGGCTTCCAGAGGGCCGGGTCGAGCTGACCCTTGGCGCCGAGCCGCGCGAGCACCCACACCCCGATCCCGGCCACGACCACGGTCGCGGCGAGGTTCACCCACACCATGCGGCGCCGGGCGACGGGCCCGGGGACGTCGAACAGGGTGCTCATCGGGCCACCGCCAGTCGTCGGGACAGCGCGGTGGTCGCCAGGCCGATCGGCACGACGATGATGACGAAGCCGAAGGCGAACGTGAGGAAGATCGCGACGATGACGTCCGGCCGGAACTCGATCATCGTCTTCATCAGGCCGGACGCCTCCGCGACGCCCGCCGCCGAGGCGACGGTCGAGTTCTTGGTGAGCGCGATCAGCACGTTGCCCAGCGGGGCCACGGAGCCGCGGAACGCCTGCGGCAGGATGATCAGCCGCGCTGCGGGCCAGAACGACAGCCCGATCGCCCGGGCCGCCTCTGCCTGACCGACGGGCACGGTGTTGACGCCGGAGCGCAGCGCCTCGCAGACGAACGCCGCGTGGTAGACGGCCAGCGCGAGGACGGCGAGGCGGAAGAAGTTCGTCTGGAAGTTGGTGGAGAGCGTGAACCCGAGCTGGCCCCACAGGCCCAGCACGCAGAAGACCATGATGATCGTCAGCGGCGTGTTGCGCAGCAGCGTGACGTAGGTCGACCCGGMCCAGCGCAGGCTCGGCACGGGGGAGATCCTCATGGTCGCCAGCACGGTGCCGAGGATCAGGGCGAGGATGCCCGCGAAGAACGTCAGCTGGATGTTGACCCAGAACGCGGCGGGCACGTCGAACTCGCTGAACAGCGACACGAACTGCTGGAGGAAGCCGTCGTCCACCGACGCTCCTTGCTCTCAGAGGTTCCGAGGGCCCGCGCGACCACCGCGCGGGCCCCCGGAGGACGGATCAGGCGCAGGCGGCGGGCGTCGGGGGGTTCAGACCCTCGTTCGCCTTGTAGCCCGAGGCGCCGACGTTCTTGTCGAGCAGCTTCTTCCAGGTGCCGTCGTCGATCATCTCGGTGATCGCGGCGTTGATGTCCTCGCACTTGTCGCTGTCCTTGGGGATGCCGACCCCGTAGTTCTCCTCCGAGAACGGGTTGCCGACGACCTTGACCTTGCCCTTGTTGGCGGGCACGGCGGCCAGGCCGGCCAGGATGATGTCGTCGGTGGTGACCGCGTCGACGGTCCCGGCGGTCAGGGCCGTGACGCACTCGGCGTACCCGGGCTGCTCGAGCAGGTTGGTGCCCGTGGCGTACTCGTCCTTGATGCGCTGCGCCGACGTGGACCCGGTGACGGAGCAGAGGTTCTTGCCCTCGAGGTCCGCGGGGCCCGTGATGGAGTCGTCGTCCGCGGCGACCAGGAGGTCCTGCCCGGCGACGAAGTACGGACCGGCGAAGGACACGACCTGCTTGCGCTTGTCGTTGATCGAGTAGGTCGCGAAGATCATGTCGACCTGGCCGTTCTGCAGCAGCGTCTCGCGCTGCGCCGACGGCGACTGGACCCACTCGATCTGGTCCTCGCCGTAGCCGAGCTTGCCCGCGACGTACTTCGCGACGTCGACGTCGAAGCCGGTGTACTCGCTGCCGTCCTGGTAGCCCAGGCCGGGCTGGTCGAACTTGATGCCGATCTTGACGGTCCCCTCGGCGCCGCCGCTGCTGCTGGCGGACGTGTCGCTGGTCGCGCCGGCGTCGTTGTCGTCGTCGCCGCTCGAACAGCCGGCCAGGCTGAGCGTGGCGGCGGCTGCGAGAGCCAGTACCAGTCGTCCTCGTCGCATGGTGTGTCCCCTTCGTGTGGTGTGCGGTGTCGGTTCGGTTCCTGTGTGGGGTTCTCGGGGTCTCAATGGGTGAGGATCTTGGACAGGAAGTCCCGTGCGCGGTCGCTCGCCGGGGCCGTGAAGAACGTCTCGGGGTCGGCCTCCTCGACGATCTGGCCGCCGTCCATGAACACGACGCGGTTCGCCGCCTTGCGGGCGAAGCCCATCTCGTGGGTGACGACGATCATCGTCATCCCGTCGTGCGCGAGGCCGACCATGACGTCGAGGACCTCGTTGATCATCTCGGGGTCGAGCGCCGACGTCGGCTCGTCGAAGAGCATGACCTTCGGCTGCATGGCCAGGGCACGCGCGATGGCGACCCGCTGCTGCTGACCGCCGGACAGCTGGGCGGGGAGCTTGTCGGCCTGGTCCCGGACGCCGACGCGGTCGAGGAGGTCGAGCGCGATCTCCCGGGCCTTCGCCGGCTTCACGCCCTTCGCCTTGACCTGGCCGAGCACGACGTTCTGCAGGACGGTCTTGTGCGCGAACAGGTTGAAGGACTGGAAGACCATGCCGACGTCGGCCCGCAGCCGGGCGAGCGCGCGTCCCTCCGCGGGCAGCGGCTGGCCGTCGAGCGAGATGGTGCCGGAGTCGATGGTCTCGAGGCGGTTGATCGTCCGGCACAGCGTGGACTTGCCGCTTCCGGACGGCCCGATGACGACGACGACCTCGCCGCGACGTACGGCGAGGTCGATGTGCTGGAGCACGTGCAGCGGGCCGAAGTGCTTGTCGACGCCGCGGAGCTCCACGAGGGCGTCGGACGTCGTGTCGGGCGGGGCGGGCGAGACGGCTGAGATGTCCACCATTGGATGAACCTACGGGGGGTTTGCCCGATCTGGCGAGCGTCGACGGTCACGGTTCGGCAACGTACCCGTCAAGCAAGACCCCAGGTGAGGGGCTCACGGCGGGCGGCCGTACCCTTGTCGGTGATGTCCACGACCCTGCCCTTCGCCCTGCCGTACGCCCCGTCGGCGACCCCGGAGGCGCGCACCTATCTGGTCAAGACCCTCGGCTGCCAGATGAACGTGCACGACTCCGAGCACATGGCGGGCATGCTCGAGCAGGCCGGATACGTCGCGGCCAGCCCCGCGGACGCGGCCGCGGAGGACGCCGACGTCATCGTGATCAACACGTGCGCGGTCCGGGAGAACGCGGCCGACAAGCTGTACGGGAACCTGGGCCGGCTCGCCGGCACCAAGCGCGCGCGCCCCGGCATGCAGATCGCCGTCGGCGGCTGCCTGGCACAGAAGGACCGCGCGGGCATCGTGGAGCGCGCGCCGTGGGTCGACGTCGTGTTCGGCACCCACAACCTCGACGTCCTGCCGACGCTGCTGGAGCGGGCCCGGCACAACGCCGAGGCACAGGTGGAGATCGAGGAGTCGCTGCAGGTCTTCCCCAGCACGCTGCCCACGCGGCGCGAGTCGGTCTACGCGGGCTGGGTGTCCATCAGCGTGGGGTGCAACAACACCTGCACGTTCTGCATCGTGCCGCACCTGCGCGGCAAGGAGCGCGACCGCCGGCCGGGGGAGATCCTGGCCGAGATCGAGGCGCTCGTCTCGCAGGGCGCCATCGAGGTCACGCTGCTCGGCCAGAACGTGAACTCCTACGGCGTCGGCTTCGGCGACCGTGGCGCGTTCGCCAAGCTGCTGCGCGCCGCCGGGGCGATCGAGGGGCTCGAGCGGCTGCGCTTCACGTCCCCGCACCCGGCGTCGTTCACCGACGACGTCATCGCGGCGATGGCGGAGACGCCCACGGTGATGCCGCAGCTGCACATGCCGCTGCAGTCCGGCTCCGACCGGGTCCTGCGCGCGATGCGCCGCTCGTACCGGTCGGACAAGTTCCTCGGCATCCTCGACCGCGTCCGGGCCGCCATGCCGGACGCGGCCATCACGACGGACATCATCGTCGGGTTCCCCGGGGAGACCGAGGAGGACTTCGCGGAGACGCTGCGCGTGGTCGAGGCGTCGCGGTTCTCGTCCGCCTTCACTTTCCAGTACTCGCCGCGCCCCGGCACGCCTGCGTTCGACCTGCCGGGCGAGATCCCCAAGGCCGTCGTACAGGAGCGCTACCTGCGCCTGACCGCCCTGCAGGACCGCATCTCGCACGAGGAGAACCTCGCGCAGGTGGGCCGGACGGTCGAGGTGCTCGTCTCCGAGGCCGACGGGCGCAAGGACGAGGCCACGCACCGCGTCACGGGGCGCGCGGCCGACAACCGCCTGGTGCACCTGGCGCTGCCCGGCGGGGACGCCGACGTGCCGCGCCCGGGCGACCTGGTGGCCGTGAGCGTCACGCGCGCCGCGCCGTACCACCTCGTGGCCGACTCCGCCCTGACCGGCGGCACCTTCGCGGTGCGTCGCACCGCGGCCGGCGACGCGTGGGAGCGCCGGCAGAGCGGCGACGACGAGCACAGCCACGGCGGAAGCGGTGACTCCTGCGGTACCGGCGGCCCGACCGGCCCGGTCGTGCTGGGCCTGCCGACGATCGGCCGGCGCTGACGGTCGGTTAGTTGTCGGGCACGTCCGGCGGCGGGGCGCCGTCGTGGGGGAGCACGGCCTCGAGCGACGAGAACATCTGGACGCCCGTGCCCAGCCCGCAGGCCAGCAGCTGCGCCAGCTGGGGGTCGGTGACCCCCGGCTCGAAGTCGGCCGACACCTCGGAGTAGAGGGCGAGGACGCCCTCCTCCTCGCGCAGGTACGCCTTGGGCCAGATCCGCTCGCGGTTCCAGTCGTTGACCGCCAGGGACGCGATCTCGCGCTGGTCGAGCGGCAGGCTGCGGTGCCAGCGCCCACGGACCTGCAGGATCTCCTGCTGCTCGCCCAGGAGCAGGAACCAGAACCGGCTCCCGTCCCACGTGCCGGTGAGGTCGCCGTCGTCGTCGATCACGAACCGGTAGCCGCGGCCCACCAGGTAGTCGGCGATGCGCTCGCGCGTGAGCGGACCCGGCGGCTCGTCGTCGGGCGTCGGACGCTTGGTGGGCTTGGGAAGCCCGCCGAGCACCCGCAGCAGCCATCCCGGGCCGCTCACGGAGCCACTCCCGCCGGGTCCGGGTACCGCTCGTCGAGGGCGTCGAAGAACATGCTGCCGGTGGACAGGCCGCAGAAAAGCATCTGGCTGAGCTGGGAGTCGGTCGCGCCGTGCTCGAGGTCGGTGGCGACCTCGGAGACGACGTGCACGCGCCCGTTGTCCCGCACCCGCACGTACGCCTTGGGCCAGATGCGGTCGGCGTTCCACTCGTTGCACACGTCGAGCACCTCCTCGAGGCGCTCGATGGCGACCTCGCGGTGCCACTGCCCGCGGACCTGGAGGATCTCGGACTTCTCACCGAAGAGGAAGAAGTAGAACAGGCGCCCGCGCCACAGCCCGCCCAGGTCTCCGTCGTTGTCCACGAAGTAGCTGAACTGGTTGTTGGTCATCCACGCCGCGATGCGTGCGGGGGTCACGTCCGTGGGCAGGTCCGTCGCGGGCTCCGCGACGCCGAGCTCGCGCGCGAGGAGCTCCGCCACCCGGTCGTGCAGCTCGTCGTCGTCGGCTACCGGCGCCGGGAGCCGGTCGGGTGCCTCAGGGCGCGGACGCCCCGAGAACCATCGCCGCGCACGTTCCCCGAACGACCCCATGCGCACGACAGTACCGGCGCTCGCCCACACACGGAGGCAGTCATCCGGGGGACGCCCGTGTCGCGTCGGCGTCGCGTAGGTTCACCGCATGCTCGTCCGCGCAGCCCTCGTCCCCGACACCGCCCTGCTCCTGCCCGGGGCCGCGGGATCCGCCGACGTCCTCGTCGGGCTGCGCTCGGCGGCGCTCGCTGCGGTGGCCGAGGTGGTGGCCTCCGGCGCCTGGACCGTCGTGGTCGTGGCGCCCGGACCGACGTCGCGGGAGCTCGTCGGCACGGTGCGGCCCTCGCTGGGTGCGGCAGGGATCCCGGACGACCTGCTCTGGTGGCCGACGACCGCCGTGCAGCTGCCCGGCGCCGGGGCGACGGCGCCGTCGGTGCCCAGCGCGGTGGCGCTGCACCTGCTCGCYCGGGCGCGTCCGGACGCGGCGCTGCGGGTCGTCGAGGTGACCGGTCGGGAGCGGGCCGACGACCTCGCCGCGCTCGGGTCCGCGCTCGTCGCCGACGGCCCGACCGGGCTGGTCGTCGTCGGCTCCGGGAGCGGTCGGCGCGGCCCGGACGCACCCCTGGCCGACGACCCGCGCGCCGTGGCCCACGACGCCCGTCTGCTCGAGGACCTGACCGACGCCGGCCCGGACGCCCGCGCKCGGCTCGCGCTCGACGACCCGGCCCTCKCCGACGAGCTCGCCGTCCGCGGCTGGGCCCCGTGGCAGGTGCTGCTCGGCGCGGTCGGCGCCGGCGACGCCGTCACCGGGAGACTGCTGGCGGCCAGCACCGAGCTCGGCGCCCAGCACGCCGTCCTCGTCTGGGAGCCCGTGCGGGACGCCGGGTAGGGTCTCGCTGTCCACCCCCTGACACCCGAGGTCCCGATGTCTGCCGACGCCCCCGAGCCCACCCTCCCGCCGCTCACCATCGACCGCGTGGCCGCGCGGCTCGACGCGCGCGGCTCGGTCTACGGCCGCGACGCCGACGGCGACCTGGTCGGCCGGTGGGACGGGCACCCGTTCTGGTTCATCACGATGGGCCGCGCCAAGGAGTACTTCCAGGTGCGCGGCCGCTGGGCGCGCCAGGTGCCGTCGAGCGAGTTCGGCAACGTCCTGCTGGGCGCCAACGCGTGGTCGGAGACCATGGTCTGGCCGAAGCTCTACGTCCGCATCGAGGCCGGCCAGGTGGCCGTCTACACCGAGCACACCGTCGACTACGAGCACGGCGTGAGCGACGCGCAGCTGGACCTGCACGTCACCGGCGGGATCGCCAGCGCTCTGCGCTTCTTCGCCGAGCTCGACGAGAAGTACCCGGACGCGGTCACCCCCCAGCCGACCCCGCCGCAGGCGCCGCCGCCGGTGTCGTACAGCGACCCGGCGCGGCCGACGATCGACTGACCACTGTGGACCTCTCGGTGAACCGGGTGGTCGCGCTCGTCGGCCCGACGGCGACCGGCAAGTCCGACCTCGGGCTCGCGCTCGCGCACGCCCTGGGCGGCGAGGTGGTCAACGCCGACGCGATGCAGCTCTACCGCGGCATGGACATCGGGACCGCCAAGCTCACGCCCGACGAGCGCGAGGGCGTCCCGCACCACCTCCTCGACGTGCTCGACGTGCACGAGGACGCGTCGGTCGCCGACTACCAGGCGCGTGCCCGCGCGGCCCTGCAGGACGTCGCGGCACGGGGCGCGCGGGCGGTGGCGGTGGGCGGCTCGGGGCTCTACGTCCGCGCGCTGCTCGACCACATGGACTTCCCCGGCACGGACCCTGAGATCCGCGCGCGCCTCGAGGCGAGGGTCGAGACCGAGGGGGCGCGGGCCCTGCACGCGGAGCTGGTCAGCAAGGACCCCGTCGCCGCCGAGGGCATCGGCCCCCGCAACGCCCGCCGCACCGTGCGCGCGCTCGAGGTCATCGAGATCACCGGGCGCCCCTATTCGGCGAGCCTGCCCCAGCACGTGTACGAGGTCCCGGCGGTCCAGATCGGGCTGGACTGCGACCGCGCGGTGCTCGACGAGCGCATCACCGCCCGCGTGGACCGCATGTGGGCGCGCGGCCTCGTCGGGGAGGTCGAGCACCTGCGCGCGCACGGCCTCGGCCGGACCGCCTCTCGTGCGGTCGGCTACGCCGAGGTGCTCGCGATGCTCGACGGGGAGCTGACAGCCGACGAGGCGCGGGCGGCGGTCGCCGCGGGCACCCGCCGTTTGGCGCGCAAGCAGATGGGCTGGTTCGGCCGCGACCCGCGGGTGCACTGGCTCGACTCCCGCGACCCGGACGTCGTCGCGCGCGCCCTCGCGCTCGTCGCTGCCGCCGACGCCGGCGACCTGGGACCGGCCACGGACGATCCCGCGCCACGACGTAGCCTGGGTTCATGACCGTCGTCGACACCCCGACGCTGCACGTGACCAAGGGTCACGGCACGCAGAACGACTTCGTGCTGCTCGACGACCGCGATGCCCGCGTCGACCTGTCGGCCACCCTGGTCCGGGAGCTCGCGGACCGACGGGCGGGCGTCGGCGGTGACGGCGTCATCCGGGTGGTCGCCGGCGAGCTCGTGCCCGAGGGCGTCGCCGCGCTGGCCGAGGAGCCGGCCGCACGCTGGTTCATGGACTACCGCAACAGCGACGGCTCGGTCGCGGAGATGTGCGGCAACGGGGTCCGGGTCTTCGCGGCCTACCTCGAGCGGCTCGGCCTGTGGGACTCCGCGGACGGCGAGCTGGCGCTGGGCACGCGCGCCGGAGTCCGCCGCGTGCGCAAGGTGCCGGTTCCCGAGGGCATCGGCGACGACGTCTGGTACGCGGTCGACATGGGGCGCTGGGACCTGCCGGGGGGGCTCGAGGCCGCGCGGGCCGGTGCCGACGCCGAGGTCGAGGTCGTCGGCCTCGAGGTCGCGCGCGCCGGACTGAGCGTGGACGTCGGCAACCCGCACGTCGTGCTGGCGCTCATGGACGAGGACGAGCTGACCGCTGCGGACCTCACGCACGCGCCCCTGGTCACGCCCGTGCCCCCGAACGGCACCAACGTCGAGCTGGTCGTCCCGCTCGGCGAGCAGCACGCGCCCGACGGCACTCTGGTCGGCCGGGTGCGGATGCGCGTGCACGAGCGCGGCGTGGGCGAGACACGGTCCTGCGGCACGGGGGCGTGCGCCGCGGCGCTCGCGGTCCGCACGTGGGCCGGGGTCGGGGCGCCGGACGTGTGGCTGGTCGACGTGCCCGGCGGCACGGTCCGGGTCAGCGTGCTGCCCGAGGGGCACGTCGAGCTCGCCGGTCCCGCGGTGCTCGTGGCGTCCGCCGACGTCGACCTGTCCGCGCTGACCGCCGGCCGATGACCACCCGCCTGACCCCGGACGACCTGGGCTCGCCGCTCGGCGAGCGTGCGACGGTCGTGCAGTTCTCCAGCACGTTCTGCGCGCCGTGCCGGTCCACGCGGTACGTCGTCGAGCGGGCCGTCGCGACGACACAGGGTGTGGCGTACGTCGACCTCGACGTGGCGGACCGCACCGCGCTCGGCGAGCGCCTGGACATCGACGTGACGCCCACTGTCCTCGTGCTCGACGCCCGCGGCGACGTGGTGCGGCGCGCCTCGGGCGTGCCGACGCTCGCTCAGGTGCGCAGCGCGCTCGACGCGGCGTCGTCGGTGGCGTCCTCCGCCTGACGCCGACCGCTGCCCACGCGCGGTCCGACCAGGGCCGCGCCGACGGCGAAGAGGGCGGCGACTGCCAGCGCGGTGGTGAAGGGCGCGTCGGGTCCGCGGTCGGCCGCGGCGCTGAAGGCCAGCCCCGTCAGCGCGAGCGCGAGCGCCGCGCCGATGGAGTCCGCGATCGAGAGCGCGGAGCTGTTGACGCCCTGGTTGCCCGGCGTCGAGTACGCCAGCACCAGGACGGTCAGACGCGTGTAGACGAGGCCCATCCCCGCACCGGCGAGCGTCCAGGAGGCGATCGCGACCGGCGCCGGGAGGTGGCCCGCCGCGACGGCGACGACGCCGGCGACCGCGACGGCGACCAGGACCGAGCCGACGACGACGGCCGTGCGATGCGGCAGCCGGTCCCCGAGGCGGCCCTGGAACCACGACGTGCCGGCCCACGCGACGCCGGCGAAGGTCAGCGCGATCCCGGCCGTCGTCGGCGAGAACGCGTACCTCTCCGTCAGCAGGTAGGGGAGGTAGACCTCCGCCCCGAGGAATGCCCCCGAGACCAGCCCACGCGTCGCGACGACGCTCGGCAGGCCCGGGGCCGCGCGCAGGGTGCCCGGCGGCACCACCCCGCGGAGCGCGACGAGGGCCGCGACGGCCGTACCGATCGCCACCAGCGCAGCCCACGGCAGCGGCACCTGGGCGGCCAGGTTGAGCCCGAGCACCGCTGCCGCGGCCAGGGCCGCCCACGCGACCCGCCCACGCGGCGCCGCGTCGCCGCGCGTTTCCGGTGGCCCGATCCTGCGCAGCGCCGGGACCAGCACCAGCGTCGTCGGCACCACGAGGAGCGCGACGCCGAGGAACACCCAGCGCCACCCGACGTGCTGCGCCACGGCGCCCGCCCCGGCGGGACCCACGAGCGAGGGCACGATCCACGCCGCCGCGAACCAGGCGAACACCCGCGGGTGCAGCAGCGCGGGGTACAGCCGTGCCACGACGACGTAGACCGCGACGGTCATCGCGCCACCGCCCAGCCCCTGGAGCAGGCGACCCGCAACCAGCACGCCCATGGTGGGCGCCGACCCCGCGACGAGGATGCCCACCGTGAACAGGCCGACGGCGACCAGAAGCGGGGTGCGCGGGCCGCTGCGGTCGCTCCACGGGCCGGCGAGCACCATCCCGACCACGCCGGTKGCCAGCGGTCCGGCGAACGCGAACGCGTACAACGAGGCGCCGTTCAGCGCGTTCGACACCGTCGGCATCACCGTGGTCACGGCCAGCGACTCGAACGCCACCATGAAGATGAGCGCGACCAGGCTCCAGGTGGTCGGGCGCAGCGACCGCCAGTCGTTCATCGGTCGCGCACGGCGAGCACCCGGAAGCCCTTGGCGCTCGCGGTCCGCTCGACGGCGACACCCAGCTCCGCCGCGATCCAGCGCTGGAGCGAGTCGGCACCGAGGTTCTTGCCGACGACCAGGTGCGCCTCGCCGCCCGGCGCGCGCCGACCGAGCCACAGCCTGAGCATCGCGTGCAGGGCGTCCTTCCCGACCCGGATCGGCGGGTTCGACCAGATGGTCGCGAAGATGACGTCCTCGGGGACGCGGTCGGGCGTGACCGCCCGGAGGTTGGTCACACCGAGCCGCTCGGCGTTGCGCCGGGTGAGGTCGAGGGCGCGCTCGTTGACGTCGACCGCCCAGACGCGCGCACCCGGGGACTGCAGCGCGAGCGTGAGCGCGATCGGACCCCAGCCGCAGCCGAGGTCCAGCAGGTCGCCCTCGGTCGGGGGCGCCGGGACGTGGTCCAGGAGCACCCGGGTGCCGAGGTCCACGTGGTCGGGGGAGAAGATGCCGCCGGCGGTCTCCACCTCGACGTCCCGCCCGGCGAGCCAGACGCGCAGGAGCCGTCGCTCGTCGGGCGAGGCGGGCTGGGCGGTGAAGTAGTGGTCGGGCTGGCTCACGCGCCGACGATACCCAGGACCGCGCGATCGGCCTGCAGCGAAATATCTCGTCCGCCTCCGATCGGGCGTGCGACCCTGGAGGCACCGCACGAGAAGAGGAACCGTTGACCGACCCGCAGCCCATCACCCGCGAGACCCACGACGCCCCGCTCGAGCGTTCTGCACAGGACGTGGCCGACGACGTCGTCGCCCGGGTGCTCGCCCGGGCCGGGAGCTCGCTGCACGCCGGTGGGACGGTGCACTCGTCGTACGACGGGGACCAGCTGGAGCTCGAGGAGCGCACGTCGCTGCGCCGCGTCGCCGGCCTCTCCACCGAGCTGCAGGACGTCACCGAGGTCGAGTACCGCCAGCTGCGCCTGGAGAAGGTCGTCCTCGTCGGTGTCTGGGGGTCCGGGTCCGTCACCGACGCCGAGATCTCCCTGCGCGAGCTCGCACAGCTGGCCGAGACGGCCGGCTCGGAGGTGCTCGACGGGTTGCTGCAGCGCCGGCAGAAGCCGGACCCCGGCACCTACCTGGGCTCCGGCAAGGCGTCCGAGCTGGCCGCGCTCGTCGCGGCCGTCGGCGCGGACACCGTCGTCGTCGACGGCGACCTCGCCCCGAGCCAGCGCCGCGCGCTGGAGGACATCGTCCGCGTCAAGGTCATCGACCGGACCGCGCTGATCCTCGACATCTTCGCCCAGCACGCCAAGTCGCGTGAGGGCAAGGCGCAGGTCGAGCTCGCGCAGCTCGAGTACCTGCTGCCACGCCTTCGCGGCTGGGGCGACTCGATGTCCCGGCAGGCCGGTGGCCAGGTCGGCGGCGCCGCCGCAGGCATGGGCTCGCGCGGTCCCGGTGAGACCAAGATCGAGCTCGACCGCCGGCGCATCCGCAACCGCATGGCCAAGCTCCGCCGGGAGATCGCGGCGATGGAGCCCGCCCGCGTGACCAAGCGGACGTCGCGCAAGAAGCACGCGATCCCGTCGGTGGCCATCGCGGGCTACACCAACGCGGGCAAGTCCTCACTGCTCAACCGGCTCACCCAGGCCGGGGTGCTCGTCGAGAACGCCCTGTTCGCCACGCTCGACCCGACCGTCCGGCGCGCGGAGACCGTCGACGGGCGGGTCTACACGCTCGCGGACACCGTCGGCTTCGTCCGGGCCCTCCCGCACCAGCTGGTCGAGGCCTTCCGCTCGACGCTGGAGGAGGTCGCCGACGCCGACCTGATCCTGCACGTGGTCGATGCCTCACACCCCGACCCGGAGGGCCAGATCGCGGCCGTGCGGCACGTCTTCGCGGACATCCCGGGCGCCATGGACGTGCCCGAGATCATCGTGCTCAACAAGGCCGACCTGGCCACGCCCGAGGCGATCGCCCGCCTGCGGTCGCGGGAGGTGCACTCGATCGTCGTGTCGGCGCACACCGGCGAGGGCATCGACGAGCTGCAGGCGCTCGTCGCCGACCAGCTGCCGCGCCCCGGCGTGGCCGTCGACCTCGTCGTGCCCTACCACCGCGGTGACCTGATCAGCCGGGTGCACGAGCACGGCGACATCCAGGCCGAGGAGCACACGGCCGACGGGACGGCGATCCGCGCGCGCGTCGACGCCGGCCTGGCCTCCGAGCTCGAGGCGGCCGCGCTCGCGCGTCCGTGAGCGTCGTCGGCCGCCACTAGGCTGACGCGGTGCCAGACGCCGACCCCTCCGTCGACAAGCTGCTCGACGTCGCGGTCGAGGCGCTCGGCGGCGTCCGTCGTGACGGTCAGCACCAGATGGCGGTGGCCGTCGCGGAGACCATCGACAAGGGCGAGCACCTGCTCGTCCAGGCCGGGACCGGCACCGGCAAGTCGCTCGGGTACCTGGTGCCCGCGCTGCGCCACGCGGTGCTCGAGAACGAGCACGTGGTCGTCTCCACGGCGACGCTCGCGCTGCAGCGGCAGATCATCACGAGGGACCTGCCGCTCGTCGCGAAGGCCCTCGAGCCGCACCTCCCGCGGACGCCGTCGATCGCGCTGCTCAAGGGCTGGCACAACTACCTCTGCGTGCACAAGGTCGCCGGCGGTTACCCCGACGACGACACGGGCACGCTCTTCGACCTCGGCGAGCACGCGGGCGCGGCCGAGCACCCTGCGCCCGCCCGCACGGGTGCGACCGGCCCGACCGAGAGCCTGGGCGAGCAGGTGCTGCGGCTGCGGGAGTGGGCCGACGAGACCGAGACCGGGGACCGCGACGACCTCGTCCCCGGCGTCACGGCGCAGGCCTGGCGGCAGGTCTCGGTCACCTCGCTGGAGTGCCTCGGCGGCAAGTGCCCGATGCTCGCCGAGTGCTTCCCCGAGAAGGCGAAGGCCGCGTCGCGCGAGGCGGACGTGGTCGTCACCAACCACGCGATGCTCGGGATCGCCGCGTCGGGATCGCCCGGCGTCCTGCCCGAGCACCAGGTGCTCGTCGTCGACGAGGCCCACGAGCTCACGGACCGCGTGACCGCCCAGGCGACCTCCGAGCTGTCCGTGGCCACCATCGAGCACGCCGCCCGCCTGGCCCGACGGCACGGCGGGGTCCCGACGACCGACCTGGACGCCGCGAGCCAGGCGCTCGCGACCGTGCTCGTCGGCCTGCCCGAGGCGCGCTTCCGCGACGGACTGCCGCCCGCCGCCCGGGACGCGGTGGCGAGCGTGCGCGACGCCACGCGCGCGCTGCTCAGCGTGCTCAAGCCGGAGTCCGGGCCGAACGCGCCCGCCGAGGGTGGCCGCAAGATGGCCCAGGCGACCATGCTCGCGCTGCACGAGGTGGCCGACCGGATGGCCGCGGACCCCGACGACAACCGGCACACCGTCCTGTGGTGCTCCCGCAGCGAGGACCGCCGCGGCAGCATGCTCACGCGCCTGTACGCCGCCCCGCTCGCCGTCAACGGCCTCATCCGCACCCATCTGCTGGCGGGTCGCTCCGGTGTGCTCACGTCGGCAACCCTCGAGCTCGGCGGCTCGTTCGACCCGATCGCCCGCGCGGTCGGTCTCGAGGTGCGCCCCGACGCCGAGCCGGTCGGACCCACCTCGCTGGCCGGCGCACCGAGCGCCGCGCCCGCCGGGCAGCCCTGGCGCGGGCTCGACGTCGGCAGCCCGTTCGACTACCCGAAGCAGGGGATCCTCTACCTCGCGCGGCACCTGCCGAAGCCCGGGCGCGAGCCGGCCACGGACGCGCAGCTGGACGAGATCGCGGAGCTGGTCACCGCGGCCGGCGGCCGGACGCTCGGCCTGTTCTCGTCGCGCCGCGCGGCGATCGCGGCCGCGGCCGCCATGCGCGAGCGCCTCGACGTCCCGATCCTCGTCCAGGGCGACGACCAGCTGCCGACCCTCGTCTCGCAGTTCATCGCCGACGAGCCCACCTGCCTGTTCGGCACCCTGTCGCTCTGGCAGGGCGTCGACGTCCCCGGCGCCACCTGCCGTCTCGTCATCATCGACCGCATCCCGTTCCCGCGGCCCGACGACCCCGTGACCTCCGCCCGCTCGGACGCGATCGAGGCGGCGGGCGGGAACGGCTTCCTCGCGGTCTCCGCCACCCACGCCGCTCTCCTGCTCGCCCAGGGCGCCGGTCGCCTGATCCGGACCAGCGAGGACCGTGGTGTCGTGGCGGTGCTCGACCCCCGGCTGGCGACCGCCGGCTACGGCAGCTTCCTCACGCGGTCGCTGCCCGACTTCTGGCGGACCACCGACCGCGCCGTGGCCGTCTCCGCGCTGCAGCGGCTCGCCACCGCCGGATAGCCTCGTCGGGTCGACGACCCGGAGGTAAGCAAGATGACCGAGAGCCTGGACATGGAAGACGTCGGCATGGCCCCCTACCGGAGCGCGCGCCGCACGTCGAAGCTCGCGATCGTGGGCGCGGGGGCCGTCGGATCGACGATGGCGTACGCCGCGCTGATGCGCGGGGCCGCCCGCTCGGTGGCCCTGTACGACATCAACGCGGCGAAGGTGCAGGCGGAGGCGCTCGACCTCGGGCACGGCATCCAGTTCATGCCGATGGCGCAGGTGGTCGGTTCCGACGACATCGCGGTGTGCGCGGACGCGGACGTCGTGATGTTCACCGCGGGTGCGAAGCAGAAGCCCGGGCAGTCCCGGATCGAGCTCGCGGAGGCGACCATCGGTCTGGTCCGCAAGGTGCTCCCGGCGCTGGTCGAGGTCGCGCCCGAGGCGGTCTACGTCATGGTGACCAACCCCGTCGACGTCGTCACCTACGCGGCGCTGCAGATCTCCGGGCTGCCGCCCGCCCAGCTGTTCGGCTCGGGCACCGTGCTCGACTCGTCGCGGCTGCGCTACCTGATCGCGCAGCACACGGGCGTCGCCGTGCAGAACGTGCACGCCTACATCGCGGGCGAGCACGGCGACACGGAGCTTCCGCTCTGGGGGTCCGCCAGCATCGGCTCCGTCCCGCTGCTCGAGTGGACCGGGGCCGGCGGGGCCGGTCCGCTCACCGCCGAGGTGCGGGAGAGCATCACGCGCGAGGTGGTCGAGTCGGCGTACCGCATCATCGAGGGCAAGGGCGCGACGAACTACGCGGTGGCGCTGGCCGGGTCGCGGATCATCGAGGCCATCGTCAAGGACGAGGGCCGGGTCCTTCCCGTCTCGTCGTTGCTCGACGACTTCCACGGCATCAGCGACGTGTGCCTGTCGGTGCCCGCCATCGTCGGCGCGCACGGTGTGGGCGAACGCCTGCCCGTACCGCTGTCCGACAGCGAGCTCGCCGGGCTGCGGAAGTCGGCCGACGCGGTGCGCGCGGTCGCCCGGCAGTTCGGATTCTGAGTGAGCTGCCGGGCCGCCCTCGTCGGAGGGTGGCCCGGCAGGCGCGTCAGAGGCTGCGCAGCACGCTGACGACGCGACCGAGGATGGTCGACTCGTCGCCCGGGATCGGCGAGTACGCCGGGTTGTGCGGCATGAGCCAGACGTGGCCGTCGATGCGCTTGAGCGTCTTGACCGTGGCCTCGCCGTCGATCATGGCCGCGACGATCTCGCCCTGCTCCGCCACGGGCTGCCGACGGACCACGACCCAGTCGCCGTCGCAGATCGCGGCGTCGATCATCGAGTCGCCGCTGACCTTGAGCAGGAACAGGTCGCCGTCCCCGACCAGCTGACGGGGGAGCGGGAACACGTCCTCCACCACCTGCTCGGCCAGGATGGGACCGCCCGCCGCGATCCGACCGACGACCGGGACGTAGGACGGGGCCGGCATGCGCTCGCCGTCGGCCTGGTCGGGGAAGTTCGAGCGGCTGCCGTCGGGCGCCGTCCAGGTGCCGACACCGCGCGAGTCGTCTGCGTGCACGACCTCGATGGCGCGGGGGCGGTTGGGGTCCCGGCGCAGGTAGCCCTTGCGCTCGAGCGCGGTGAGCTGGTGCTTGACGCTGGACGGGCTGGTCAGGCCGACGGCCTCGCCGATCTCGCGCATGCTCGGCGGGTACCCGCGGGACTCGACCGACGACCGGATCGTGTCGAGCACCAGCCGCTGACGCGCCGTGAGGCCGTCCGGACCGGGCGCGCTGTCCGGCAGCGCGTGGATCGTCGCCAGGTCCTGCTCGGGCTGGGACGTGTCCCGTGAGTCCGTCACTGCGCTCCTCCTCCGTAGGGCGGCCGCCTCTCGGCCCGCTCCGCCTCCTCCGCCTGCTCCACCCGCGCTCCCGGGCCCGTGACCTGCGCTGACGGGAACCTCCCGGCGGGCGTGTCAGTGGCTCGTGGTGCGCTTGTGCCGCATCGCCAGCCTAGGGATTTCGGGACCGAAGATCAAACATCTGTTCGATCGTGTCTCGACAGTGTCACCGGATGCTGGTAGACATCGTACAGACGTTCGACGAACAGGCGTTCGACGATCAGCGGTACCCCGGGAGCCCGGGCCGAGCAGGAACGAGAGACGTGATGAGCGCGATGGTGATGGGACCGGYGATGCCGACCTTGTCGAGCATGTCGAGCTTCGCGACGCCGAGCACCCGGCCGAGCAGCGCCGGCCGGACGGCCGGCGCGCGTCGGACCGCGGCTGTGAGCCGGGCGGCCGACGCCGGTCGACCCGCAGCGGCGCACCTCCGCCTCACCCCTCGCGGCCGCGCCGTGCTCTGGGTCCTCGCCGCCGTGGTCGTCGCTCTCGTGACGCTGCTCGGCAGCCGCGCCGCCGCCGACGGTCCCGTGGGCGCGCAGGAGGTCGTGCGGCACACGGTCGAGCCGGGGGAGACCCTCTGGGAGATCGCCGCATCGGTCGCGGGCCCGTCCGAGGACGTCCGGGACGTGGTGTTCGACCTGGTCCGTCTCAACGAGCTGCCCGACGCCGGCCTCATGGCCGGTCAGGTCATCGTCGTCCCTGCAGGCTGAGGAGCGACCGCGCCGTCCGGACGGAGTGAAGGCCGAGCGCCGTCAGCCGGCGACGCGGTTGCTACCGTCGGCGTCGCTTGCTAGGTTAGCCTTACCTCACAAGGCGAGCTGGGGGGCTTGCCAGGGGTGCGGGACCCGGGGTGCGGGAGCATCCCGCTCTGGACCCGCAGTATTGCGCGGCGCCGAGGCGAGTCGGCCCGTGACAAGGGACGGGGGCGTCCCCGCGACGGGCGGCCATCGTCGGATGGCCGCCCTTCGTGCATGCTTCGTCGTTCCTCTCGTCGGCTCGCGTGCACGTCAGGGTGCTGGCGCGGGTCGACCTTGCACCGTCGCAGACCGTGGCCTAGCGTCACGGGGGCGTTCCGACGCCATTGCCGCCGGCCGACCTCTCGGCCGGGCGTGCCAGCTCGAAGGGGATCACGGTGCACTGTCCGTTCTGCCGTCACCCGGACTCGCGGGTCGTCGACTCGCGGACCTCGGACGACGGGTCGACCATCCGGCGCCGGCGTCAGTGCCCGCACTGCAACCGTCGCTTCACCACGGTCGAGACCGCCAGCCTCTCGGTGGTCAAGCGGTCCGGGGCCACCGAACCGTTCAGCCGCGAGAAGATCGCCGGCGGGGTGCGCAAGGCCTGCCAGGGCCGCCCGGTGAGCGAGGACGACCTCGCGCTCCTGGCACAGAAGGTCGAGGAGACCCTGCGAGGCGCGGGCTCGGCGGAGATCGACGCCTACGAGATCGGGCTGGCCATCCTGGGACCGCTCCGGGAGCTCGACGAGGTGGCCTACCTGCGGTTCGCCAGCGTGTACCAGGCGTTCGACTCCCTGGAGGACTTCGAGGCCGCGATCACGGTCCTGCGTGCCGAGCGTGACGGCACCGAGGACGACGAGGAGCCCGACGCGACAGTCGAGCCGCAGGACGAGGCCGCCCGCACGACCTGACGGCCGAGCTCCAGCACGCCTCGTCCTCTGTCGGCGGGAGCACGTAGGTTCGTCGGGTGCTTCCCACCGACCTCGAGCTCCTCCATGTCCCCGGTCCGCCCGCCGTCCTTCCCGACGGCACCCGCGCCATCGTCTCGGTCCTCCGGCCCGACCTGACCGGCGACGAGTACACCGGCCACCTCTGGTCGGTCGACCTCGTCGGTGACGAACCTCCGCGCTCCCTGACCCGCGGCCACCGCGACACGGCTCCCGACGTGTCGCCCGACGGCCGGTGGGTGACGTTCCTGCGGGCCGAGCCCGACGGCAAGCCGCAGGTGTTCCTCGTCGAGTCCGCCGGCGGCGAGCCCGTGCAGCTGACCGATGCGCCGCTGGGCGCCGCCGAGCCGCGGTTCTCGCCCGACGGCACGCGGATCTCGTTCGTCGCCCGTGTTCCCGAGTCCGGTCGGTACGAGACGGACGGCAAGCCGGGGGCGGAAGATCCCCGGCACATCACCGAGCTGAAGTACCGCTCCGACGGCGTCGGCTTCCTGCGCGACCGCCCGCAGCACGTGTTCGTCGTCGACGTCCCGGCCGACGGCGAGCGGCCGGCTGCCCTGCCGGACGCCGTCGCTCTGACCGCCGGAGAGGTCGGCGTCTCCGGCGCGCGGTGGCTGCCGTCGGGCGAGGCCCTGGTCGGTGTCTCGTTCCGGCACGCGACGCGCGAGTCGGACCTGCGCAGCGACGCCGTTCTGGTCCGCTCGGCGCCGGACGGCGACCCGGCGGCGCCGGTGCCGCTCACGGACGCCGACGCGGGAAGCCCGCTGGGCGTCGACTCGGTGCTGCCGTCGGCGGACGGCTCGACCCTGTGGCTGCTCGCGAGCGACCTCGGGCCGACCGGCCGGGACTTCGTCGCAGCCCAGACGGGCCTGTACCGGCTCGCGCTCGGCGGAGCGGCCGGTCCTGCGGAACGGCTGACGGACCTGGACGCCGACCAGCTCACCGGTGTGCTCGTCGAGGTCGACGGGGACCCGGTGGTCGGGGTCGAGCGTCGTGGTGCCCAGCACCTGGTGCGCCTCGCGTCCGACGGCACGGCGACGACGCTGGTCGGCGGCACCTTCGTCGTCTCCGGCGCCGCGGTGGCGTCGGGCGCCGCGCGCGCGGTCGTGGTCGCCTCGTCGCCGAACTCCTCCGGCGAGGTGCTGTCGCTCGACCTCGGCACGGGCGCCGTCGACGTGCGCACCGATCTCTCGGCGCCGCTGCGGGCGACGGGTCGCGTGCGCGTGCCGACGGATCTGCTGGCCACCGCGGCGGACGGCTACGAGGTGCACGGATGGGTGGTGACGCCCGACCAGGAGCGGTTCGGCGCGGGCCCCCACCCGACCATCCTCATGATCCACGGCGGTCCGTTCGCCCAGTACACGCACGGGCTCTTCGACGAGGTGCAGGTGCTGGCCGAGGCGGGGTACGCGGTGGTGTTCGGCAACCCGCGCGGGTCGTCGGGCTACGGACGGGCCCACGGGCTCGCCATCCAGGGCGGCTTCGGCACGGTCGACACCGAGGACGTCCTCGCCCTGCTCGGCGCTGCGCTCGAGGATCCCGCGCTCGACGGCGAGCGAGTCGGCGTCATGGGCGGCTCCTACGGCGGGTACCTCACCGCGTGGCTGACCACGCGCACGGACAGGTTCGTCGCGGCGATCGTCGAGCGCGGCTTCCTCGACCCGGTGAGCTTCGTCGGGTCCAGCGACATCGGCTGGTTCTTCGGCACCGCCTACCTCGGGGACACCGCGGACGACGACGGCGCGGCACGGGTGGCGGCGCAGTCGCCGATGGCCCACGTCGGCGCCGTCCGCACCCCGACCCTGGTCATCCACTCCGAGCAGGACTGGCGCTGCCCCGTCGAGCAGGGTCAGCGCTGGTTCGTCGAGCTCAAGCGCCGCGGCGTGGAGGCGGAGCTGCTGCTGTTCCCGGGCGAGGGGCACGAGCTCTCGCGGTCGGGGAACCCGAAGCACCGTCGGGCGCGGTTCGAGCACGTGCTGCGCTGGTGGGAGAAGCACCTCCCCGTGAGCTAGCGGTCGCTCGAGCGCACGCCCCACAGGTTGATGCCGGCATCGACGGCGTGCGGCTCGATCGCCGCGATCTCGGCGTCGGTCAGCGGGGGCAGCGCGACGGCGGCGAGGTTCTCGTCGAGCTGGTCGGTGGTGCGCGCGCCGACCAGCACGGACGTGACGCGCGGGTCGCGGAGCACCCAGGCCAGCGCGAGCTGCGGCAGCGTCCGACCGCCGGCGCGGGCGATCTGGTCGAGGGCACGGACGTGGCCGAGCGCCTCGTCGGTGAGCCACTCGGTGCGCAACGGGCCGCCGCGGGCGGCGCGCGAGTCGGCGGGGACGCCGTGCAGGTACCGCGTGCTGAGCATGCCCTGCGCCAGCGGCGAGAACGCGACGACGGCCATGCCGGCCTCGCCGGAGACCTCGAGCAGGGAGCGCCCGTCGGCGCCCGGCTGCTCGATCCACCGGTTGAGCATCGAGTACGCGGGCTGGTGCACGGTCAGCCGCAGACCGAGCGACCGGGCCACGGTCAGCGCCTCGGCCGTCCGTTCGGCGGAGTACGACGAGATCCCCGCGTACCGAGCCTTTCCCGACCGGACGGCGCGGTCGAGGGCGCCGAGCGTCTCCTCGAGCGGCGTGGTCGGGTCGAACCGGTGGCTGTAGAACACGTCCACGCTGTCGAGGCCGAGCCGGCGCAGCGACTGGTCGAGCGACGCGCGCAGGTACTTGGCGGAGCCGTGCTCGCCGTACGGCCCGGGCCAGGCGCGGTAGCCGGCCTTCGTGGTGATCAGGAGCTCGTCGCGACGACCGCGCAGGTCACGGGCCAGCAGCCGGCCCACCGACTCCTCGGCGGCGAACGGCGGAGGGCCGTAGTTGTTGGCGAGGTCGAGGTGCACGACGCCGCGGTCGACCGCGTGCAGCACGAGCCGGCGCTGGTCCTCGAACGGTGTCGCCGCGCCGAAGTTCTGCCAGAGGCCCAGGGAGACGACCGGCCAGGACAGGCCGCCGGCGTCMCGGCTGGCGAGGGAGCGGGCGTCGGGCACGCTCCGACGCTACCCGGGGTGAGAAGAGGTGGCRCCACGGGCGGGAGTCGGTCAGGCTGGGCGGGTCGCGGGCGCAGACGTCCGTCGGCAGACTGCACCGCATCGACAGGAGACGCCATGGCGAAGGACGAAGGAACGGCGACCACGGAGGCGGCGGTGACCGAGGACACGAAGGCGAAGTTCCGCGAGGCGCTCGAGCGCAAGAAGTCGAACCAGCACCGGACCGCGGACGGCTCGGCCAACACCGGTCAGGTCCACGGCTCCGAGACCGCGGGACCGTCGCAGCGGCGCTTCCAGCGCAAGTCCGGCTCCGCCTGACAGGACACATGCTCCGCCTGACGGACACAGCAGCAGGGCCCGACCGCACGCGGTCGGGCCCTTCCTGCATGAGGACCGTCAGGACAGCAGGCGCAACCGCACGGACTCGGGCCGCGACGACAGGGCCTCGACGACCGCGGCGTCGACGGGCGCACCGGCGTCGGTGACCACGTAGCCGAGCTCCCCGCGGGTGGTGAGCAGCTGACCCTCGATGTTCACGCCGTGCTCGGCGAGCGTCGCGTTGACCGCGGCCAGCACGCCGGGCACGTTGCGGTGCAGGTACGCGAGGCGGTGCACGCCGGGCCGCTGCTCGAGCGCGAGGTTGGGCAGGTTGACGCTCAGTGTGGTGGAGCCGGTGGCCAGGTAGTCGCGGACCTTGTTGGACACGAACTGCCCGATGGCCTCCTGCGCCTCCTCGGTCGATCCGCCCGTGTGCGGCGTGAGGATGACGTTGGGCAGCCCGCGCAGCTCCGACTCGAACGGGTCGCCCTTGCGCTTGGGCTCCACGGGGAACACGTCGACGGCCGCTCCGGCCACGTGGCCGGAGACGATGGCGTCGCGCAGCGAGGCGTAGTCGACGACGAACCCGCGCGAGAGGTTGAGGAACACCGCGCCCGGGCGCATCCGCGCGAACTGCTTGGCACCGAAGAGGCCGGCGTTGCCGCTGCGACCGTCGACGTGCAGCGTGACGATGTCCGCCGTCTCGAGCAGCTCGTCGAGCGTGTCCATGCGGCGCGCGTTGCCCAGCGCGAGCTTCTCGGCCGTGTCGTAGAACACGACGGACATGCCGAGGTTCTCGGCCAGCACCGACAGCTGGGTGCCGATGTTGCCGTAGCCGATGATCCCGAGCGTGCGGCCGCGGATCTCGTGCGCGCCGGTGGCCGACTTGTTCCAGATCCCGTCGTGCATGGCGCGGTCGAGCTCGGTCTGACGACGGGTCAGCGAGATGATGTCCGCGATCGCGATCTCCACCACGGAGCGGGTGTTGGAGAACGGCGCGTTGAACGTGGCCACCCCCCGCGACGCCGCCTCGGCGAGGTCGATCTGGTTGGTGCCGATGCAGTAAGCGCCGATGGTCACCAGGGAGGGCGCCTGCGCGAGCACCTCGGCGGTCACGTGCGTCTTGGAGCGGATGCCCAGCAGGTGCACGCCGTCGAGCGCCTCGATCAGCTCGGCCTCGTCGAGCGCCCCGGTGCGGGTCGTCACGTCGAAGCCGGCCGTCTCGAGGATCGAGCGAGCCTGGGGGTGGAGGTTCTCGAGCAGCAGGGCCTTCAGCACGCCCCTATGGTGCGCCTCGCGGCTCCCGGGGCCCAGACCGGTCCGGCCCTCGGACACGCGTGAGACGCCGCTGTCAGCCCTCGACGCCCCAGCCGCGGGGGAGCGGGCGGTCGTGGAATACGTGCAGGGCGCGCGTCGGTCGGGTCATCGCCACATACAGGTCGCCGGCGCTCGCGTCGCTCACCTCGGCCGGCTCCACCAGCACCACGACGTCGAACTCGAGCCCCTTGGCCTCCCGCGGGGTCAGCACGACCAGCGGTGCGTCGAGGTCGGCGGCGCTGGACCCGGTCCCGAGCGCGGGCCGCAGACCCGCCGCACGCAGGGCGTCCGCGATCGCCTCGAGCCGGGCGTCGACGGCGATCACCGCGATGCGCCCGGCGCCCGAGGAGTCGCTGACCTCGGCCACGAGCTTCTCCGTGCGCTCGGTGACGGCGCCGACGACGTCGGCGGTGCGCTCGACGACCAGGGAGTCGTCGACGTCCCGCGCCGACGTCAGCGGGCTCACCGGCAGGCCGGCCGCGACGGCGACCCGGCGTGCCGTGTCGGCCACCTCGGCGGGCGTCCGGTAGTTCACGGTCAGCTCGTTGAGCCGCCACGACGTGCGCAGCACGGGATCCAGCTGGGCCGCCCAGCTGTGCGCGCCGGCCGTCGCGGTGGTCTGCGCGACGTCGCCGACGATGGTCAGCGACCTCGTCGGCACCCGCCGCAGGAGCGAGCGCCACGCCATCGCGGACAGCTCCTGCGCCTCGTCCACGACGACGTGCCCGTACGTCCACGAGCGGTCGGCGGCCGCACGCTCGGCGGTGGTCAGCGTCGGGCCGGTGACCGCGAACCGGTCCGCCAGCATCTCCGCGGACACCATGCCGCCGCTGCCCGTCGACTCGAGCACCTGCCGGGCGTACGCGAGCTCGGACGCGCGGCGCTCGGACGCGGCACGGGCCTCGGCGCGGGCGGCCTGGTCGTCCTCGCCCAGCAGCTCCGCGGCCTCGTCCAGCAGCGGGACGTCGGCCGGGGTCCACGGGGCGTCCGCGTCGCGCACCAGCATCGCGCGCTGCTGCGGCGTGAGCTGCGGGGCCGCGGAGGCGAGCCGGTGCGGCTTGGACCACAGGTCCGCGACGAGCTTCTGCGGCGTGATCGGCATCCACGCGAGGTTGAGCGCCACGCGGATCTCGCGGGTGGTCCGCAGCTCCTCGATGATCTCGCCGCGCTCGTCGGCAGGCACGTCCCCGCCCAGCTGGACGACGTACTGCTCGGCGAGCCGGGCCAGCATGTCGCGCACGAACGAGACGCGCGCCTGGTTGTGCGGCTTGTGGTTGCGGCGGGCGCGGGCCATGGCGGCCGCGATGTCGTTCGGTCGGACGACCAGGTCGTGCCCGTCGACGCGCACCTGCACCGGCTGCGTCGGGATCCGCTCACGGTCGCGTACCGCGCGGGCGATGACGCCGCCCCACAGGGCGCGGCCCTTGAGCTCCGCGACGGCCTCGTCCTCGGTGGCGGTCGCCTGGATGCCGGGATACAGCTCCGCGACGGTCGTCGTGACGACGCCCGTCTCGCCGAGCGACGGCAGCACCTGGTCGATGTACCGCAGGAAGGTGCGGCTGGGGCCGACGAGCAGCACGCCGGAGCGCTCGAGCATGCGGCGGTGCGCGTACAGCAGGTAGGCGGCGCGGTGCAGCGCGACGGCGGTCTTGCCCGTGCCGGGCCCGCCCTGGACCACGAGTGCGCCGCCGAGCTCGGAGCGGATGATCGCGTCCTGCTCGCCCTGGATGGTCGCGACGATGTCGCCCATCCGGCCCGTGCGTCCGGCCGCCAGGCCCGCCAGGAGCGCGCCCTCGCCGGACAGCCCGCTCAGCCGCTCGCCCGAGTCGTCCGTCAGCAGGTCGAGGTCGAGGACCTCGTCCTCCACGCTGGTCACCGTGCGGCCGCGCGTCACCACGTGGCGACGGCGGACGACGCCGTCCGGGTGCGCCGCGGTCGCACGGTAGAACGCCTGCGCCGCCGGTGCCCGCCAGTCGGTCAGGAGCTGCGACTGCTCCTCGTCGGTCAGCCCGAGCCGCCCGATGTAGCGGCGCGAGTCGTCGTCGAGGTCGAGCCGACCGAAGACGAGACGCTCCTCGACGGCTTCGAGCTGCGCGATGCGGTCCTCGTAGAGCGTGGCGAAAGCATCCCGCTCGCTGCGGTTCTGCGGCGAGCCCGACGGCCCCTCGCGGCGGACTTCCGCCAGCCGCGCCCGCACCTGAGCTCGCAGGTCGTCGAGCCGCCCGTACAGCTGGTCGACGACCTGCTGCTCACCGGTCAGCTCGTTGTCCATGCCTGCCACCTGGGCGATCTCCGTTCCGCCGGGGCGACCCGGCCGTGCGTTGCGTCTCCCGCGACCGCGGCCGAGGGACGGCGCGGCGGGCGGAGCGGCCGTCCATTATCCGTTGTCCGCGGCCCGGTTGCACACGTCCGTCCGGGTGGGTCCGGGCCCGCAGCGGGTGAGATGGCGCGCGGGGGTGGGGCGCGCACCCTACGCTTCGGGGGACCTGTCGAGCAGTGGCGGGCGAGCGGCCGGAAGGAGGCCCGTTGAGCGAGGCACGCACCGTGGCGCCCCGGGACCCGGTCACCGCCGCCGCGCCGATCCGCCTGCTGCTCGTCGAGGACGACGAGGGCGACGCGGTCCTGGTGCGCGAGCACCTCGACGACGCCGGCCTGCGCGTCCACCTGTCCTGGGTCCGGACGCTGGACGAGGCGATCGACGCCCTGGACGTCGACGTCGTGCTGCTCGACCTCGGCCTGCCGGACGCGATCGGCATCGACGCCCTCGAGCGGCTGCTCGCCGCCGGCGCTCCTGCGGTCGTGGTCCTCACCGGACTGTCCGGTACCGACGTCGGCCTGGCGGCCGTGGCGGCGGGCGCCCAGGACTACCTGGTCAAGGGCGAGGTCGACGGTGAGCTGCTGGGGCGGTCGATCCGGTACGCCATCCAGCGCCGTCGCCTCGAGGACACGGACCGCGCCCTGTACCGCAGCCTGATCCGTGCCGAGGAGGTCAACCGGCTCGAGCGAGCGCTGCTCCCGACGCCGTCCGTCGTGGACCACCAGCTCGAGGTGCGGGTGGGCTACCGGGCAGGACGCGACGGCGTGCTGGGCGGCGACTTCTACGACGTCGTCGAGCGCTCGGACGGCTCGGTCCTGGCGCTCGTCGGCGACGTCTGCGGGCACGGGCCCGACGAGGCCGCGCTGGGTGCCACGCTCCGCACGGCCTGGCGGACCCTGGTCCTCGCGGAGGTGCCGACCGTGCAGATCCTCGGCCTGCTCGAGAGGGTCCTGATGTCCGAGCGTGCCCGGCCGGAGATCTTCACCACCGTCTCGATGCTCGACGTCGCGGCGGACCGCGGCTCGGTCGACCTGTACCTGGCCGGCCACCCGGTGCCGCTGCTGCTGGGGACGCCCTCGACGCTGCTGCCCACGCACGGCCGCGGTCGTGCGCTCGGCATCCCGGTCAGCGGCGGCTGGGAGCCGGTGCGCCTCGAGCTCCCCGCGTCGTGGCGCATTCTGCTGTACACCGACGGTGTCCTCGAGGCCACGGTCGCCGGCGGCTCGGACCGCGTGGGCAAGACGGGTCTGCTCCGCATCGTCGACGGGGCGGTCAGCGCGGCGCCGCAGGCGGAGCTGGTCGACCGCGTGCTGCACGACGTCCGCGCGCTCCACGGCGGCGACCTCGTCGACGATGCCGCCGTCGTGGTCCTCGGATGGTCTGCGTGAGCGCTGGCACGACGCCCGTGCGGCGTCCCACGACCCTGCGCCGGCGCCTGCGCACGCTCATCGTGGCCGCCGGCGCGGCCCTCGTCGTCGTCGTCCTCGGCACCGCGTTCGTGCTGGTCCGGCTCGTCGATCGCCAGGAAGCGGTCACCCAGACGTACTTCGACGCCATCACGCTCGCCGACGGTGCCTACATCCAGCTCATCGACGCCGAGACCGCGATCCGCGGCTTCGCGCTCACGGGCGACCCGATCACCCTCGAGCCCTACGACCGTGCCATCGCCGACGACCTCCCGTTCCGCAGCCTGGCGGCCGACGCCGCCCAGGGGGACGACGAGGAGGTCGCGGACGCCGCGCAGGCCGCGGCCGACGCCGCCCGGGCCTGGAACGAGGATTTCGCCGCCCCGGTGATGGCCGAGGTCCGCGCCGGCGGCAAGGGCGCGGTGTCGGCCGACGAGATCGAGCAGGGCCGGATGCTCTTCGACCAGGCGCGCGTGGCCGCCGAGGGCTACACGAACCTGTTGCGCGAGCGCCGTGCCGACGCCCTCGACGAGCTGCACGTGTGGACCACGATCGCGGGCGCCACCGTCGGTCTGCTCGTCCTGGCGGCCGTCGCCCTGGGTGTCTCCTTGTGGGTGACGCTGCGCCGCTGGATCCTCGAACCCCTCGACGCGCTGGCCACCGATGCGCGAGCGGTGTCGTCGGGTGACCTGCTGCACCCCGTCGAGACCGTCGGACCGGGGGAGATCGCCGCGCTCGCGGGCGACGTCGAGCGGATGCGGGTGGCGCTCGTCGACCAGCTGCAGGTTCTGCAGGCCTCGCGCACTGAGCTCGAGACGGCCCACGACCTGCTCACCGAGCAGACCGAGGAGCTGCGCCGCTCCAACCGGGACCTCGAGCAGTTCGCGTACGTCGCCTCGCACGACCTGCAGGAGCCGTTGCGCAAGATCGCGAGCTTCACGCAGCTTCTGCAGAAGCGCTACGGCGGGCAGATGGACGAGCGCGCCGACCAGTACATCGGGTTCGCGGTCGACGGCGCCAAGCGCATGCAGCAGCTCATCCAGGACCTCCTGGGCTTCTCGCGCGTCGGGCGGGTCGGTGGCGAGGTCACCGACGTCGACCTCGGCGCGGCGCTCGCGGGCGCGCTCGACAACCTCAGCGAGGCGGTCACGGAGTCCGGTGCGGTGGTGACGCACGACGAGCTCCCGGTGGTGCGGGGGGAGGAGCCGCTGCTGGTCCAGCTCTTCCAGAACCTCGTCGGGAACGCCGTCAAGTTCCGCCACCCCGACCGTGCGCCGACGGTCCACCTCAGCGCGCGGCGCGTGGGAGAATCCTGGGAGCTCGAGTGTCGAGACAACGGCATCGGGATCGACCCGCAGTACGCGGAACGGGTGTTCGTCATCTTCCAGCGTCTGCACGCMAAGGACGTCTACGAGGGCACCGGCATCGGGCTCTCGTTGTGCAAGAAGATCGTCGAGTTCCACGGCGGTCGCATCTGGATCGAGCAGCCCGACGGCGTCGGCACCAGCATCCACTGGACCCTGCCCGCTGCCGACGACCACGCCTGAAACGGAGAGCCCCAGTGCCCAACAGCACCAAGATCATCGACGTCCTCCTGGTCGAGGACGACCCCGGTGACGTGCTGATGACCCGGGAGGCGTTCGAGGACAACAAGCTCCGCAACCGCCTGTCGGTGGTCTCGGACGGCGTCAGCGCGCTGGAGTTCCTCCGCAAGGAGGGCGAGCACGCCGAGGCCCCCACGCCCGACCTGATCCTGCTCGACCTCAACCTGCCCCGGATGGACGGCCGCGAGGTCCTGCAGGCCCTCAAGGCCGACGCGGGTCTGCGGTCCATCCCCGTCGTCGTGCTGACCACGTCGGAGGCGGAGGAGGACGTCGTGCGCAGCTATTCGCTGCACGCGAACGCCTACGTCACCAAGCCCGTCGACTTCGACCGGTTCATCGAGGTCGTGCGCCAGATCGACGAGTTCTTCGTCGAGGTCGTCCGGCTCCCCGGTCGCTGACCCGGGAAGAACTCGTCGGGGGTGGGCGTTGTCCCCGGTAACCCGGACCGGACGGAAGTGAGCGGACACCCATGCTGAACCCGAGCGAGATCTACGACGTCGACCCTGAGGTCGCCGCCCAGGTCGAGGCGCGGACCGTGAACGGCGCCGGCCCCGTCCTCGTGCACGCCGTGCGTGGCTTCGTCGACGCAGGCAATGCCGGTCAGCTGGCCGCGGAGCACCTGGTCGACGAGCTGCCCACCACGCGCCTGGCGACGTTCGACGTCGACCAGCTGCTCGACTACCGCTCGCGGCGGCCCGTCATGACGTTCGACCAGTCGACGTGGTCCTCGTACACCGAGCCCGAGCTGGTCGTCGACCTGGTGCAGGACGCGAGCGGCGTGCCGTTCCTGCTCCTGCACGGCGTCGAGCCCGACGTGCAGTGGGAGCGGTACGTGGCGGCCGTGCGGCAGATCGTCGAGCGGTTCGACGTCCCGCTGACGGTGGGCGTGCACGGGATCCCGATGGGCATCCCGCACACGCGCCCGCTGTCGGTCACGGCGCACGCGACCCGGCCCGAGCTGGTCGCCGACCACACCTCGTGGTTCGGCACGGTGCAGGTGCCCGCCAGCGCGAGCGCCCTGCTCGAGCTGCGGCTGGGTCAGTCGGGGCACGATGCGGTGGGTTTCGCGGTGCACGTGCCGCACTACCTCGCGCAGTCGGCCTTCCCGCAGGCCAGCCAGGCGGCGCTGACAAACGTGGAGCGCGCGACGGGCCTCGACCTGCAGGTCGGGTCGCTCACGGCGGCGGCCGACGAGGCCATGCAGGAGATCCAGCGTCAGGTGACCGGGTCGGAGGACGTGGCCGCGGTCGTGCACGCGCTCGAGGAGCAGTACGACTCGTTCACCCGCAACATCGGCCGGACCAGCCTGCTGGCGGGGTCCACGGACCTGCCGACGGCCGACGAGCTGGGCGCCGAGTTCGAGCGCTTCCTGGCCCAGCAGGGCGACGAGGGCCCCGCGATCTGACGCTCGTCTTTACCAGATCGTTGTCAAACCCTGTGCGCCGGAAGAGCGAAACCGTGGCGCGGCCCGCGCGCCCGATGTAAGGATGCACACGTTGCAGTGACGTACTCGCTCGACCGGCGTCGTCCCCCGGACCACAGGCTCGGGGGTCGGTTCCGACCCGTCGTTCGTTCGGCTGGGCCACCCGGTGCAGGGACGTGAGGCATTGCGGCACGGCGCAGGCAGACGGTCCGCGCCGTCACCGGTTGGACAGAAGGAAAACGAACATGGCACAGGGTGCTGTCAAGTGGTTCAACGCTGAGAAGGGCTTCGGCTTCATCGCCCAGGACGGCGGCGGCGCCGACGTCTTCGTCCACTACTCCGCGATCGACTCCTCGGGCTACCGCAGCCTCGACGAGGGCCAGCGCGTCGAGTTCGAGATCACGCAGGGCGCCAAGGGCCCCCAGGCCGAGAGCGTCCGCCCGATCTGATCATCTGATCGCGAAGGGCCGCACCCGCTCGGGTGCGGCCCTTCGTCATGCCTCCGGGTCGGCCAGGACGGGGGCCCTCCCGACGAACGCCGTGGCCTCGTCCCCGTGCAGCAGCCGGGCCGGCGCGGGCAGGCTCCGGATGGCGCGCGCCAGCCGTGGCGCGCCCAGCAGCTCGGTGTCGTCGGTCGCGGCGAGCACGAGGTTGCCGTAGCCGCGGCCCCGCAGGAGCCCGGGCTCGGCGACGACGGCCACGTCGGCGAAGGTCGCCCGCAGCGTCGCGACCTCCGCCCGCGCCGCCGCCAGGGGCGGCCGGTCGGCGCAGTTGACGAGGTAGACGCCTCCGGGGCGCAGGACGCGCGCGACGTGCGCGACCATCTCCCGCGTGCGCACGTGGGCCGGCGTGCTGTCGCCGGCGAACACGTCCCGGACGATGACGTCCGCCGACGAGTCGGCCAGCTTCTCGAGCTCCGCGCGCGCGTCGCCGGCGCGGATCCGCAGCGCGGGGGAGCGCGGCAGGTCGAACCACCCGCGGACGAGCTCCGTCAGCGTCGCGTCGAGCTCGACCGCCAGCTGCCGCGAACCGGGCCGTGATGCGTCGACCGCGCGGGCGAGCGCGCACCCCGCGGCGCCGAGGTGCACCACGTCGAGCGGGCCACCCGCGTCGCCGACCCGCTCGATCACCGCGGCCATCTGCTGCATGTACTCGAAGTCGAGCCGGGTGGGGTCGACCAGGTCGAGGTAGGAGCTGGGCACGCCGTTGACCAGGACCGTCACCCCGTCGGGGTCGTCGGGGTCGCGGACCAGCTCGACCGTGCCCGTGGCGATCGGCAGGGGTCCCGTGGGCCACAGCGCGCGGGCGGCGGTCCGTGTGGGTGGTCGGTGCGAGCCTGGGCTGCGTCGGGCGGAGCGGTCGCGGGCGGCCATGGGCACACGCTACGGCGCCGACGATGGGCTTGACGGCATCGAACAGGTGTTCGATACTGGGACCACGGGGATGGACGGCAGGCGGAAGGGGACGGCGGCATGGACCAGCGGCTCGCTCAGCACGGCACGGGTGGCGCGATCCCGGGAGCGCCCGTCCCGGCGCGCGTGCTCGAGCTCCTCGGTCGCGCGGACGCCGAGCTGCTCGCCGCCCAGTTCTCCACCGAACCGTGGGAGCAGCTGTCCCACGCGCACCTCGCCGCCCTGCGCGCCGGGGCCGCCGCCGTCGCCTTCCGCGGCACGCCGTCGGGCCGCGGGGMGCCGCGCACGGTGTGGGCGATGCTCGGGGCGGTCGCGCCCGAGCTGATGTCGTGGTCCACCTACTTCGCCGAGGCCGCCTCGCTGCGGTCGGCGGTGGAGGCCGGGAGGTTCGAGCTGGTCGGTCCGCAGCGGGGCGAGGAGGCGGTGTGCGCCGCCGAGGACTTCGTCGACGCGGTCCGTGGCCTCGTGCACGAGGGGGCGGAAGCTGTGGCCGGCCGGACGCTGAGCATGCGCGTCCTGGCCGCCTCGTGAGCTCCGGCGGCGGGGCCGTGGCATGAGCCGCGGACCCCGGTCGGCCGAGGCGAAGCGGGACTGGGGTCGTGACGAGCTCGGCTGCTCGATCCTGCACGTCGACATGGACGCGTTCTTCGCGTCGGTCGAGGTCGCACGCCGGCCCCAGCTGCGCGGACTGCCGGTGATCGTCGGCGGGGCATCCCGCGGCGTGGTGCTGGCGGCGACCTACGAGGCGCGCGCCTTCGGCGTGCACGCGGCGATGCCGATGTCGGTCGCCCTGCGTCAGTGTCCGCACGCCGTCGTCGTCGCGCCCGACCACCACGCGTACCACGAGGTCTCGGCGGGGGTCATGCGGGTGCTCGGCGACGTCACGGCGCTCGTGGAGCAGGTGAGCGTGGACGAGGCGTTCCTCGATGTCGCCGGCGCCCGCCGCCGCCTCGGACCACCGACCGTCATCGCCCAGATCATCCGCAGGCAGATCCGGGAGCAGTTCGGGATCACGTGCTCGGTCGGCATCGCGTCCACCAAGTTCGTCGCCAAGCTCGCCTCCGGGCAGGCCAAGCCGGACGGCGTCCTGCTGGTCCCGCGGGCCGCGACGGTCGGTTTCCTGCGCGTGCTGCCGGTCGGGGCGCTCTGGGGGGTGGGTGAAAAGACGGAGTCGGCGCTGGCCAGGTGGGGCATCCGGACCGTGGCGGAGCTCGCGGACAGCGACGTGTCCACCGTGCAGCACGCCGTCGGCAAGGTCGCGGGCGCGCACCTGCACGACCTGTCCTGGGGACGGGACCCGCGCCCCGTGCGGCCGGGCCGCGAGGAGCGGTCGCTCAGCGCGGAAGAGACGTTCGCCGTGGACGTCGCCGACCTGGCGCTGGTGCAGGAGAAGGCGCGCGAGCTGGCGGACCGGTGCGCGGTCCGGCTGCGTAGGAACGGCCTGGTCACCCGCACGATCACCGTGAAGGTGCGCACGTCGGACTTCCGCACGCTCACCCGCTCGCGCACGCTGCTGACGCCGACCGACGTGGGGCGCGAGCTGTACCTGGCGGCGCGCGAGCTCCTCGCGGGGGTCGACCTCGCGGGTCTGCCGGTGCGGCTGGTGGGTGTCCGGGCCGAAGGGCTCTCACCTGCGGCGTCGGTCGTCCGGCAACCGACGCTCGACGAGGCGGACCAGCCCTTCCGGGCGCGCCGGGACGCCGAGCGGGTGATGGACGTGGTGCGTGACCGCTTCGGTCGCGGGTCGATCGAGGCCGGGACTTCACAGCCGAGAGGAGTAACCTCCCACTCGACTACCACCTTCGTTCCGGCGGATCTATCCTGAACCCGAACGCAGGTCCACAAGCTGACAACGGGGGTCAGGATGCCTCTCTCGGAGTACGAGCAGCGCGTGCTCGAGCAGATGGAACGGCAGCTGACTACTGACGATCCTCGACTCGCGAACACGCTGACTCAGCGCGGGCATCGCCCGTTCGGCCGCTACGTCATCGCGGGAGTCGGTGCGTCAGTCGGTCTGCTGCTGCTCGTGCTCGGCGCGGCGAACAGCCACGCATGGCTGGGCGTCGTCGGCTTTGTCGTGATGTTCGCCGCGGTGGCCTTCGCCTTCGCCGACCCCCGCCGCGGGTCCGGGCGTCGTTCGGGACCGCAGGGCGTCGTGCAGGGTGACGGCAAGGTGAAGCCGCCCTCGTCGCCCGCTCGTCAGCGCAGCAGCTTCATGAGCCGTCTCGAGGAGCGCTGGGAACGTCGGCGCGGCGAGAGCGGTCGCTGAGCAGGCTCTCGACCCCGGACATCAGCTCGTCCACCCATCCGGCCAGCAGGGCCGGATCCACCTCGGGCTGCAGCGGCGCGTAACGATCGCGCTCGACCGTTCGTGCCAGGTTGACGAGCGCGTCCGCAGGAGCCCCGGTCAACGGTGACCCGGCAAGCTGCTGGAGCTGGTCCTGGACCGAGGCGACGACGGTGCGAGGCGTGTCCGAGTCCGTCCACGTGACCCCACGGGCGGCGAGTCGCTTCCGGGCCCGCAGCCAGGCGCGCTCCGGCGTGAGGTCGGCGCGGAACCGGGTGCGGCGGCGGACGACCGCCAGCCCGACCGAGGCGAGGGCGAGCACGATCGCGACGGTGATCCCGACGGGGACCCACGCGCGGCCGGCGTCGTCTGCCGCGCCCGCGGCCGGCTGGTTGTTGGTCGTCGCCGGGGCGCTGGCGAGCGGGCGGGACGACGGCACCAAGTTGTCGGGTGTGTCGCCCTGCGCCGAGATGCCCTGGAACGGGTCGCTCCATCGCGGCGGGGCCCCGGTCTGCACGGCGGGCGTCGGCTCGAAGCGCACCCAGCCGTAGCCCTCGAAGAACAGCTCGGGCCAGGCGTGCGACTCGTGCCCGGTGACGATGTAGGACCCGTTGCGGTCGGACTCGCCCGGCAGGAAGCCGACGCCCACCCGCGCGGGGATGCCGAGGGTGCGGGCCATCATCGCCATCGCGGTGGAGAAGTGGACGCAGTACCCCTTCTTCGACTGCAGGAAGTTCCAGACGGTGTCGTCCGAGCGCGACGGGGGCACGCGGATGTCGTAGGTGAAGTTCGTCGTCGCCCGGAAGTACGTCTGCAGGGCCATCGCCTGTTCGTACGGGGTGTCCGCGTCCGCGGTGATCTCCTCCGCGAGGTCGGTGATCTCCTGGGTGTGCCTGGTCTGCGGGACGGCGAGCGAGGCGCCGGCGTCGCCGGGGTCGCCCACCTCGGTGTCGGCGAGGTCCTCGGCGGTCAGGGACGGGATCTCGACCGTCATCGCGTACGTCATGCCGTCGAACGTGCCGCGCCGGCCGACGACCTCGTCGCGCGCGGCGTCGTACTCCCACGAGCCCCGGACGTCGACCGTGCGCGGGAACGTGCTGATGGGCAGCCGTCGCTCACGCAGCCCGGCGACCTCCACCTGGACGTCCCCGAGCGTCCCGCGCGAGGCGTCCGGCAGCGTGCCCCGGACGGCCGGGTCGGAGGACAGGAGCGTCGCCGGGTCCCATGGCTCGAGCTCGGTGCTCTCCGTGCGGTCCCACGTCTTGCCGTCGAAGGTGGTGAGCGTGAAGGCGCGCAGCGGGCCGACGGCCGCGGCGGTGACGCTGGCCGTCGAAGGGGTAGGGCTCGGCTCGTCGGCCACCGCGGCCTCCGCCGCGACTGGGGTGACGGAGTACCGAAGGACGACCTGCCCGGACCGTGAGCCGAGGCTCTTGCGCAGGTCCAGATTGTCGCTGAGCGACATCGGGCCGATCGGTCCGCTGCCGAAGGTGGGCATGCTCATGCTCGCCCACCCGGGGAACGCGGCGACGGCCGGACCGGCCAGCAGGGTGGCGACGATGAGCGACAGCGAGGAGACGACGGCGACCGTGACCCGCCGCCCGCGGTCGCTGTGGGCCGACGCCGGCGCGGCGCTCAACGCGAGCAGCAGGAGGTAGAAGAACGCGGTCCACGCGATCGCCCAGCCGCTCGCCGGGAAGCCGAGAAGGATCGCCGGAACCCAGAGTCCCGCGAATGCGATCCCGGCGAAGGCGGGCATGCCGAGCCCGATCGCGACGAGGTCGGCGACGAGGAAGACGGCGACCGCGCCGACGACGACCAGCAGCTCCGCGGGGCGGACGCCGGGCATCGGCACGAGAGACGCGTTGATGACGGCGACGCCCTCGCGCGCGGTCGCCATCGTCCGCTCGAGAGAGCCGCCGTCGGGCAGCACCTGCAGGCGTCCCGGGGGCGCGCCGTAGCGCACCAGGATCGTGCCGGCGGCCACGACCGCGCCGACGAGCGTGGGGGCCCACCAGGACCGTGTCACGGCGCGCACGCCGATGACGATCGCGGCGACCACCAGCACGATCACCCAGGTCGCGGCGAGCCAGGCGCCGCGGGCGATCAGGCCGGTGAGCGCGAACAGGCTCGCGCAGGTCGCGGCCGCGCACAGGGCTGAGCCGAGCGCGGCGCGGGGGCCGCGGGGGATGCGCTGCGGTCGGCCGGTCATGTCGCCGACCCCAGGAGCCGCAGCCAGCAGTCGACGATCGGTTCGCCCGGCGTCACGCGGCACGCCCGCCAGCCCGCCCGTCGCAGCGCCTTCACGGTGTGCTCCGCCTCGGTCTCGTGCGCGGGAGTGTCGGACCGGACCACGGCCCAGGCCTGGGCGTTGTCGGCGACGTGGGCGAGGGCGGCACGAGCGCGGGCGCCGAGCGGGCCGAGGACGGCGAGGACGATCTCCCCGCCCGCGTCGGTGGTCTGCAGGAGGTGCGCGGCGGCGACGAGCTCCGCCTCGCCCTGCGCGGCGGTGCGGGGGGCCTCGAGGTCGATCGTGCGGTCGAGCACGGCGTTGCGGGCGCCCGGCCCCGTGCGGTTGTGCACGAAGGCCAGCGGGTAGACGCGGGCGTCCTCGCGCAGGCCGCTCACCAGCCGGACCGGGTGGCCACCGTCGAGCATGGCCAACGACATGGATGCGGCGAGCGAGATCGACCACTCCAGGCTGGAGACTCGGGCGGGCAGGTCGAGCAGCACGGAGACAGGGCGCATGCCGGCGCGCTCGTCGGAGCGCACCATGAGCGCGCCCTTGCGCGCGCTGCTGCTCCAGTGCACGCGCCGCAGGTCGTCACCCTCGCGGTAGTCGCGCAGCGACGCGTCGTCGGTGGACGGTGTGCGGGCCCCCAGCGCGACGCGGTCGGGCTCGCCGACCAGGACATCGCCCGGGGTCGGCAGGGGGACCACAGCGGGCCACACCGCCACCTCGGCCTGCTCGCCGAGCGTGGCGGACGTGCGGACCACGCCGAAGGGGTCGCTGCGGGTCACGACAAGCGGGCCGAGCGGCCAGCGCCCTCGTCGTGCCGCCTGCACCGCGTACGTGACGGTGACCCGGCGCGGCGCCCGGCTGACGCGTGCGCGCAGCGGGCGACCGCCGGAGAGCTCGGTGGCGGCCTGCTCGGCGAACTTCAGACCCGCCAGCCGGACGCGAGCGGCCGGGTCGGTCGCGGCGATCGTCACCTCGATCTGCGCCTCGTCGCCCGCGTGCACGGGATTCGGGGTCGCGTGCCGCTGCACGCCCAGCCGGTGCTTGCCGCGGGCCGGGTCGAGCAGCCCCACACCGACGGCCGCCCCGACCACGAGCAGCACCGCGAGCGTGCCGATGCGCACGAGGTCGACAGCACCCAGCACGACGCCGAGCTGCAGCGCCACCAGGCCGGCGACGCCGATCGCCCAGCCGCGGGGGGTGGGGCGGAGGCGCATCAGCCGATAGCGCGGCGCGAGCGCGCCGTGCCCGCCGCGGACGGGAGGGGAATGCGGTCGAGGATGTCGGTGACGATGTCGGAGGTGCTGCGCCCGGACAGGCGCGACTCCGTGCTGGGCAGCAGGCGGTGGGCGAGGACGGGCACACCGAGCTGCTGGACGTCGTCGGGGAGCACGTGGTCGCGGCCGTCCATCGCGGCGAGCGACTTGGCCGCACGCAGCAGCTGGATCGCGGCGCGCGGGGAGGCGCCGAGCCGCAGGCCCTGGTCCTCGCGCGTGGCGGTGACCAGGTCGACCACGTAGCGCTTCACCGCCGGCGCGGCGAAGAGGCGGCGCGTGGTCTCGATGAGCGACTTGACCTGGGCGGCGTCGGTGACGGAGTGCAGGCTGTCCAGGGGGTCCGACGTCTCCTGCAGGTCGAGCATGTCGAGCTCGGACTCGATGCTCGGGTAGCCCACCGTCAGGCGGGCCATGAACCGGTCGCGCTGGGCCTCGGGCAGCGGGTACGTGCCCTCCATCTCCACGGGGTTCTGCGTCGCGACGACGAGGAACGGTCGGGGCAGGGGGTACGTGCGGCCGTCGACCGTGGCCTGCGCCTCCTGCATGCACTCGAGGAGCGCGGACTGCGTCTTGGGGGAGGCGCGGTTGATCTCGTCGCCGATGACGACGTGCGCGAAGACGGGGCCGGGCCGGAACTCGAACTCGTGGGTCTGCGACCGGAAGATGTTGACGCCGGTGAGGTCGGACGGCAGCAGGTCCGGGGTGAACTGGATCCGGCCGACCGTGCAGTCGATGGTCTTGGCCAGCGCCTTGGCCAGCGTCGTCTTGCCGACGCCGGGGACGTCCTCGAGGAGCAGGTGCCCCTCGGCGAGCAGGACGGCCACGGTGACCCGGACCAGCTCGGGGCGGCCGGTCACCACACCCTCGATGGCGGCCCGCATCCGTTGCGTGGTCGCGACGACGTCCTCGAGCTCGCTCGACGACGGGACAGCCTGCAGCATGACGCCTCCTTTGGCGGAACTGGCTCCGAGCCTAAAGGTCAGGCGCGCGTTGTTCATCGCCCACGGCACCCCCACTTCGCTCCACCACCCACCCGGTCGAGCGCCGGACGGGGGTCCAGGTGGGGCGATTCGCCTGATCCCTCCGGGATCGACGCCTCAGGAGCCTGTCCGACACGCCCCGGGAGGGGTGGCGACGGCCGATCCCCTCCACTTCGCTCCACCTGCTCTGACCTGCGGTTTTGTTCTCTCGATCGGGTGAATCATGGCCTTCTGCGGTGGCAGGTGGAGTGAAGTGGAGTACCGTGGAGGCACGTGGTGAGGCAGGGAGTCTCACGTTCGGGGGAGCAGAGGGAGGCGAGGTGTCGTATGAAGCGACGTCCGGCGCCTTCGGCTCGTTCGCGCCCTTCCTCGGGACGTACACCCCGCGCCTGGACGAGAAGGGGCGGCTCATCCTTCCGGCCAAGTTCCGCGGCCAGCTGGCCCCGGGTCTCGTGATGACCCGAGGTCAGGAGCGCTGCCTGTTCCTGCTCCCGATGGACGAGTTCCGCCGCATGCACGACCAGCTCCGTCAGGCCCCGGTCACCAGCCGTCAGGCCCGCGACTACCTCCGCGTGTTCCTGTCCGGTGCCAGCGACGAGCTGCCCGACAAGCAGGGACGCATCTCTATCCCGCCGATGCTCCGCAAGTACGCGGGCCTCGAGCGCGACGTCGCCGTCATCGGCACGGGTACCCGAGTCGAGATCTGGGACCTCACCGCGTGGGAGACGTACCTGGCCGAGCAGGAGGCGGGGTACGCCGACACCGCGGAGGAGGTCTTCCCGAACGGACCCTTCTAGACCGCACAGCCCGCACGCATCGTCGCCCGGTGAGACCTCCTCCCGAATCTCTGACGCACTTCCCCGGCGTCAGAGGGTCGGTGGGGGATCTGGTCGGACGGCGGAGGGGCCGCCCGACCACACACATCACGCCCTGGGGAGGGAGCAGCGATGACCGAGCAGCAGACGCCCGACGACGCGGCGTCCCGCCACACCCCGGTGCTGCTGCAGCGCTGCCTCGACCTGCTCGCCCCGGCGTTCGAGGTCGAGAACCCCGTGATGGTCGACTCGACCCTGGGCATGGGCGGCCACACCGAGGGCGTCCTGCAGGCCTTCCCGCACGTCCGGGTGGTCGGGCTGGACCGCGACACCCAGGCGCTCGAGCTGGCGGGGCGCCGGCTCTCCCCGTTCGGCGACCGGTTCACGGGCGTGCACGCCATCTACGACGAGATCAACGACGTGCTGGCCCGGCTGGGCATCGACAAGGTCCAGGGCGTGCTCATGGACCTCGGCGTCTCCTCGCTGCAGCTCGACGAGCGCGAGCGCGGGTTCTCCTACTCGGCCGACGCCCCGCTCGACATGCGCATGGACGCGACGACGGGCCAGACCGCCGCGGACGTGCTCAACACCTACGACGAGGGTGAGCTCGCGCGGATCCTGCGGGTCTACGGCGAGGAGCGGTTCGCGCCGCGCATCGCCCGGGCGATCGTCGCCCAGCGAGCCCGCCGGCCGCTCGAGCGCACCGGCGAGCTGGTGAGCATCGTGCGGGCCAACATCCCCGCCGCGACGCGCAAGACCGGGGGAAACCCCGCCAAGCGCACGTTCCAGGCCCTGCGCATCGAGGTGAACGGGGAGATCGAGGTGCTGGAGCGCGCGCTGCCGCAGTCGATCGAGGCGCTCGCGGTCGGCGGTCGGATCGTCGTCGAGTCGTACCACTCGCTCGAGGACCGCGCGGTCAAGCGCGCGCTCGCCGTCGGTGCGACCTCCAGCGCGCCGCCCGACCTCCCCGTCGAGCCCGAGACGCACGCGCCGTTCCTGCGCCTGGTCACGCGGGGCGCCGAGGAGGCCGACGAGGACGAGCTGGCGCACAACCCGCGCTCGCAGTCCGTCCGTCTCCGTGCCGCCGAACGGATCCGCCCCACGCCCGACCACCTCACGCCACGCCACACCGGAAGGAGGGCAGCATGAGCGCCCAGTCCGCTGCCCGAGCAACCGCCTACCCGGCCCCGTCCCGCCCGCGCACCGCAAGTGCACCCGCACCAAGACTTCGCGTCGTCCGCGCGCCGGAGCACGCCAGGACGCGAGTTCCGTTCATCCTTGCCTGCATGGCCGTTCTCGCCGGTGCGCTCCTGTCCGCGCTGCTGCTCAACACGTCCATGGCGGCGACCGCGTACGCCAAGTACGACCTGTCGAACGAGCTGGGCCGGCTGAACCAGGACGAGCAGGACCTGACCGCGCAGCTCGACGCGAAGGCGTCGCCCACGCAGCTGGCCGGGGCCGCGGCCGCGCTCGGCATGGTCCCCACCAACGGCACGGGCTGGCTGCGCCTCTCCGACGGCAGCGTGCAGGGCACGCCCGAGCCGGCCGGAGCGGGCGGATGACCACACCGGTCGCGCGCCCGCGCGCCCGCAGCGAGCAGACCGGCACGCGTCGCCCGGCGTCGACCAACCGCGCGCCKGGCGCCACCGTGCCGCGCCAGCGCACGGTCGAGGTTCCCCCGGGCACCCGCGGTGGGCCGCCGGTGGGACCGGTGCGGCCGGGCTCGCGCCGGCGCATGGCGTTCCTGACGGCTCTCGTGGTCCTGGCGCTCGCCGTCTTCGGCGGGCGCCTCGTCTACGTCCAAGGGCTGCGGGGGTCGAGCATCGCCGAGCAGGCGCGCAACGCCCGGCTGACCTCGATCACCCTCATCGGCGGGCGCGGCCAGATCACGGACGCCGACGGCAACCCGCTGGCGACCTCGGTCGAGCGCTACGACATCTCGGTGAACCAGAAGCTGATCGCGAAGTTCAAGGGCACGACGAACCCCGCGGTGCCCGACGGGGCCGTGGGCGTGGCCGCGACGCTGGCACCCCTGCTGGGCATGAACGCGGCCGAGCTGGGCGGGACGCTGGTCGGCGACCGTTCCTTCGTCTACATCCGCAAGGGTGTGCTGCCCGAGGTCGCCCGCGAGATCCGCAAGCTCGGGATCAACGGCGTGAACGTCGACCGCGTGGCCGAGCGGGTCTACCCGAACAACACGCTCGCCGGCAACGTCATCGGCTTCGTCAACTCGAACGGCGTCGGGCTCGCGGGCCTCGAGGCGTCCCTCGACCCGCGCCTGACGGGCACGGCCGGGAGCGAGGTGTACGAGCGCGGCCGCAAGGGGCAGGCGATCCCCGGCGGGTACACCAAGGACACGCCGGCTCGGCAGGGCGACTCGGTGCAGCTCACGATCAAGTCCGACATCCAGTGGAAGGCGCAGTCGGCGCTCGACGCGCAGGTCGCCGCGACCGGATCGGACTCGGGCTCGCTCATCGTCCTGGACTCCACGACCGGCGAGATCTACGCCCTGGCCGATTCGGGATCCGTCGACCCCAACCACCCGGGGGAGGCGTCGGGATCGCTGTCCAGCGCCGTCTCGGACGTGTTCGAGCCGGGCTCGACGGGCAAGGTCATCACGATGTCCGCCATCCTCGAGAACCACGTCGCCGACCCGCTGTCGCAGTGGGAGGTGCCGTACCAGTACACGACCGAGAACAACCAGACCTTCAAGGACTCGCACGAGCACGGCGTGCTGCGCCTGACCACCACGGGCGTGCTGGCCGAGTCCTCGAACACCGGCACCGTGATGATCGGCCAGAACCTGCCCGCCCAGACGCGGTACGACTACATGGCGAAGTTCGGCTTCGGCGCCAAGACCGGGATCGAGATGCCGGGGGAGTCGAACGGCATCCTGCACCCCGTCGACGCCTGGGACGGCCGCACCAAGTACGCGGTCCTGTTCGGGCAGGGGGTGTCCGTCACGGCGATCCAGGCGACGCAGGTGTTCGCGACCATCGCCAACGGCGGCGTCCGGGTGCAGCCGCACATCATCAAGGGCTGGACCTCGCCCGACGGCACCTACACGCCGGTCGCCGCGGCGGCGAAGACCCAGGTGGTCTCGCCCGAGACGGCCAAGACCGTGCTCACCATGATGCAGAGCGTCGTCGACGACGGCACGGGCGCGAGTGCCGCGATCCCTGGCTACCAGGTGGCCGGCAAGACGGGGACGGCGGAGAACTGGTCGAAGGGCATCACCGCCTCGTTCATCGGCGTCGCGCCCGCGGACGACCCGCGCATCGCGGTCGCGGTGATCCTGCACAACCCGAAGACCTCGATCTACGGCGGCACGGTCGCCGCACCGGTGTTCTCGGACGTGGCCGGATACACGCTCAGCGAGCTCGGGGTGGCCCCCTCCGGCACCACCGGGACGCTCTTCCCGACGACGTGGTGACGGCCCCGCACCGGACGTCCGGTGACCACGCCCGGGGTAGATTCTCCCCATGACGACCCCCGCTCGGATGCGCCCGCTGCATCCCGCGGCCCATCGGGTCGCCGACCTCGTCTCGACGTTCGGCCTGGTCACGCACGGGCTCCCGCTGCCGGCCGACTCCGTCCTGACCGGCGTGACGCTGGCCAGCGGTGACGTCGAGCCCGGCGACGTGTTCGTCGCCGTCACCGGTTTCAAGGTGCACGGAGCCACCTATGCGGACCAGGCCGTGGACGCCGGTGCCGTGGCGGTGCTCACGGACGAAGCCGGCCTGGCGCACCTGGACGCCGCCGGCCTGTCCGACCGCGTCGCGGTGCTGGTCGCCCCGGACCCGCGCGCCATCGCCGGTCCCGTGGCCGCGTGGGCGCACGACGCGCCGGGCGAGCGGCTGGTCGCGGTCGGCGTCACGGGCACGAACGGCAAGACCACGACCTCCTACTTCCTCGACGCGGCCCTGCGCGCCGCGCACTCGACGACCGTCGTGCTGGGCACCGTCGAGCTCCGCATCGGCCCCGACGCGGTCGAGAGCCCGCGCACCACCGTCGAGGCGCCCGCGCTGCAGGCGATCCTCGCGCTGGGGGTCGAGCGGGGGGCCACCGCGCTGTCGATGGAGGTGTCGTCGCACGCGCTCGCGCTCGGTCGGGTGCACGGCCTGACGTTCGATGTCGTCGGGTTCACCAACCTGCAGCGCGACCACCTCGACTTCCACGGCGACATGGAGGGCTACTTCCGCGACAAGTCGCGCCTGTTCGCGCTCGGTCAGGCGCGCCGCGGCGTGGTCGTGGTCGACGACGAGTGGGGCCGCCGGCTCGCGGCCGAGTCCCCGATCCCGGTCGAGTCGGTCGCGACGCACGTCGGGGCGCCCGAGGGCGCCGACGCCGACTGGGCCGTCGTCGCCGCCGACATCGGCCTGGACGGTGTCGGGTCGAGCTTCACGCTGCGCGGCCCGGACGGCGTCGAGCACGTCGCCGCGAGCCCGCTGCCGGGGATGGTCAACGTCTCCAACGCCGCGCTGGCGATCGTGCTCGCGCACGCGGCCGGCGTGGACCTCGACGTGGCGATCGCCGCCGTGGCCGTCGCGCACGAGATCCCGGGGCGCATGGAGCGCGTGATCGAGCGGGGCGACGGGTTCCCGCTGGCCATCGTCGACTACGCGCACACGCCCGACGCGCTGGTCCTGGCGCTCGACGCGGTGCGCCCGATCACGCCCGGCCGGCTCGTCATCGTGTTCGGCTCGGACGGGGACCGCGACCAGGGGAAGCGTCCGATCATGGGCGAGATCGCCGCGCGGCTGGCTGACGTGATCGTCGTCACCGACGAGAATCCCCGTTCCGAGGAGCCGTCCGCCATCCGATCCGCCATCCTCGACGGAGTCCGGTCGCAGCGGCCGGACCTGGTCGACGTGCACGAGGCCACCAGCCGCGCGCAGGCCATCCGCGACGCCCTCGACCTCGCCGCCGAGCAGGACACCGTGATCATCACGGGCAAGGGCCACGAACCGACACAGGAGATCGCCGGCGTGTTCCACCGGTACAACGACCGTGACGTGCTGATCGCGGCACGCCTCGCCCGTCAGGAGCAGCACGCGTGATCGCCCTCACCGCGGCCGAGATCGCGGCCGCGACCGGTGGCGTGCTGCGCGGAGCGGCCGCCACAGACCCGGCCCTCGTCGTGAGCGGGCCCGTCGTCGTCGACTCGCGTGACGACGTCACGGGCGGCCTCTTCGTCGCGTTGGCCGGCGAGCACGTCGACGGCCACGAGTACGCCGCGGTGGCGGTGGCCGGGGGTGCCGCGCTCGTGCTCGCCGCCCGCGACGTGGTCGGACCCGGCGGCGCGGTGCTGCCGAGCGTCGTCGTCTCCGACGTCGAGAAGGCGCTGGGTGACCTCGCGCGCGTGGTGCTCGAGCGCCTGCGCGACGCGTCGCACGAGCCGGGTGGCAGCGAGCTGCGCGTCGTCGGCATCACGGGCTCCGTCGGCAAGACCACGACCAAGGACCTGCTCGCGCAGCTGTGCGGGAGCGTCGGTCCGACGATCGCCCCGGTGCGGTCGTTCAACAACGAGATCGGGCTGCCGCTGACGGTGCTGCGCGCCGACGAGTCGACGCGGTTCCTGGTGCTCGAGATGGGCGCCAGCGGTCCCGGGCACCTCACGTACCTCACGGACATCGCGCCGCCCGATGTGGCCGTGGTCCTCATCGTCGGCCACGCGCACCTGGGGGGCTTCGGCGGCATCGACGCGGTCGCCGTGGCCAAGTCCGAGATCGTGCAGGGCCTGGTCTCGGACGGTGTCGCGGTGCTCAACGCGGACGACCCCCGCGTGTCCGCCATGGCTTCCCTCGCGCCCGGCGACGTCATCACGTTCGGCGCCGCCCCGCAGGCGACCGTCGGCGCCCGCGACGTGCGCCTCGATCGCGCCGGCCGCGCGCGGTTCACCCTCGTCGACCGCGGCGACGACCGGACGGCCGAGGTCGAGCTGCGGCTCGTCGGCGAGCACCACGTGCACAACGCGCTCGGCGCGGCCGCCGCGGCCCTGGCCGTCGGTCTCGACCTCGACCAGGTGGCCGCGGGCCTCAGCGCCGCGGACGCGCTCAGCCCCCACCGCATGCACGTGGTCGACCGGCCCGACGGCGTGACCGTCGTGGACGACTCCTACAACGCGAACCCCGACTCCATGCGCGCGGCGCTCAAGGCGTTGGCCGTGCTGGCCGGGCGGGACCGCCGCTCGATCGCGGTGCTCGGCGAGATGCTCGAGCTCGGCGCCGACGCGCGCGAGGCCCACGACGCGATCGGCCGCCTGTGCGTCCGGCTCAACATCGGTCTGACGATCGTGGTGGGCGAGGGCGCGCGCGCGATCCGCGACGGCGCCAACCACGAGGGCTCCTGGGGCGACGAGGTCGTCCTCGCCGACGACCTGGCTGTGGCCACCGCGTTCCTCGAGAGCGAGCTGCGGCCCGGCGACGTCGTCCTGGTGAAGTCGTCGTACGGCGCGGGCCTCTGGAAGCTGGGCGACCAGCTGGTCGCGGGTGCCGCCCGATGAGAGCGGTCCTGATCTCCGGCGGCCTGGCGATGCTCATCGCGCTGCTGGGCACACCCCTGTTCATCCGGTACCTCGTGCACAAGCAGTACGGGCAGTTCATCCGGCAGGACGGTCCGACCGCGCACTTCACCAAGCGCGGCACCCCGACCATGGGCGGCGTCGTCATCATCGGCGCCACCCTGCTGGGCTGGATCGGTGGCCTCATCGCGACCCAGACGGTGCCGAGCGCGTCCGCCATCCTGGTGCTGTTCCTCATGACGGGCCTGGGGATCGTCGGGTTCCTCGACGACTTCATCAAGATCTCCCGGCAGCGCAGCCTCGGGCTCAAGGCCCGGTGGAAGATTCTCGGGCAGGGGATCGTGGGCGTCACGTTCGCGATCGCCGCGCTGCAGTTCCCCAACGACAAGTTCCGCACGCCCGCCTCCACGCGGATCTCGTTCATCCGCGACACCAACCTGGACCTGGCGTTCTGGGGCGTGACGCTCGGGATCATCCTGTTCGTCGTCTGGGCGAACTTCCTCATCACGGCCTGGTCGAACGCGGTCAACCTCACCGACGGGCTCGACGGCCTGGCGACGGGCGTCTCGCTCATCGTGTTCGGCGCCTACGTCATCGTCGGGGTGTGGCAGTTCAACCAGAGCTGCCAGTTCCTGGCCAGCGCGGGTCCGCGCTGCTACGAGACGCGGGACCCGCTGGACCTCGCCGTCGTGGCGGCGGCCATCACCGGCGCCTGCTTCGGGTTCCTGTGGTGGAACGCGAGCCCCGCCAAGATCTTCATGGGGGACACCGGCTCGCTGGCGCTGGGCGGCGCGCTCGCCGGCCTGTCGATCCTGTCCCGGACCGAGATCCTCGCCGCGATCATCGGTGGCCTGTTCGTGCTCGAGGTGCTCTCGGACGTCATCCAGATCGGCTTCTTCAAGCTGACCGGTAAACGGGTGTTCAAGATGGCACCGCTGCATCATCACTTCGAGCTCTCGGGCTGGGGTGAGGTGACGATCGTCATCCGGTTCTGGATCATCGCCGGGCTGTTCGTCGCGCTCGGGGTGGGCATCTTCTACGCAGAGTGGGTGGCCGGCTAGGTGTCCGAGCTCGTGCTGGAGGGCGCCCTGGTGGTGGTCGCCGGGCTCGGGGTCTCGGGACGCGCCGCGGTCGAGGTCCTGGCCTCGCGCGGGGCACGGGTCGTGCCTGTCGACGACCACGCCGACGACGTCATCGGGTCCGCCGAGCTGCTCGAGGGTTCCGTGCTGGACCGCGCGGACCTCGTCGTCGCGTCGCCCGGACTCCCGCCGCACCACCCGCTGCTCGCGGCGGCGCTGACGCGCGGGCTGCCCGTGTGGAGCGAGGTCGAGCTCGCGTGGCACGTGCGCGTCGACCGGGCGTCCGGCGGAGGCCCCGCGCCGTGGCTCGCGGTGACGGGGACCAACGGCAAGACGACGACCGTCGGCATGCTGGAGTCGATCCTGCGGGCCGCGGGCGAGAACGCCGTCGCCGTCGGCAACGTCGGCACGCCCGTGGTGCTCGCGGCGACGGACCCGACGCTCGACGTCCTCGCCGTGGAGCTGTCGAGCTTCCAGCTGCACTTCACGCACTCGATGTCCGCCCAGGCGGCCGCGGTGCTCAACGTCGCACCGGACCACCTCGACTGGCACGGGTCGCTCGACGCCTACGCAGCCGACAAGGGCCGCATCTTCGAGCGCGCGCAGGTGGCCTGCGTCTACAACCTGGCCGATCCCGCGACCGAGTCGCTCGTGCGCGAGGCGGACGTCGTCGACGGCGCCGTGGCGGTGGGCTTCACGCTCGGTACCCCGCTGGTCGGGCAGGTCGGCCTCGTMGAGGACGTCCTGGTGGACCGCGGGTTCGCGCGGCTCCGGCACACGCACGCCGCCGAGCTGGGCACGCTCGACGACCTGGCCCAGCTGGCCGGTCCCGACGGCACGGTCCCGCCCCACGTCGTCGCGAACGCGCTGGCCGCCGCCTCGCTGGCGCTGGCGCACGACGTCGCCCCGGCGGCGATCCGCGCCGGGCTGCGCGCCTACGGTCCCGGCGAGCACCGRCTGGCCACGGTCGCCGTGGTCGACGGCGTGGCCTACGTCGACGACTCGAAGGCCACCAACGCGCACGCGGCGGCCGCGGCGCTGGGCGCGTTCGCGCCGGGCAGCGTGGTCTGGGTCGCGGGCGGACTGGCCAAGGGTGCGCAGTTCGACGAGCTCGTCGCGGCGCGACGCGACCGGCTCCGCGGCGTCGTCCTCATCGGGGTGGACCGCGCACCGTTGCGTGAGGCACTCGCCCGACACGCACCCGACGTCCCCGTGGTCGAGGTCGACGCCGGTGAGACTGGCTCGGTGATGACCCGCGCCGTGCACGAGGCCAGTCGGCTCGCCGCCGGCTCGAGCGACGCGGTCACCGTTCTGCTCGCCCCCGCCTGCGCGTCGATGGACCAGTTCACGTCGTACGCCGCTCGGGGCGAGGAGTTCGCCGCTGCCGTGCGCGCGCTCGGCGGGGACGCGTGAGGCGCACAGAGGGGACACCGGGATGACCGCGACGACACCGCGCACCGGCGCGCCGCGCGCCGAGGACCCCAGCACCAGCTCGCTGCTCGGCCAGTGGAACAGCGCCGTGACCAGCTACTACGTGCTGCTCGGCGCGACCGCGCTGCTGCTGGTCATCGGGCTGGTCATGGTGCTGTCGAGCTCGAGCGTCGAGTCGCTGGACGACGGGCACTCGGCCTACGCGGTGTTCCTCGACCAGGCGAAGTACGCCCTGATCGGCCTGCCGATCCTCTTCGGGCTCTCGCGGGCGCCGGTCAAGTTCTTCCAGGCGATCGCCTGGCCCGCCCTGGCGGTCGCGATCGTCTTCCAGCTCACCGTGTTCACGCCGCTGGGCTGCGGCGCCGGCGGCAACCAGAACTGGGTCTGCTTCGCGGGTCTGTCCGCGCAGCCGTCGGAGACCATCAAGCTGGCGCTCGCCGTCTGGCTGGGCGCCGTGCTGGCCCGCAAGCTGCCGCTGCTGCGGCAGTGGAAGCACGCGCTCATCCCGGCAGTGCCGGTCGCGGGCCTGGCGATCCTCGTCGTCCTGGCCGGTCACGACCTGGGTACCGCGCTGGTCCTCATCATGCTGGTGGCCGGGGCGCTGTTCGTGGCCGGGGTGCCCATGCGGATGTTCGGGCTCGCGGCACTGATGGCCGGCGGTCTGACGGCGCTGCTCACCGTGACCAGCGACAACCGGACCGCGCGCATCACCAGCTGGCTCTCGAACGAGTGCGACGTGCAGTCGTCGTGCTACCAGACGCTGCACGGCGGCTGGGGTCTGGCCAGCGGCGGCTGGGGCGGCCTGGGGCTGGGGGAGAGCCGCGAGAAGTGGTCCTACCTGCCCGCGGCGCACAACGACTTCATCTTCGCCATCCTCGGCGAGGAGCTCGGGCTCATCGGGACGCTGCTGGTGCTCGGCCTGTTCGGCCTGCTGGCGTTCGCCATGATCCGCGTGATCCGCCGGCACCCCGACCCGTTCGTGCAGATCACCACGGGCGCGATCCTGTGCTGGATCATCGGCCAGGCGCTGGTCAACGTCGCGGTCGTCATCGGCCTCGCGCCGGTCATCGGCGTCCCGCTCCCGCTGGTGTCCGCCGGGGGGTCGGCGCTCATCATGACGATGGCCGCGCTCGGTGTGCTCATCGCCTTCGCGCGCTCGGAACCGGGCGCGGCGGAGGCTCTCGCTGCGCGCCCGAGCGTCGTGCGCCGGTCGCTGGCCGTGATCGGGCGGTCCCGTGGCTGAGGCTCGTCCGGCCCCGAGCGTGCTGCTCGCCGGCGGCGGCACCGCGGGCCACGTCAACCCGCTGCTCGCGGTCGCCGACGAGCTGCGGCGCCGCCACCCGCACGCAGTGCTCACGGTGCTCGGCACCACCCAGGGCCTCGAGGCGCGGCTGGTGCCGGAGCACGGCCTGCCGCTCGCGGTGGTCCCGCGGGTCCCGCTGCCGCGCCGACCCACCCTCGACTGGTTCCGGCTGCCGTGGCGCCTGCGCGACGCCGTGCGCGCCGCAGGCAGTGCGATCGACGAGTCCGGCGCGCAGGTGGTCGTGGGCTTCGGCGGCTACGTCGCGACGCCCGCCTACCTGGCCGCCAGGCGCCGCAAGATCCCCGTCGTGATCCACGAGCAGAACGCGCGTCCCGGCCTGGCCAACCGGCTTGGCGCCCGGTGGGCGACGTCCGTCGCGGTGACGTTCCCCGGGACGAAGCTGCGGGGGGCGCAGGTGACGGGCCTGCCGCTGCGCGCGCCGATCGCCCGGCTGGCGGACGAGCTCGCGCGCGACCGCGCGGGCACCCGGGCCGCCGCGGCCGCCGAGCTGGGGCTCGACGCCGACCGACCCACGCTGCTGGTCAGCGGCGGCTCGCTCGGTGCCGTCAGCGTCAACGCCGCCGTCGCCGGCGCGGCCGCCGACCTGCTCGCCGCGGGCGTGCAGGTGCTGCACCTGACCGGCGCCGGCAAGGCCGACGCCGTCCGCGCGGCGCTCGAGGGTGTCGCCGGCGCCGAGAACTATCACGTCCGCGAGTACCTGACCGAGATGCACCTCGCGCTGGCCGTCGCCGACGTCGTGGTCGGGCGATCCGGTGCGGGCACGGTCTGCGAGCAGGCGGCGCTCGGCATCCCCGCCGTCTACGCCCCGCTGCCCATCGGCAACGGCGAGCAGCGGCTCAACGCCGCCGCCGTGGTCGCCGCGGGGGGCGGGCTGCTGGTCGACGACGCCGACCTCGACCCGGCGTGGATCCGCGCCCACCTGCCCGTCCTGCTCGTGGGCGACTCGGCCGCCGAGACGCGCCAGCGCATGAGCGCCGCCGCCGCGAGCGTGGGGGTCCGCGACGCGGCCGCCCGCGTCGCCCGGCTGGTCGAGGCGGAGCTGCCGTGAGCGCGTCGGAGGAGCTGCGTCCCGCCGACCTCGGCCGGGTGCACCTGGTCGGCGTCGGGGGCGCCGGMATGTCGGCCGTCGCCGCCCTGCTCGCCGCCCGCGGGCTGGTGGTCAGCGGGTCCGACGCCGCCGACGGCCCCGCGCTCCCCGCGCTGCGGGATGCCGGTGTCGCCGTGCACGTGGGCCACGACGCCGCGCTGGTCGACGGCGTCGACACGCTCGTCGTCTCGTCGGCGGTCCGGGAGACCAACCCCGAGCTCGCCCGCGCGCGCGCACTCGGCCTGCGGGTGCTGCACCGGTCCGAGGCTCTGGCGGCGCTCATGGTCGACCGGGACGCGGTCGCGGTGGCGGGCGCGCACGGCAAGACGACGACGTCGGCGATGATCGCCACGGCACTGCTGCACGCGGGCGCCGACCCCTCCTTCGCCATCGGCGGGACGGTGTTCTCCGCCGACGGGCCGCTCGGCGGCGGTCGGGACGGCGGGGGTCCGGCGTTCGTCGCGGAGGCGGACGAGTCCGACGGCTCGTTCCTGGCGTACACCCCGCTGGTGGCGGTCGTCACCAACGTCGAGCCCGACCACCTGGACCACTACGGCTCCGCGGAGGCGTTCGAGGACGCCTTCGTCTCGTTCGCCGGCCGGATCAGGCCCGGCGGCGCGCTCGTGGCCTGCGCCGACGACGCAGGAGCGGTCCGGCTGGTCGAGCGGGTCCGGGACACGCTCGCGCAGCGTGACGTCGCCGTCGTGAGCTACGGGACGTCGCCCGACGCCGACGTGCGTGTGGGCKAGCTGGTGGCCGACGGCGACCGCTGGGCGTTCGAGCTGACCACCCGGGACGGCACGGAGACGGTCCGCCTCGCGGCACCGGGCGCGCACAACGCGCTCAACGCGGMCGCCGCGTGGGCGGCCGTGCGCCGGCTCGGCGTGGCCGGCGCGGCCGACGGGCTCGCCGCCTTCCGGGGCACGGGCCGACGCTTCGAGGACCGGGGCTCGGCCGCCGGGGTCCGGGTGGTCGACGACTACGCCCACCACCCCACCGAGGTCGCGGCGCTGCTGCGTGCCGCCCGCTCGGTCGTCGGCGACGGTCGGGTGGTCGTCCTGTTCCAGCCGCACCTGTACTCGCGCACCCGCGCGTTCGCGACCGAGTTCGGCGCCGCGTTCGACCTCGCCGACGTCGTCGTCGTCACCGACGTGTACGCCGCCCGCGAGGACCCCGACCCGTCGGTGACCGGCGCGCTCATCGTCGACCGGGTCCCGACGGCCGGCAAGGCGGTCTTCGTCGCCGACAAGGAGGCCGCCGCCCGGGCGGCGGCCGCCGCCGCGCGTCCGGGGGACCTGCTGCTCACGGTCGGGGCGGGGGACGTGACGCTGCTGGCGTCCGTCGTGCTCGACGCGCTCGCCGCCGGCGACGGACCCGTCGCATGAGCCCGTCGCGCCCCACCGCCCCGCGCGACCCAGCGCCCGGTCGACCCGCCGCGGCGCCCCGGCCCGCGATGCGCGCCAAGCCGTCGGCACCCGCCAGCGTCCCGACGGCCGCGGTCCCGGCCCAGCCGGACCGGTCGGACCCGGCCACGTTCGGCCGGGCGGTGACGACGTACAGCGCCGGGGGAGCCCGCCGGTACGCCGGACCCGTCACACCGCCCGTGGTGTCCACCAGCTCGGTCGCCCGGTTCGCCGAGCGCGCCCGCGCCCGACGCAACCTCGCCCGGCGCCAGGTCGTCCTGGTGGCCGCGTCGGTGCTCGCGGTCGGCGGGCTGGGCTGGTTGCTCTTCTTCTCCCCGGTGCTCGCGCTCGACCCGACGCTCGTCCGGGTCGAGGGGGCCGGGACCGTCGTCGCGGTCGACCAGGTCGTGGGCGTCGTCGACGCGCACGCCGGTACCCCGCTGCCGCGTCTGGACACCGTGCGCCTGCGCGACGAGGTGCTCGACGTGCCCGGCGTCCGCGAGGCGCGGGTGACGCGCGACTGGCCGCGGGGGCTCGCCGTCGTGCTCGTCGCGCGCGAGCCGGTGGCCGCGGTGCCGGAACAGACTGGCGACTCGTCGCACCCCGCGCCCGGCTATGCGCTGCTCGACATGGACGGCGTGCAGGTGGGCCGGGTCGACGCGGCGCCGGAGGGGCTGCCCGTGGTCGACGTCCCCGTGGGCGACAAGCGGACTCTCAACGCCGTGCTCAGCGTCCTGCAGCAGCTCCCGGCCGACCTCCTCGCGCAGGTGGCCGACGTGTCGGCGCACACGCAGGACACCGTGAGCATGACGCTGCGCGACGGCGTCGTGGTCGACTGGGGGAGCGCCCACCAGACCCCGCTGAAGATCGCGGTCCTCACGGCGCTGCGCGCGTCGCCCCAGGCGGCCGGCGCGACCGTCATCGACGTGTCTGCGCCGCGGCTGCCCATCACGAGGTGAGTTTCCGCACCAACTCCCGACACGCGCGGCGCGGTCGTTGATCGCGGTCCGGGCGGCACCTAGCGTCACGCACTGACAGCACACCTGACATAACTATAACCCTCAAGTAGAGGGTGAAGGTTTCACCGCCGCCTCGTCCCGCCGCTCGCAGCGGGGCGCGGACGGACCCCGTGGCCCAGGGCCGCGACCGGCACAGAACGAGAGGCACCCACCGTGGCAGCTCCGCAGAACTACCTGGCGGTCATCAAGGTCGTCGGCATCGGCGGCGGCGGCGTGAACGCCGTGAACCGCATGATCGAGGTCGGCCTCAAGGGTGTCGAGTTCATCGCCGTCAACACCGACGCCCAGGCCCTGCTCATGTCCGACGCCGACGTCAAGCTCGACGTCGGTCGGGAGCTCACGCGCGGCCTCGGCGCCGGCGCGGACCCCGAGGTGGGCAAGAAGGCCGCCGAGGACCACAAGGACGAGATCGAGGACGTCCTGCGGGGCGCCGACATGGTCTTCGTCACCGCGGGCGAGGGCGGTGGCACGGGCACCGGTGGCGCGCCGGTCGTCGCGCGGATCGCCCGCTCGCTCGGCGCGCTGACGATCGGTGTCGTCACCCGACCGTTCACCTTCGAGGGCCGGCGCCGGTCGGTCCAGGCCGACTCCGGGATCGAGGCGCTGCGGGCCGAGGTCGACACGCTCATCGTCATCCCGAACGACCGCCTGCTGCAGATCTCCGACCGGTCCGTCTCCGTGCTCGACGCGTTCCACTCGGCCGACCAGGTTCTGCTGTCCGGTGTCCAGGGCATCACGGACCTCATCACGACGCCGGGCCTGATCAACCTCGACTTCGCCGACGTGAAGTCGGTCATGCAGGGTGCCGGCTCGGCCCTCATGGGCATCGGCTTCGCCCGCGGCGACGACCGGGCCGTGCAGGCCGCCGAGATGGCGATCTCCTCGCCGCTGCTCGAGGCCAGCATCGACGGCGCGCACGGCGTGCTGCTCTCGATCCAGGGCGGCTCCGACCTGGGGCTGTTCGAGATCAACGAGGCCGCGCGCCTGGTCCAGGAGGCCGCGCACCCCGAGGCGAACATCATCTTCGGCGCGGTCATCGACGACGCTCTGGGCGACGAGGTCCGCGTGACGGTCATCGCCGCCGGGTTCGACTCCGGCTCGCCCACGGTCCGTCGCGACGCCCGCGCACTCGGTCAGGTCAGCGGGAACTCCGCGCGCCAGGTGCCCGCCGTCGCGTCCCAGGTACCCACGCCGCGCCCGGTGCTCGACCCCGAGGAGCAGCTGGTGCCGGTCGGCTCGTACGCGCAGAACCGCGCGGCGGCCCCGGCGCAGCCCGACGTGCCGGCGTTCCTGTCCACCGAGGCCGAGCCGACGCCGATCACGGGGGCGCTCGAGGTCCCGCGGATCTTCACCGAGGACGCCGCGCGGCGCGACCGCGACGAGCTCGACGTGCCGGACTTCCTGAAGTAGCCGCACCGTGTCCGGCGTTCGACCGGGGACGGACCTCCCGCCTGTCGTCGAGGTCGATCTCGGTGTCGCCGTCCGGGCCGGGTTCAGCACGCGGGGCGGTGGCGTCAGCAGGCCGCCCTACGACGCCCTCAACCTCGGCACCGCCGTCGGCGACGAGCCCTGGGCGGTGGCCGAGAACCGGGAGCGGCTCGCACGCTGGGCCGGTGCGCCGGTGGCGTACGCGACCCAGGTGCACGGCGCCGAGGTGCGGGTGCTCTCGGAGCCGCCCCGGGCGGGCGAGGAGACGGTCGGTGAGGCTGACGCCCTGGTGTCGGTGTCCCCGACGGTGGCCGTCGCCGTGCTCGTCGCCGACTGCGTCCCGGTCCTGCTGGCGGATCCCGACGCGGGGGTCGTGGCCGCCGTGCACGCCGGCCGGCGCGGGCTCGTGGCGGGCGTCGTCCAGGCCGCCGTGGCGGCGATGGTGGGCGAGGGTGCCGACGTCGCTCGGATCCGCGCCGCCGTGGGCCCCGCGATCGCCGGCGAGTCGTACGAGGTGCCGGTCGAGCTGCAGGACGAGGTCGTCGCGGTGGTGCCCGAGACGCGAGCCACCACGGCATGGGGCACACCCGCGCTCGACCTGCCGGCTGGTGTCCACGCGGTACTGCGAGCAGCCGGCGTCACTCGGGTCGTCGTCCACGCGCGGGACACGTGGACGGATCCGGCGCTCTTCTCGTTCCGGCGATMGCCCCGCACGGGTCGGTTCGCCGGTGTGGTCCGGCCGCCGCCCTGAGGGCACGGCGGATGGTGAATGCCGCGGTTGTCGGGCGTGTCGCGGCGCGCGCCGTTCGTGGCCGTTGCTAGCGTGACCGGCAGAGGGAGCCCGACGTTGCTGAGTGACTGCTCAGCAGCAGCGTGGGGCTCCGGGGGTGGTCCGGAGAGATCCGGGGAGGGAGCCAAGGCGATGGCCGGAGCGCTGCGCAAGACGATGCTGTACCTCGGCCTGGCCGACGACCGGTCCGAGCACGAGGAGTACCTCGAGGAGTTCGACGACCAGGAGGTCGCGGTGCCGCAGGAGTTTGAGGCCCAGGTCACGCCGCTGCACCGGCCGACGCGCACGACGCTGCCCACGCAGGCCGCGCCGCAGGCGCCCGTCGCCGGTGAGCTGCGTCGCATCACCACGATCCACCCGCGCTCGTACAACGACGCCCGCAAGATCGGCGAGGCGTTCCGCGAGGGCACCCCGGTGATCATGAACCTCACGGACATGGACGACGCCGACGCCAAGCGTCTCGTCGACTTCTCCGCCGGGCTCATCTTCGGCCTGCACGGCGCCATCGAGCGGGTGACCAGCAAGGTGTTCCTCCTCTCGCCGGCGCACGTCGAGGTGGCCGGCGAGGCCGCCGGACCCGCCGCAGAGCCGCCGACGCGCGCGGGCTTCTACAACCAGAGCTGACGCGTGCACCTCGTCGCGACCCTGCTGTTCTACGTCGTCCTCGTCTTCTTCCTGCTGCTCCTGGTCCGGCTGGTGCTGGACTGGGTGCAGTTCTTCGCACGCGACTGGAAGCCGTCCGGGATCGCCCTGGTGATCGCCGAGGCGACGTACTCGGTGACGGACCCGCCGCTCAAGGCGCTGCGCCGGATCCTGCCCCCCGTGGGCATCGGATCCGTGCGGCTCGATCTCGCGTTCTTGGTTCTTGTCCTGGGGTGTTCCGTCCTGATGTCGTTGCTCGGTCAGTTCTGAGACGACGAACCACCCGTCCGTGGGCGTGTCGCAGGGACGTGCGCGCACCCCATTCTCCGCTACCGTGGCCCGAGGCGGTCGGTGGACTGCCGCCGGCCCGACCGAGCACTACCGACTGAGGTGATGACGATGGCTCTGCTGACCGCAGACGAGGTCCTGAACAAGAAGTTCCAGGCCACGAAGTTCCGCGAGGGCTACGACCAGGACGAGGTCGACGACTTCCTGGACGAGGTCGTCAACACGCTGCGCGAGGTGCAGGGTGAGAACGACGAGCTCAAGACGAAGCTCGCCGCGGCCGAGCGCCGCATCGCGGAGCTGAGCAGGGCGGGTTCGCAGCAGGCCGCGCCGGCCCCGAAGCCCGAGCCCACGCCGGAGCCGGTCCCGGCTCCCGCACCCGTGGCCGCCGCTCCCGTGGCGGCACCGGCGCCGGTCGTCGCGCCCGTCCAGCCCGCCGCCCGGGCGAGCGAGCCGGAGTCGGCCACCGGGATGCTCGCGCTGGCCCAGAAGCTGCACGACGACTACGTGCGCAGCGGCCAGGAGGAGTCCGACCGACTGGTCGGCGACGCCAAGAGCCAGGCGAACCGCATCGTCCGTGAGGCCGAGGAGACGTCGCAGCGGACGCTCGGTCAGCTCGAGCAGGAGCGTTCGCTCCTCGAGCGCAAGATCGACGAGCTGCGGGTGTTCGAGCGCGACTACCGCACGCGTCTGAAGAGCTACCTCGAGAACCTGCTCGGCGACCTCGACAACCGGGGCAACGCGCTGCCGCCCCGGTCGGGCCAGCCGCAGCCGGTCGGAGACGGCCAGAACCTCTGACGACGGTTCGGCGTCCACCCGCCGAACCCGCGCGCGTCCTGCATCACCACAGGTCAGGTCGTACGTCCACCACACGCCACGCCGGGTTTCACCCGGCGTGGCGTGTTGTGTCCCAGGCTGTCCCCGCATACAGTCACGTGACTTCGAGGACAGGGGGGCCCGCTCGTGGCCATCAATGACGCGCTGAGCACGGTCGAGATCAGCACGGACACCAAGGAGCTCGCGAAGCTCGTCAAGACGTTCCCGGTGCGCGACGGCGAGAAGCCGTGGACCGCCCGCGAGGTCAAGGACGTCGCGGAAGAGCTGACCAGCGACATCGACCGGCTCACCAGCGAGCTCGCGGCCGCGGATGCCGAGCTCTCGGACCTGCTGCGCAACTCCGGCGACGGAGCGGGCGACGACCAGGCCGACTCGGGCTCCTCGGCGCTCGAGCGCGAGCAGGAGCTCACCCTGGTGAACAACACGCGCGATCTCCTCGCCCAGACCAGTCGGGCGCTGGCGCGGATCGCGACCGGCACCTTCGCCACCTGCGAGTCGTGCGGCAAGGCGATCGGCAAGGCGCGTCTGCAGGCGTTCCCGCGGGCGACGCTCTGCGTGGAGTGCAAGCAGCGCGAAGAGCGCCGCTGACGCGCACGTAGACTCTGGCGGTGCCCACCACCACGGACGACCAGAGCGCCGCGCCCCCGACCCACCCACGTCGCCGTGCGCTCCTGATCGCGCTCTTCTCGATCGCCGCCGTCGTCCTGGTGCTCGATCAGGCGTCGAAGGCGTGGGCGCTGGACGCCCTGGCGGACGGTGAGCGCCGGCACCTGATCGGGGACCTGCTCGGGCTCCAGCTGGTGTTCAACCCGGGCGCGGCGCTGTCGATCGCGACCGGGATGACCTGGCTGCTGACGCTCGTCGCGACCGTGGTGATCGTGGTCGTCGTACGCGCCAGCCGCCGGATCGGGTCCCGGGCGTGGGCGGTCGCCCTCGGCCTCCTGCTGGGCGGTGCGCTCGGCAACCTGGTGGACCGCTGGATCCGGGAACCCGGGCCCGCGCGCGGCCACGTCGTGGACTTCATCGCGTACGCGCACTGGTTCGTCGGCAACGTCGCGGACATCGCGATCGTGGTCGCCGCCGTCATGGTCGTGATCCTTGCGGCGACGGGCGTGCACATCGACGGGACGCGCGACGGTCACCCGACCTCCGAGGCCGACGACGAGGCTGCCGAGAGCCCCATCGAGCAGACCGAGCAGAATGCCTGACACGCGCGCGATGCCCGTGCCCGACGGGCTGGTCGGCGAGCGGGTCGACGCGGCCCTGTCACGCCTGCTCGGCCTCTCGCGGACGCGCGCCGCGGAGATCGCCGAGGCCGGTGGGGTGCACCTCGACGGTAAGGAGCTCGGCAAGTCGGACCGCCTCGCGGCGAATGGCTGGCTCGAGGTCGAGATCCCGGACGTGGCCCCGGCGGCGACCATCGAGATCGTCGCCGAGCCCGTGCCCGGCATGCGGATCGTCTACGACGACGACGACCTGGTGGTCATCGACAAGCCCGTCGGCGTCGCCGCGCACCCGTCGCCCGGCTGGACCGGCCCGACCGTCGTCGGTGCCCTCATGGCCGTCGGCTACCGGATCTCGACGTCCGGTGCGGCCGAGCGGCAGGGGATCGTGCACCGGCTCGACGCCGGGACGTCGGGTCTGATGGTCGTCGCCAAGAGTGAGCACGCCTACACGGTGCTCAAGCGGGCGTTCAAGGAGCGCACGGTCGAGAAGGTCTACCACGCACTCGTGCAGGGTCACCCGGAGCCGACGACCGGCACCATCGACGCCCCGATCGGCCGCCACCCCAGCTCGGACTGGAAGTTCGCGGTGGTCGCAGACGGCAAGCCGTCGATCACCCACTACGAGGTGCTGGAGATGCTGCCTGCAGCCTCGCTCGTCGAGGTCCACCTGGAGACCGGCCGCACGCACCAGATCCGCGTGCACTTCTCCGCGACGCGGCACCCCTGCGTCGGCGACCTGACCTACGGCGCGGACCCGACGCTCGCGGCCCGCGTCGGCCTGACGCGTCAGTGGCTGCACGCGATGCGGCTCGGGTTCCACCACCCGAGCACGGGCGAGTGGCTGGAGCTGACCAGCGAGTACCCCGAGGACCTGGCGCGTTCGCTGGCGGTGCTGCAGGACGGGTACGTGTGATCGAGATCGTCCGGGTGGAGACGCCCGAGCAGCGCGCCCAGATGACGGCCATCCGCATGACGGTGTTCGTCGACGAGCAGGGCGTGGACGCCGAGGTCGAGATGGACGAGCACGACACCGACCCGTCCACCGCGCACGTGCTGGCGCTCGCCGCCGACGGCACGGCACTGGGCACGGCACGCCTGCTGGCGCCCGAGCACGCCCAGGGTCCGGCACACATCGGCCGGGTCGCGGTGCTGTCCACCGCGCGTGGACTCGGCGTCGGTGCGCTGCTCATGGCAGCCCTCGAGGAGCTCGCCGTGGAGCGCCACGGCGTCGTCGTCGACGATGTACGGTCGGTGTCCGTCGAGCTCAGCGCGCAGGAGCAGGCGCTCGGGTTCTACGGGCGGCTCGGGTACGTCGCGCGACCCGAGCGGTACCTCAGCGAGGGCATCTGGCACCGCGACGCGGTCAAGGTCCTGACGGCTCCGGCGTAGCCCGCGACACGCCTCGGTGCCGACACGCCGTGCACCGCGCCGACACAGCCGGTGGCGGCCAGGGAGTGTCCGACCGGCGACGTAGGATCGCCCGCATGGCATCTGCTGGAGGCTCCGACTTCGTCCACCTCCACGTGCACACCGAGTACTCGATGCTGGACGGCGCCGCCCGGCTGGGCGACCTGTTCGCGGAGGTGGAGCGGGTCGGCCAGACGGCGATCGCCACCACGGACCACGGCTACCTGTTCGGCGCGTTCGACTTCTGGTCGAAGGCGACGGCGGCGGGCATCAAGCCCATCATCGGCGTCGAGGCGTACGTCACGCCCGGGACCAGCCGGTTCGACCAGACCCGCGTGCGGTTCGGCCAGCAGGGCCAGGAGCAGGACGACGTCTCGGCGCGCGGCTCCTACACCCACATGACGCTGCTGGCCCGGAACAACGAGGGCCTGCACAACCTCATGCGCGCCTCGTCGCTGGCGTCGCTCGAGGGGCAGATGGGCAAGTGGCCGCGCATGGACCGCGACCTGCTGCAGCGGTACGGCAACGGCCTGATCGCGACCACCGGCTGCCCGTCGGGGGAGATCCAGACCCGGCTGCGCCTGGGCCAGTGGGACGAGGCCGTCCGCGCGGCCGGCGAGCTGCAGGACATCTTCGGCAAGGACTTCTTCTACATCGAGGTGATGGACCACGGGCTCGACATCGAGACCCGGGCGATCAAGGACCTGCTGCGCCTCTCGGAGACCATCGGCGCGCCCCTGCTGGCCACCAACGACCTGCACTACGTGAAGCAGGAGGACCGCGCGTCGCAGGACGCGCTGCTGGCCATCAACTCGGGTTCCACGCTCGCCGACCCGGACCGGTTCAAGTTCGACGGCGACGGCTACTACGTGAAGACCGCGGAGGAGATGCGCCGCGTCTGGGCCGAGCACCCCGAGGCCTGCGACAACACCCTGCTCGTCGCGGAGCAGTGCGAGGTGTCGTTCAACACCTCGGCCAACTACATGCCGAACTACCCCGTCCCGGCCGGCGAGGACGAGACCAGCTGGTTCATCAAGGAGGTCGAGACCGGCCTGCACGTGCGCTACCCGGACGGGATCCCCGACGAGGTGCGCAAGCAGGCCGAGTTCGAGACCGAGGTCATCACGGGCATGGGCTTCCCGGGGTACTTCCTCGTGGTCGCCGACTTCATCAACTGGGCCAAGAACAACGGCATCCGGGTCGGCCCCGGCCGTGGGTCCGGTGCCGGCTCGATGGCGGCGTACGCCATGCGGATCACGGACCTCGACCCGCTGCAGCACGGCCTCATCTTCGAGCGGTTCCTCAACCCCGACCGCGTCTCCATGCCCGACTTCGACGTCGACTTCGACGAGCGCCGCCGCGGCGAGGTCATCCGGTACGTGACCGAGAAGTACGGCGAGGACCGCGTTGCGCAGATCGTCACCTACGGCACGATCAAGGCCAAGCAAGCCCTCAAGGACTCGGCGCGGCTGCTGGGCATGCCGTTCGCGATGGGGGAGAAGCTCACCAAGGCGATGCCGCCCGCGATCATGGGCAAGGACATCTCGCTCACGGGCATCTTCGACCCGGCCGACAAGCGGTACAACGAGGCCGAGGAGTTCCGCCAGGTCCACGCGGCCGACCCCGACGCGCAGCGCGTGGTCGAGCTGGCCAAGGGCATCGAGGGCCTGAAGCGCCAGTGGGGCGTGCACGCGGCCGGTGTCATCATGTCGAGCGACCCGCTGATCGACATCATCCCGATCATGCGGCGCCCGCAGGACGGCGCGGTGATCACGCAGTTCGACTACCCGACGTCCGAGGGCCTCGGCCTGATCAAGATGGACTTCCTCGGGCTGCGCAACCTGACGATCCTCGACGACGCGCTCGAGAACATCGTCATGAACGGCAAGGAGCCCGTGGTCCTCGAGGACCTCGCGCTGGACGACCGGGCGACGTACGAGCTCCTGGGCCGCGGYGACACCCTGGGCGTGTTCCAGCTGGACGGCGGCGGCATGCGCTCGCTGTTGCGGCTGATGCGCCCGGACAACTTCGAGGACATCTCGGCGGTCGGCGCGCTCTACCGGCCAGGCCCGATGGGCGCCAACTCGCACACGAACTACGCGCTGCGCAAGACGGGCGTCCAGCCCGTCACCCCGATCCATCCGGAGCTCGAGGAGCCGCTCGCGGAGATCCTCGGCACGACGTACGGCCTGATCGTCTACCAGGAGCAGGTCATGGCGATCGCCCAGCGCGTCGCCGGGTACTCGCTCGGCCAGGCCGACATCCTGCGCCGTGCGATGGGCAAGAAGAAGAAGTCGGAGCTGGACAAGCAGTTCGAGGGCTTCTCGGCCGGCATGGTCGAGCGCGGATTCTCGATGGGCGCGGTGCAGACCCTCTGGGACATCCTGCTGCCGTTCTCCGACTACGCGTTCAACAAGGCGCACTCCGCGGCGTACGGGGTCATCTCGTACTGGACCGCCTACCTCAAGGCCAACTACTCGACCGAGTACATGGCCGCGCTGCTGACCAGCGTGCGCGACGACAAGGACAAGTCCGCGCTGTACCTGGGCGAGGCGCGGCACATGGGGATCACRGTCCTGCCCCCCGACGTGAACTCGTCGTCGGCCAACTTCACGGCCGTGGGCAAGGACATCCGGTTCGGTCTGACGGCGGTGCGCAACGTCGGTTCGAACGTCGTCGACGCGATCGTGCGGGCGCGCGAGGAGAAGGGCGAGTTCACGTCCTTCACCGACTTCCTCGACAAGGTGCCCGCGGTCGTCTGCAACAAGCGGACCATCGAGTCGCTCATCAAGGCCGGCGCGTTCGACTCCCTCGGCCACGCGCGACGCGCCCTGCTGCTGGTGCACGAGCAGGCCGTGGACTCGGTCATCGGCGTCAAGCGCAAGGAGGCCGAGGGCCAGTTCGACCTCTTCGCCGACCTGCTGGGTGGCGACGACGGCGCGCAGGGCTTCGCGGTCGTCGTGCCGGACCTTCCCGACTGGGACAAGAAGCAGCGGCTGGCGTTCGAGCGGGAGATGCTCGGCCTGTACGTGTCGGACCACCCGCTGTCGGGGCTCGAGCACGTGCTCGCCGCGGCGGCGGACGTGTCGATCGCGACCCTGCTGGGCGACGAGCAGCGTCCGGACGGCTCGACCGTCGTGGTCGCGGGCCTGATCACGTCGCTGCAGCGCAAGATGTCGAAGCAGGGCAACCCGTGGGCCGCGGTCACCATCGAGGACATGGAGGCCTCGGTCGAGATCATGTTCTTCGGCGAGACCTACCTGGCGTACTCCACGGCGCTGGCCGAGGACGCGGTCGTCGTGATCCGGGGGCGCGTGCGGCGTCGCGACGAGACGATGCAGCTGCAGGCCATGGAGGTGTCGCTGCCCGACGTCTCCCAGGCGGCCGACGCGCCGGTCGTCGTGTCGATGGCGGTCTCCCGCTGCACCCCGCCGGTGGTCGAGCGGCTGCGCGAGGTGCTCTCCACGCACCCGGGCGTCACGGAGGTCCACCTCAGGCTCACCAGTCCCGGTCGCGCCACGGTGATGCGCCTCGACCACGGGCTCCGGGTCGAACGGTCACCGTCCCTCTTCGGCGACCTCAAGGCGCTGCTCGGGCCCAGCTGCCTGGCGTCCTGAGCTCCGCACCCGGATCCCGGTCAGCACGGCGACGAGCACGGCCGACGCCGTGCCACCGAGCACGACCCAGAGCAGGCGACTGCGACCCCAGTCGTCGGTGACGTACGGGAAGACCGCCACGGTGTCACTCATCGGTCGGGCGAGCGCGACGAAGACGGCGAGCGGTACGGCGACCGTCGCGACCGACCGACCCGGCGTGGCGGACCCCCGCGAGCGCGCGGCGACGGCGACAGCGGACGCGACGATGATGGCCGCAATCCCCTGGAGCGCGACGTCGTGCGCGTGCCCGAAGAGCGACGCGCGCGCCGTCGCGACGCCGCCGAGCCACACCGCGACGAGCGCCAGCACCCCCAGCCCTCGCGCGCACGTCCGCCAGGCCAGACCGCGGGGCGTGGAGTCCGCGACGGCCGCGGCGGGCTCGTCGTAGCACCACGCCGCGCCGGCGGCGAGCAGACCCACCGCGCACCCTTCGAGCGGCCACATCGTGAAGGGCCAGCGGCGCACCACGTCGAGGAGCACGAGAACGAGCACCGCGACAACGACGACCCGGGTCCAGGGCACCGCCGTCCTGGCGTACCGCAGCATCAGGGAGCCGAGGGGATGGGGTTGACCATGGTGTGGTCGACACCCATGGTGACAGCGAGCAGGCAGAGGACGGCGGCGACCAGGACGACGACGGCCATCGCCACGCCGAGACGGCGGCGAGGGCCTTCGGGGTCGTGGCTTGCAGCCGCGAGCACGGCGAGGCTGCACAGACTGACGAGGTAGGTGCCGTACCAGAACGGCGAACCGACGAGGACGAGGACCCGCTCCGGGTCACCGGGGATGCCGACGGGCCCGCCGAAGTACGTCCACGGCATCAGGAGCCGCACCGTGCGCAGGGGCGCGAAGATCCCCTGCATGACGATGGTCGCCAGCACGAGGAGCACCACTGTGACGGCTGCGGCGCCGCGGAACGGCAGCCAGCGTGCGACCACCAGTCCGAGGAGAGGGCCGCCGACGGAAGGCATGACTCCGAGGTCGAACAGGACGGCCAGCGACCAGCTGTCGCCCAGCCCGCCGAACGGAGCCCCGTCCGGCGCCGGGGGCCAGTGGCGGTACGCCCAGACGGCCCACGCGAACCACGCCAGGCCGGCGACGAACGGGACGGCGACGGCGCAGGCGAGGGCGAGCGTGCGCAGCCGCTCCGGTGTGGCCACCGTGCCGGAGGCCGCGGCCCGGTCTGATGAGCGGACCAGGGACATCATCACGACGAGCCCGAAGAGTCCGAGCCCCGCCGCCGGGGCGATGACCGACAGCAGGCTCGACATGCGCTCGTCGGGCCGTCCGAGGCAGCTGGCGGCGGTGAGGAGCACGCCGAGCCAGAACAGGGGGTGTCGCAGGTACCGCACCATCTCCCGGCGCGCCAGCACCCCGATGCCGCGAGGTGCGTCGAGGCGGACCGAGCTCGCCACGGCGGTCACCGGACTGCTCCCGGTACGGGCTGCGCGGCGCGCAGCAGCAGGTACGCATCCTCGACGGTCGGCTCCACGCGCACCGACCCTGGTCCGGGGGCGCCGCCGACGGACCGGACAGCACCGGTCCCGGTGCGCCACGAGGTCACCGCACCCGGGGCGACCTCCGCGCCCTGCGAGACTGCCCCCTCGGCCGTCGCCATCAGCTCGGCCGGCGTCCCGTCGAACCGGATCCGACCGGCGTCGAGCACGAGCACCCGATCGCAGAGCGCTGAGACGTCCTCGGTCTGGTGGGTGGCCAGCAGCACGCAGCCGGCACCGGCGAGACCGGAAAGGATCCCCCGAAGAGAGGCACGCTGCTCCGGGTCGAGCCCGGTGGTCGGTTCGTCGAGGATGACGAGCTCYGGTGTCCCCATGAGCGCCTGCGCGAGCGCGAGCCGGCGCCGCTGCCMACCGGACAGGGCACGGATCCGACGCGTGGGCCGGTCTCCGAGGCCGACGAGGTCCAGGACTCGTCGGACCTCGAGGTGTCGGGGGCCGGTGTCACGCCATTCCTTGAGCACCGCGACGTAGTCGAGGAACCCGAAGGCCGTCATGCCGCGCGGAAACCCGACCTCTTGCGGCAGGTAGCCGATCCGGCGCCGCGCCCGCGTACGGTCGGCCGCCGAGCCCGTGATGTCGAAGCCGGCGACGACGATGCGGCCAGCGCTCGGTTGCATGGCCGTCGCGAGCAGGCGGATCATCGTGGACTTGCCGGCTCCGTTCGGGCCGAGCAGCCCGACGATGCCGTGGTCGAGCCGGAGGTCCGTGGGCGCCAGCGCGTGGGTCGACCCGTACGACCGGCTGACCCCCTCGAGCACGGCGACGGGTGGCGTCTGTGTCATGACTGTCCCTCCGGACGGGCGGACGAGGTCCGCAGGACGAGCACTGCGGTGAGAAGAGCGGTGGCGACGAGGCAGGCGACCTGCCCGCCGGTGGAGGTGAGCGCGGCGACGGTCGACCCGGACCGCAGTCCGACGAGCACCAGCCAGCCGGCGGCGACGACGGGAAAGGTCACCCGTGCCGTCCACCTCGTGAGCAGGACGAGCGAACCGCTCGTCAGGGCGAGGCCGGGCAGGACCCACGTGCCCGCGAGGTCACGCAGGCCGGGCACCAGCAGGCCGACGGCGATCGTGAGCGGCACGGCGATCGTCAGCGCGGCGACGGAGCGGAGCAGTGCGGTGCGCAGTGCGCTCGCGGGCGTGGTGCCGGTGAGGTGTCGCAGCGGGTCGGTCGCGTCGTAGGCCGCGACGACTGCGAGCACGGGCACGAGGGGGGCCAGGAGCAGGAACGCCGCGTCCTGACGGTTCGCGCCGATGGTGCCCCCGACGATCGCACACACGATCGCGGCCCCGACCGCCAGCGCCGCCGAGGTGTGCAGGCTGGACGAGGCGCGCAGGATGACCGCGTCGCGCTCGGGCAGGCCGAGACTCACGAGCCGTCGCAGCACCGCCGGGCCGGTGGGTGCCGCGACCTCGCTCCGGATGCCGAGCCATGCCCGGTCGAGCAGTGTCGGAGGCGCGAACGAGCGGGCGTGCTCACGGCAGGGAGCGCACGCGGTCAGGTGTGCCTCGACCGCTGCCTGGGCGGTGTCGTCGAGCCTCCCGCCGGCGTACCGCGCGAGCAGGTCGGGGGCCGCGTGCCAGGTGCTGGTCGTCATGTCGGCCTCCAGGGTTCGGGACGGGCGACGAGGTGATGTCGTAGCTGGGCGCGTGCCGCCCGGAGCCGGCTCTTGACGGTGCCCTGGGGCAGGTCGAGCAGCCGAGCCGCCTCACGTGTGGTGAGGCCGTCGAGCACGGTCGCCTGCAGGACGGTGCGCAGCTCGGGCGACAGCGAGCGCAGGGCGGTACCCACGTCGCCGTGCTCGAGCCGCACGAGCAGCTCGTCCTCGGCGCTGGGCGCGACGGGGGTGCCGGCCTCGATGACRGCCGCGCCGATCGGGAGCGGCGCGCGCCGCACCCGCAGCCGGGAGATGAGCCGCCGGATCGCGATGCCCCAGAGCCACGCCCCGACGTCGCCGTCGCCGCGATACCGCGCAGCGGAACGCCAGACGGCCACGAACGTGTCCTGCAGTGCGTCGGCGACCAGGTCGGCGTCGGCCGTGCGTCGGCCGAGCCGGAGGGCGAGCCAGCCGGCATGGCGGTCGAAGAGCGCGGCGAGCGCGGCCTCGTCACCCCCTCCGACGGCCCGGAGGAGGTCGACGTCCGAGAGGGGCGCGGCTTCCACACTCCTCCTGTCGCGAGTCGACCGCCGGACGGATCAGTTCGGAGGTACTGAGCTTGACGGACGGACCGCGTGCGTCAGCCACGCGAGCACCTCGGCCGCGTGCCGGTCCGGCGGGAACACGGGGTAGAACACCTTCTCGACGACGCCGTCGGTCACGATCAGCGTGAGCCGGCGCAGCAGGGTGCGGCCGCCGGCCTCGAACGTCGGCAGCCTCAGCGCGCGCGTGAGGGCGAACGCCTCGTCGCTGAGCATCGGGAACGGCAGGTGCAGGCGGTCGACGGCCTCGCGCTGGTAGGCCGTGTCCTGCGTCGACATGCCGTACACCCCCGCCGCACCGGCGGCGAGCAGGTCGGCGTGGTGGTCCCGGAACGCGCACGCCTCGGCCGTGCAGCCGCGGGCACCGGGGATGCTGTCCCAGTCGTCCGGCAGCGCCGCGCCCGGGCCGCCGCCCGTCATCGGGTAGGCGTAGACCACCGTGCGGCCCGGCCCGAGCCGGTCGAGCGCGACGGCGCTGCCGTCCGTCGCGGGCAGGGTGAGCGCCGGCAACCGGGCACCGGCCAGGTGGTCGGCCGCGCCGTCGTCGACGGGCACCGGAAGGTCGTCGGGGAGCCGCGTCAGATCCATGGGTCCACCGTACTCGTATGCGTCTTGCGTTATATAACGCTAGATGCAAACATGGACGGCATGCACGCGATGGACGCACTCGGGGACCCGGTCCGGCGGCGGCTGGTCGAGCTCCTGGCCGACGGGGAGCGCAGCGCGGGGCACCTCGCGGCGGCGGTCGGCGACGAGTTCGGGATCAGCCAGCCCGCGACGTCCCGGCACCTGCGGGTGCTGCGCGAGGCCGGGGTGGTCGACTCGGTGCCGCAGGGTGCCGTCCGCCTCTACTCGGTGCGCCCCGAGGCGTTCGACGAGGTCGAGCGCTGGGCGCGGGGCATCCGCCGGTTCTGGGCCGGCCGGCTGGACGCGTTGGAGACGGAGATCGCGCGCGGCGCCCGTGAGCGCCGCCTGTCCACCGGGACGACGAGGAGCCGAGATGACGACTGACGTGTGGGGTGTGCTGGTGCCGACCGGGACGGACGTCTCGGTCCGCTTCGAGCGTCGGTACCGGACGACGCCGGAGGACCTCTGGGCCTCAATCACCGAACCCGCGCGGCTGAGCCGGTGGCTCGGACCGGTCTACGGCGACCTGCGGGTGGGCGGCCGGTACGAGCTGCGGATGGGTGAGGACGTGGCGGGCTCGCCGCAGAACGCCGTCGGCGACGTGCTCGAGTGCGACGCGCCGCGGCGACTGGTGGTCGGATGGTCGTTCCCGGGTGAGGACGAGTCGCGCGTGAGCGTCACCATCCGCCCGGACGGCGACGGCTCGGTCCTCGTGCTGGAGCACCTGGGCCTGTCCGAGTCCGCGGCCCGCGGCTACGGCGCGGGGTGGCACGCCTCGCTCGGGCAGCTCGACGACCACACAGCGGGTCGACCGGTCCGGCCGTGGCAGGAGATCTTCGAGGCGGCCCTCCCGCACTACCGGTCGAGCAACCCCGGTCAGCCGACCGTGGCCTCCTTGTAGCCGGTCGGCAGGTCCACCTCGACGACGTCCCCGCGGACCAGCTGGCGACCGCGGCGCGCCTCGTCCTCGCCGTTCACGGTGACCGCGCCGTCCTCGAGCAGCTCCCGGGCGTGCGCGCCGGAGTCGGCGAGGTCCGCGAGCTTGAGGAACTGGCCGAGCCGGATCGAGTCGTCGGAGATGGGCACCGTGGTCATGGGAGCAGTCTGCCTGGTGCCGACAGTGTGGTGCAGCGCACGGCCCGCACCGTGGTCGTGGTCGGGCCACCCGCAGATGTCGGTCCTATGCTCAGGAACGTGATCACCCGCATCGACCTGCGCGGTCGCACCCTCACGCGCCGTGAGCTCCTCGAGGAGCTGCCCCGCGCCGAGGTTGACGTCGAGCACGCGGCCGAGGTCGTCGCGCCCATCCTGGCGGACGTCCGCGCGCGGGGCGCCGCCGAGCTGCGCGACCTCGCCGAGCGGTTCGACGGTGTCCGGCCGGTGCACCTGCGGGTGCCGGCGGCGACCATCGCCGCGGCCGTCGATGTGCTCGACCCCGACGTCAGGACCGCGCTCGAGGAGACCATCCGTCGGGTGCGCGAGGTCCACGGTGCGCAACGGCCGGCGGACTTCACGGTGAAGCTGGCACCGGGGGCGGAGGTCAGGCAGCGGTGGGTCCCGGTCCGTCGCGTCGGTCTCTATGTGCCCGGCGGACTCGCGGTGTACCCGTCGTCGGTGGTCATGAACGTCGTCGCCGCGCAGGCCGCTGGCGTCGGCTCGCTCGCCGTGGCGTCGCCGCCGCAGAAGAACGACGACGGGCTGCCCGACCCCGTGGTGCTGGCCACGTGCGCGCTGCTCGGTGTGGACGAGGTCTACGCGGTGGGCGGTGCGCAGGCGATCGCGATGTTCGCCTACGGGGCCGCCGGCAGCGACGACGTGGACGGCGAGACGCTGTGCGAGCCGGTCGACGTCGTCACCGGCCCCGGCAACGTGTACGTCGCGGCGGCGAAGCGGCTGGTGCGGGGGATCGTCGGCATCGACGCCGAGGCCGGTCCCACCGAGATCGCGATCCTGGCGGACGGCACGGCCGATGCCACGCACGTCGCCGCGGACCTGGTGTCCCAGGCCGAGCACGACCCGCTCGCGGCCGCCGTCCTGGTGACGCCCTCGGTCGAGCTCGCCGGGGCGGTCGAGGCCAAGCTGATCGACCGGGTCGACGCGACGACTCACCGCAGCCGCGTGACCACCGCGCTGCGCGGCAAGCAGTCCGCCATCGTGCTGGTGGACGACCTGGAGCAGGGCCTCGAGGTGGTGAACGCGTACGGCGCGGAGCACCTCGAGATCCAGACGGCCGACGCCGCGGCGCTCGCGGAGCGGGTGACCAGCGCGGGGGCGATCTTCGTCGGCGCGTACTCCCCGGTCTCGCTGGGCGACTACATGGCCGGCTCCAACCACGTGCTGCCGACCGGCGGCTGCGCACACTTCACCAGCGGGCTCGGCGTGCACTCGTTCCTGCGCGCGGTCCAGGTGGTCGAGTACGACGCCGATGCGCTCGCCGAGGTCGCGGACAAGATCGTCGCGCTCGCGGACGCCGAGGGACTCCCGGCGCACGGCGAGGCGGTGCGGGCCCGATTCTGACTCATCACTCCCCAGAGCCGACGCGCGGACCGCGCCGACCTTGCGCCCGCGCCGCCGGCCCGGCGTGCGACCTCAGCCCCCGTCGAGAGGACAGCCTGTGACAGGCAACGCGACGTTCCGACACCGTGATGTCGCACTCCTCGCGGTCGTCGGCATCGAGGCGCCGGTCGTCGTGCCGTCGTCGGTGTTCGACGAGCGCCTGGCGCCGACCCTGAAGCGGCTGCGCCTGCCGCGGGGGCTGCTGTCCCGCGTGGCGGGGGTGCACGAGCGCCGCTGGTGGGACGAGGGGATGACGTTCGACGACGCCGCGACGGCCGCCGGTGCCAAGGCGCTGGCCGAGGCGGGGATCGACGCCGGGAACGTCGGCCTGCTGGTCAACACGTCGGTGACCCGGACGTTCCTGGAGCCCTCCGTCGCCTCCCGGATCCACTCCAACCTGTCGCTCCCGTCGAGCGCGCTCAACTTCGACCTGACCAACGCGTGCCTGGGCTTCGTCAACGGCATGACGCTCGCGGCGCAGCTCATCGACTCGGGCCAGATCTCGTACGCGCTGATCGTCAACGGCGAGGACCCGCGTCCGACGCAGGAGGCCACGATCGCGCGGCTGACCTCGCCGGACACCACGCGGGAGTCGTTCCTCGAGGAGTTCGCCACGCTCACGCTCGGCGCGGGCGCTGCGGCCGCCGTGCTCGGCCCGGCACACCTGCACCCGGGCGCCCACCGGCTCCTCGGTGGCGTGGCGCGTTCGGCCACCCAGCACCACGAGTTGTGCGTCGGCGGGGTCGACGGGATGAAGACGGACCCGAGCGGGCTGCTCGCGGGCGGGCTGGAGCTCGTCGTCGACGCCTGGAACGAGGCACAGCCCGAGTGGGACTGGGCCGACGTCGACCGCATCGTCACGCACCAGGTCTCCTCGGTGCACACCCGGTCGATCGTCGAGGCGCTGGGCCTGGACCCCGAGCGCGTGCCGACGACGTTCCCGCGCTGGGGGAACGTCGGCCCGGCCGCCCTGCCGATGACCCTCGCAACGCAGGCCGACTCGCTGCGCACCGGTGACCGGGTGCTGTGCATGGGCGTCGGCTCGGGCCTCCACACCGCCATGGCCGAGATCGTCTGGTGACCGCCGCGTCGACACCCCCGGCGGACGTCCTCGAGGCCGGCGGGATCGATCCGCGCTGGTCGCGGGTGGTGCGGGTGGGGTCGCGGACCTGGCACCTGCTCGACAACGGCCCCACGCTGGAGGCCGAGCCGGTCGGGACGCTGCTGTGCGTCCACGGCAACCCCACGTGGTCCTTCCTGTGGCGCCGACTCGTCGCTGCCGGGGCGCGAGCCGAGCGCCCGTGGCGCGTGATCGCCGTCGACCAGCTGGAGATGGGTTTCTCCGAGCGCACCGGCGAGCAGCACCGGCTCGCCGGCCGGGTGGCGCAGCTGGGCGAGCTCACGGACCACCTCGGGCTGACCGGCCCCGTCGTGACCGTCGGGCACGACTGGGGCGGCGTGGTGAGCCTGGGCTGGGCGGTGGACCACCCGGACCTGCTGACCGGGGTCGTCCTGACCAACACCGCCGTGCACCAGCCGGACGACGACCCGCTGCCCGGCGCGCTGCGGGTCGCGATGGCGCCGGGCGTGCTGCCCGTGGGGACGGTGACGACGCCGGCGTTCCTCGAGACCACCCTCGCGCTCGCGCACCCGAGACTGAGCCGGGAGATCGCTGACGCCTTCCGCGCGCCGTACCGGACGGCCGACCGCCGGGCCGGGATCGGCGGCTTCGTCGCCGACATCCCTGCGACGCCGGACCACCCGAGCCGCGCCGAGCTCGACCGGATCGCCGACGGCGTCCGCAGCCTCGACGTGCCGGCCCTGCTGCTCTGGGGGCCCCGCGACCCCGTGTTCTCCGCGCGCTACCTGCGCGACCTGCGCGAACGCCTCCCGCGCGCCGACGTGCACCGGTTCGAGGGCGCCGGCCACCTCGTGGTCGAGGACGCGGACGTCGCCGGGGGAGTGCTGCGCTGGGTCGACGCGCACGGTGTCGCGCCCGAACCCGCGGAGCCGCCCGAGCCGTTCCGGGCCCTCGGGGCGACGCTGGTCGAGCGCGCCGCCGACGAGGGCACGGCGCTCGTCGAGCTGGCCGGGGCGCGGTCCCGCCGCGCGAGCTGGGCGGCGCTCGCGGCCCGCACGGACCAGCTCGCCCG
>NZ_JBFUMP010000010.1:0-130926 GCF_054049315.1 Cellulomonas sp. P5_E12 | reverse complement strand
CACCCCGCGTGGGTGCGGTCGCGTCCCCGGCGCAACGCCCACGCGCCCGCCCCGACCAGCGCCACGGCTGCGCCGCCGAGCACCGACGCGAGCGGCAGGGTCGCGGCGAGCACCACGCACCCGGTCAGCCCGAGGATCGCGACCGCGCGCGGCGGTCGGCCCTCGTCGGGCGCCATGTGCAGCGCGCTGGCGTTGGTGAGCGCGTAGTACGTCAGCACGCCGAACGACGAGAAGCCGATCGCTCCGCGCACGTCGAGGGTGGCGACGAGGACGACCACCACGGCCGCCACCGCGAGCTCGGCGCGGTACGGCACGGCGTGGCGGGGGTGGATCGCTGCGAGGTACGGCGGGAGCTCGTGGTCGCGTGCCATGGCGAGCGTCGTGCGGGAAACGCCGAGGATCAGCGCCAGCAGCGCGCCGAGCGAGGCCACGGCCGCCCCGACCTGCACCACGGGGCTCAGTGCGGCGAGCGACCCGGCCTCGACCACCGCGCGCAGCGGCGCCGTCGTCGCCGCGAGCCCGTCGGCGCCGACCGCGAGCAGAGCGCTGACACCGACGACGACGTACACGACCAGCACGATCCCGAGTGCGAGCGGGATCGCTCGCGGGATGGTCCGGCGCGGGTCGACCACCTCCTCGCCGAGCGTCGCGATCCGCGCGTAGCCGGCGAACGCGAAGAAGAGCAGCCCGGCCGACAGCAGGATGCCGCGCAGGTCCGAGCCGGGGAACGGGCTCAGGTGGGCGGTGGACGCGGTGCCGCCGGCCAGGGCGGCGACGACGACCACTGCCAGCGTCGCCAGCGTGAGCGCGACGATCGCGCGGGTGACCAGAGCCGACTTCTGCACGCCCCGGTAGTTGAGGGCGGTGAGCGCGACGACCGCGAGGACGCCGACCAGCCTCTCCTGACCCGGCGCGGCGTAGGAGGCGAACGTCAGCGCCATCGCCGCGCAGCTCGCCGTCTTCCCGACGACGAACGACCACCCGGCCTGGAACCCCCAGAACGGGCCGAGGCGCCGCCGGGCGTAGACGTAGGTCCCGCCGGACTCCGGGTGGACGGCCGCCAGCCGCGCCGACGAGGTGGCGTTGCAGAACGCGACGACCGCGGCGATCGCGAGCCCGATGAGCAGGCCCGACCCGGCGGCCTGGGCGGCCGGCGCGAACGCGGCGAAGACGCCGGCGCCGAGCATGGCGCCCAGTCCGATGACGACCGCGTCGGCGACCCCGAGCCGCCGGACGAGGGCGGTCACGCGCTGACGGCCTGGACGCCCAGCTCGTCGAGAAGCGTGAGGATCCGCCCGCGGATCTCGTCGCGGATCGGACGCACCGACTCGATGCCCTGCCCCGCCGGGTCCTCGAGCACCCAGTCCTCGTAGCGCTTGCCCGGGAAGTACGGGCACGCGTCGCCGCAGCCCATGGTCACGACGACGTCGGACGCCTGCACCGCCTCGGTGGTGAGCACCTTCGGCTGCTCGGCGCGGATGTCGATGCCGACCTCGGCCATGGCGGCGACGGCCACCGGGTTGACCTGGTCCGCGGGCATCGAGCCGGCGGACCGGACCTCGACGGCGCCGCCGGACAGCGAGGCGAGGAACCCAGCCGCCATCTGGGACCGGCCGGCGTTGTGGACGCAGACGAACAGGACGCTGGGCGTGGTCATGACTCTCCTGGGGTGTCGAGCGAGGTGAGCAGGCGGCGGACGCGGGTGTCGATGTCGGCCCGGATGGCCGCAACACCCTCGGGGGAGGCGAGGGAGGGGTCGCCGACGGCCCAGTCCTCGTAGCGGATGCCGGGGTAGACCGGGCAGACGTCGCCGCAGCCCATGGTCACGACGACGTCGGCGGCGCGGACGGCGTCGTCGGTCAGCGGCTTCGGAAATCCATCGGAACCCAGAGCCTCGAGCTCGGGTCGGACGTGGGCGTGGATCGCCGCCGCGGGCTTCGACCCTGCCGAGCGTGCCAGCACCGCATCGCCCGCGTAGTGCTGCAGCAGGGCGGCGGCCAGCTGGGAGCGCCCGGCGTTGGCCACGCAGACGAACAGCACCCGCGGGACGGTCGCGCCGCCCTCGATGCGCACCAGGTCGTCGAGCCGCTGCCTGGCGAACCGGTCCGTGAGCCCGACGAGCGGGGCGTGCTGCCCGGCGGTCCGCGCGAGTGCGGTCGAGGAGTCGCGGACCACGTCCCGGACCCGGGCCGGGTCGATGGTCGGGTAGCGCGGTGCGAGCGAGGCGGCGAGGTCGTCGAGCCGGCAATCGAGGTCGGGCTGAGGCAGGGAGCGGTCGGCCTCGACCTCGGCGAACGCCTCGAGGATCGCTCGCACCGCGGACCGATGGGTGGGGGCGATCCGGTACCAGACCCACGTCCCGCGCCGCTCGGCTGTCACGATCCCGACGTCCTTGAGCACCTTGAGGTGGTGGGACACGGTCGGCTGCGACACGTTGGTGAGCTCGCTGATGTCGAGGACGCAGGCCTCGCCCGACGGGCTCGCCGCGATGAGCGAGAGGGCGCGCAGCCGCAGCGGGTCGGCCAGTGCTTTCAGCGCCCGGGCCACGTCCTGCGCGGCGGGCGCGCTCATCGCGGCGGTCGAGGTCACCTGCCTATATTGATGAAAATCAATACAGCCGTCAACCCCGATCAGGCCGGCGCCGGCGCGTCCTGCTCGTCGGTGTGGGCGACGTGCCGCAGCTGGTGCCAGATGAGCACGACGAAGATCGCGGAGCCGACGAACGCGAACCAGAACGGCGCCGTCACGCCGTACCGCTGCGCGAGCACCCCGCCAATGGCCGCCCCGACCACCAGCCCGCCGAACACGCCGACCAGGTTGACGCTGCCCACCCGGCCCTGGAGCTCGGTCGGCACCGCCCGCTGCCGGATCGTCACCGACGTCGTCCCCCAGACGAACGCGTGCGCGCCGAACACGAAGAACACCACGAGCGCGAACCAGGCCGTCGTCGTCAGGGCGAGCGCGAGGTGGGTGAGGGTCTCGACGATGAGCCCGATGCGCATGAGGTTCGCCAGGCTGACCCGCCGCGTGATCCACCCGTAGGACACGGTGCCGACGAGGCCGCCGATGGCTCCCACGGTGGTGATGATCCCGAAGCCGACCGCCCCGAGCCCCAGGTGCTCGCGCGCGTAGAGGACGAGCACCGACCACGCGGCGCCGAACGTCACGTTGAAGATGAGGATGGTCAGCACCAGCGTGCGCACGGCGGCGTGGTGCCGGACCCAGCGGACGCCCTCGGCGATGTCGTGGCGGATGTGGGTGTCGGGTCGCTCGCTGCGGTGCGGTGGCAGTGCGATCCGGGAGATCAGGATCGCGCCCGCGGCTACCAGCAGGGCCTCCGCGGCGAACGGGAGCGCCTGTCCGGCGGCGAACAGCAGGGCGCCGAGCGGCGGCCCGATGAGCTGGTTGACGGTGACGAACCCGGCCTGGATGCGGCTGTTGGCCAGCGCGAGGTCGTCGCGCTGGACGAGCATCGGCACCAGCGTGCTGGACGCGTTGTCCGCGAACGTCTCGGCGGTGCCCAGCAGGAACATCGCGACGAGCACCAGCACGATCGACGCGACGTCCGTGGCCACGGCGACCGCGAGCAGCACGAGCACGACGGTCCGCAGGGAGTCGACCAGGATGACGAGCTTCCGGCGGTCCAGCCGGTCAGTCAGGGCGCCCGCCCACAGCCCGAACAGCAGCGGCGGCAGCCACTGCAGCAGCGCGGCCAGCGCGACGAGGAAGGCGTCCTCGGTCCGGCTCGCCACCAGCAGCGGACCGGCGGCGATGACGATGCCGTCGCCCAGGTTCGAGCTCCACGACGATGCGAGCAGCCACCGGAACCTGGTCCCGAGTCGCTGCGGGACGACGGTGTCGACGATCCGGCTCACAAGGGCGAGACGCTAGCCCCCCGCACCGGCAGAACGACAGTGCAATGCCGTGGGGTCAGACCCTGTCGCCGGCGGCGGTGCGGTACCACGAGAGGAACGCCTCGCCCGGGTCTCCGGCGTGCCGGCGGAAGGCGGACCGGTCCAGTGTCCGGGGGTGCAGGTTCAACCAGCTGGCCTTCGGCAGGCCGGGGATGCCGTGCGGGACCCGCACGTGGTCGCGCCGCGCGCTGCGGTCCTGCGACGTGAACCGGGCGACCTCGTACGCGGCGCCGTCGACCGACAGGACGAGCACCGGCCGGTCCTTGCTCCCGGGCCGGTCCTCGAACGGCACCTGCGCGAACCAGACCTCCCCGGGCCGAGGCCGCCGCGGTCGCGGACGGACGAGCCACCCGAGCGCGAGAACCGCCGCGATGATGCCGACGGTCGCCCAGGGGTGGTCGGCGGGCAGCTGGGCGATCTCACTCATGCGCGAAGAGTAGGCGGCATAGTGGACGTGACTCCGCAGACCCGAGCGAAGGAGCTCCCGTGGACTGGACCCTCGAAGTCGTCGTCGTGCCGGTGAGCGACCTCGCCGCCTCCATCGCCTTCTACCGCGACCAGGTCGGGTTCGACCTGGATCACGAGACCAAGAACGAGTTCATGCACGTCGCCCAGCTGACCCCGCGCGGGTCCGGCTGCTCGATCGTCATCGGCAACCTGCCCTCGCAGTCCGAGATGGCACCGGGCTCGCTGAAGGGCGTGCAGCTCGTGGTCGCCGATGCGGCGGCCGCCCGCGAGGAGCTCGTCTCGCGCGGCGTCGAGGCCTCGGAGATCACGGTGTTCGACGAGCGCGACGGCGGCACCTTCTTCGGCTTCAGCGATCCCGACGGGAACAGCTGGGCCGTGCAGCAGCTCAAGGTCCGCGGCGAGAAGCCGCTGATCCCGCACGAGGCGCGGGGCCGCTTCGGCGCGGAGTGAGTCGCGTCGTCTCGTTCTTGTTCCTGCCCGCCGCCTCCCCGCGCCCGCTGCGTGACCAGGATGGGCGCGGGAAGGAGATTGCGGGCCGTGCCCTCAGCCCAGGTTCAGCAGCTGCCCGAGGAGCGCCGCGGAGCCGAGGCCGACCACGATCCAGGCGAGCATGCTTCCCACCAGGTACACGACGTAGCGCCCGTGCTCGGCCCTCCCACGGCCCCAGCGAGGCGCCGGCGCCCAGCGCACGGTCTCGATCAGGTCGGCGACGCGCCGTGACGGCTGCATCGACGAGGGCGTGTGCGTGACGGCGGACATCGGAGGCTCCTTGTGGGTGCGGCGATCGGTGGTCGGGGTTGCCGACACGACCATCGTCCCGCGAGCCGGCCCCACCCGAACAGGGCCGAAAGCCCCAGGCGGTCATGTCGAGGGATCGAGGAGCGCCTGGAACGGTGCCGTCGGCACGACGCCCTGGACCGCCCGCGCCAGCTCGTCGTCGAGCGTCACCAGGAAGTCGGCCTGCAGCTGCGTGAGGGCGACGTACTCGGCGCGGTATGTCGACTCCCAGCCGAGCCGGTCGGCCACCTTCCACGCGACGTCCCGCAGCACGGCGTCCCCGAGCAGGCGGATCCTCAGCTTCCCGACCCGCGCCAGCCGGTCCCGCGCCACGGCTGCCGGCAGCTCACTGCGCTGGACGGCCTCGTGCATCGCGGACAGCGCCTGCGACCGCAGCAGGGTGGGCGCGAGCAGCTGGTGGACGGCGGGAACCTGGGTGCCCGTCTCCGCGAGTCGCAGGGCGGCACTGGCGTCGACGACGAACCTGGTCATCGGGACCTCACATCGGGGAGCGGTCAGGTTGATCCCGGCATCGTCGCACCGGCCGCCGACAGGGACGGCGCGGCGTACGGTCGGCGGGTGACCAGCACCCTCGTGATGCGGACCCTGAGCGGGTTCCACCGTGCGGTCGTCAAGGTGAGCGGCGGCCGGCTCGGCGGCGCCCTGCTCGGGCTGTCGTCGATCGAGCTCATCACGGTGGGGCGCCGGTCCGGCAAGGCCAGGGTGTCGATGCTCACCGTGCCGGTGCGGGTCGGGTCGGCGCTCGTGGTCGTGGCGTCGGCCGGCGGGGACGATCGTCATCCGGCCTGGTTCCTCAACCTCGTCGACGACCCGCACGTGCAGGTCGCCGTCTCTGGCGGCCCCGCGCGGCCGATGCTGGCGCGGGTGGCGACGCCCGAGGAGCGCGCGGAGCTGTGGCCTCGGGTGACCGCGGCGCTGTCGAACTACGCGGAGTACCAGACACGGACGTCGCGCGTGATCCCGCTGGTCCTGCTGGAGCCGCCGTGACCAGCGCTCCGAGCCGCGGCGGCGCGGCGTACTGGGACGGCCAGGCGTCGACCTACGACCGCACGACCGCGTTCCTCGAGCCGCGGCTGTTCGCACCCGCGCGGCGGTGGATCGCCGACCGCGTCTCCGGCCGGACGCTCGAGGTCGCCGTCGGCACCGGCGCGAACCTGCCGTACTACGCCGAGCGCGTCACCGACCTGACGCTCACGGACGTCAGCCCGGCGATGCTGCGGGCGGCCGCCGCCCGGGCGGCGTCGTTGCACGTGCCGGCCCGGACCCTGCAGTCCGATGCGGCCGACCTGGATCTACCCGACGACGCGTTCGACACGGTCGTCTGCACGCTCGCGATGTGCTGCGTCGCCGACGAGCTCGCCGTCCTTCGCGAGGTGGCGCGGGTGCTTCGACCCGGCGGGCGTCTGCTCATGGCCGACCACGTCGAGTCGTCGGCCGCCCTCGGGCGCGGTGTCCAGCGCGTGCTCGACCGCGTGACCTCGGACGAGGCCGGCGAGCACCACCGGCGGCGGCCGCTGCTGCTGATGGAGGCCGCGGGGCTGCGGGTCACCGAGACCGAGGCGTCGCGGTGGAGACTCGTCGAGCGACTCTCTGCGACGAAGCCCTGATCCGCCGCGCTCGAGGACGCAGACCGCGGGCGTGACGGGCGTCTCGCAGCGACCTTCGCGTCTGCGACTCGGGATGAGCGCCGCAGAACGGACGTGGTGCCCTAGTCTCGGCGCATGCTCATCCTCGGCCTGATCCTCTTCGGGATGCTTATCGGCGCCCTCGCCCAGCTCATCCTCGGCAAGGGACGCAAGGGCATCGACTGGACCATGGCGATCATCGCGGGCCTCGTCGGCTCGTTCGTCGGCGGCCTGCTCGCCAGCCTCATCGCCGGTGACGGCCTGGAGCTGCGGGCCAGCGGCATCATCGGCTCGATCGTCGGCGCGCTGATCATCACGGCGATCTGGCGCTTCAGCGGCGGCCGCTCGAGGGCCTGACGACCGGTCAGCGCCCATCTGCACGAGAGCGCGTCGGGTCACCATCTGTTGGGCGGAGCCCGGGTGCGCGGGTTGACACGGTGGCGTCGGTTCGCCGCACCCAACCGAGTCCATCCAGCGTCGGCGCGCTACGGAGCCGCTGTGGCCGGCTCGTCGATCACCGCGCCCTCGTGCCGCAGCAGGTCGCCGGGCTGGCAGTCGAGCACCTCGCAGAGGGCCTCGAGGGTGCTGAACCGGACGGCCTTGGCCCGGCCGTTCTTGAGCACCGCGAGGTTGGCCGGCGTGATGCCGACCCGGTCGGCCAGCTCCCCGACGGACATCTTGCGACGGGCCAGCATGACGTCGATGTCGACGACGATCGCCATCAGATGACCTCGTCCAGCTCGGCCCGCAAGGTCGCCGCCGTGGTGTCCAGCGCGACCGCCTTGGCCAGCAGCACCCGCAGCACGAGCACGAGCAGCGCGATGCCGGCGGTGCCGACGCCCGCGATCACGACGACCATGACCATGCCCGGCGGGACGGCCTCTCCGGGTGCGAGGACGAAGGACAGCGCGACCGCCAGGAGCGTAGCCGCGACGGCGGAGCCGATGATGGCGTCGACGGAGCGGAACGCCGCGGGGCTGAAGACCGTGTCCCGCCGGACCATGGTGAGCAGTCGCCAGATGCAGACGAGCGCGACCTCCACCGTGAGGACGCCGAGGATGCCGATGACGACGACGGCCCAGCGCAGGAAGACGAGGTCGGGGGCCTCCTCGGCGATGTCGATGCCGAGCAGCGGGAAGAGCATGACCTGCAGGAACAGCATCCCGGCGAACATCAGCACGATCAGCCCGCGCAGCGCGAGAACGGTCAGGCGGCCCATGGGTACCCTCGATTCACCTATCGATTAACGACAGGAATCTATCGTTTCTCGCAGAGTGTGACAAGCGTCGTCGGCATCCTCATCGACGGAGGCCGCCGGACGGTCAGCCCGCGGCGGCGTGCAGCAGCTGGTCGAGGGCGGCTGCGACGGCCCCCGGGTTCTCCTGCAGGGCCATGTGCCCCGCGTCGGGGATCAGCTCGAGGCTCGCGCCCGGGATGGCCGCCGCCGTGTCGCGGGCCAGGTCGACGGGCAGCAGCTGGTCGCCCAGTCCGTGGACGACCGTGACCGGGCAGGTGATCTCGGGCAGGAGCGGGCGCGAGTCGTGGCGGTCGATGCACGCCCGCAGATGACGGACGAAGGCATCCGGGCCGACCTCGTGCGCCAGGCGGCGCCAGGTGTCGAGGAGCTCGGCGTCGTCCCGGTGGCTCGGGTCCACGAGGACCGGGAAGGCGCCGTCGACGACGGCCGCATACCGCCCGTCCCGCGTCGCGGCCGCCTGCGCGCGGCGGCCGGCGATCTGGTCGGGCCCGTCCGGTCGGGCGGTGGTGCTCACGAGGCCGAGCCCAGAAACCCGCGACGGCGCTCGCCGCACGACCTCCAGCGCGACGTAGCCGCCCATGCTCACGCCGACCAGGGCGAACCTGTCCGGAGCCGACCGCAGCAGCCGGTCGGCCATCGCGCCGATCGAGTCGTCGCGACGGGTGTCGGCCACAGTCACGGCACCGTGAGCCCAGAGCGCCGGCAGAACGTGGCCGTAGACGCCCGCCGAGCAGGCCAGTCCCGGGACGAGGATCGTGTGCACGAGTGTCATCGAAGCTCCTCGCTCGAGCGGCGACTCGGACTCGACGGACCGTACGCGCGAGCTCTGACACTCACCTGGCACCGGCGGCGGTGTGCGTCGACCGGCGGATCGCTGGTCGACGGTCTGGGCCCGCCTACTGCTCGGCCACGACCCGCTCGAGCCAGTCCGTCAGCAGGGTGGCCACGAGGCCCGGTCGGTCGAGGTGCACGTTGTGGCCGCCGGCGTCCAGCGTCGCGAACGTCGCGCGGGGGTAGTGCTCGACCCGCGCCCAGGCATCCACGTACCCGACGACGTGGTCCTGGCGTCCCGTGACGACGAGACAGGGCTGGGTGAACGGCTCGGGCGAGGCGTCCTCCGGCTCCTGGTCGAGGGCGTAACGCTCCGCGATCCGGGCGAGCCCGTGCTGGTCGGCGGCGCGCAGCCCGGGCACGGCGTGCTGGCGGAACGCCCTGGCGTTCGCCGGGCTCTGCACGACCGCCATCTGCGCGTAGTCCTCGTCGCCGTCCGCGGCCGCGGGGTCCGCCACCAGCACGGTCCTCGACGGCACCGTGCGCCGGTCGTGCTCGGCGACGAACACGCCGGCCAACGTCGCCAGGCCGAGCACCTGCGGTCGCAGTTCGTGTGCCACCCGCCGGGCGATCATGCCGCCGAACGAGCTGCCGACCAGGGCGAACGGCCGGTCCCCGACGCGGCCGCGGATCTCGTCGGTGACCGCCCGTGCGACGTCCTCCGCGCTCGCGACGTCGGCGACCGCCGTGCCTCCGTGCCCGGGGAGATCGATGTAGAGCCGCGTCCAGCCCTCGAACACCGGGTCCAGCGGCAGCAGGAGCCGGTGGTCGACGCCGAACCCGTGCATAAGGACCACGGGCGTTCCCGATCCGCGCTCGATGACGTGCATGCCGGCACCGTAGAGGTCACCGGTGACAGGAGTGCACCGGGAGCGGGCGTTTCTCGATCACGGACCTCATGTCGAGAGCTGCTCGTCGGGTGCAGGGCTAGCGACCGGCCGACAACCGGGCCACCTGCGCGTCGAGGTAGCGACGCTCCGCCACGTTGGTCGCCCGGCCCGCCGCGCGCCGGTAGTGCCGGAGGGCGAGGTCGGTCTCGCCCGCGCGCTCGTGCAGGTACGCGCGCAGCTGGTCGACGCGGGGCAGGGCGTCGTCAAGGCCGTCCAGGATCGCGAGCCCCGCGGCCGGGCCGTGCACCATCCCCGCCGCGACCGCCCGATTGAGCGTCACCACGGGGCTGCCGGTCATCCGCTCCAACAGCTCGTACAGTGCGAGGATCTGCGGCCAGTCCGTCGCGTCGGCGCTGGTGGCCCGGTCGTGGATCGCCGCGATCGCGGCCTGCAGCTGGTACTCGCCCACAGCGCCGCGACCGATCGCGCCGTCGAGCAGGGCGGTCCCCTCCGCGATCCGCGCGTGGTCCCACAGGCTCCGGTCCTGGTCGGCGAGCGTCACCGGTGCGCCCGACGAATCGGTCCGGGCCGGTCGGCGGGCGTCGGTCAGCAGCAGGAGCGCGAGCAGGCCGGTGACCTCGGCGTCGTCGTCGGCCGCATGCAACAGCCGCGCGATCCGGATCGCCTCGTCGGACAGGTCGACGCGCGTGAGGTCCTCGCCGGCGCTGCCCGTGTAGCCCTCGTTGAACATCAGGTAGAGCACGCGCAGCACGCTGCGCAGGCGGTCAGGGCGCTCGTCGGGCCCGGGCATCGAGAACTGCTCGCCCGCGACCCGCTGCTTCGCGCGGCTGATGCGCTGCGCCATGGTCGCGTCGGGCACGAGGAACGCGCGGGCGATCTCGGTGGTCGTCAGCCCGCCGACGGCGCGCAGCGTCAGCGCGATCGCGGAGGTGGGCGTGAGGACCGGGTGGCAGCACAGGAAGAGGACCGCGAGGGTGTCGTCCTCCTGCGCGCCGACGCCGACCGCGGGCTCGGTCGCGACCCGGATCTCGCGGTCGCGCCGTGCGGTGTCGCTGCGCCACCGGTCGACCATCCGCCGCGACGCCGTCTGCACGAGCCACCCGCGCGGCTGCTCCGGGACGCCGTCGGCCGACCAGCGCGTGGCAGCCAGGATGAGCGCCTCCTGCACCGCGTCCTCCGCGGCGTCGAAGTCGCCCCACCGCCGCGCGAGCGTGCCGAGGACCTGCGGCGCGAGCTCGCGTAGCAGGTCCTCGACGTGGCTCGGGACGTTCAGCGAGGGTTGCTCGCCGTCTCGAGGAACGCGTTCATCTCCTGGACGTCGGACGGACCGTCCTCCATGATCCGGCGCACCTGGATGGGCTGCTGGGTCGGGATGCCGCCGCGACCGGGAACCGCGGACACCAGCCCCGCGATCTCCAGCGCACGTGCCTCGGTCTCCGTCTCGACGATCTGGTAGCCCGCGACCCACTCCTTGAACTCCTGGAACGGGCCGTCGGTGACCACCGTCGTGGCGCCGTCCGACGTGACCACCTTGGCCAGGTCCGGGCCCGTGAGGATCTCCCCGCCGACCAGCTCGCCGCTCGCCTCGAGCTCCCGGTTCAGCCGCCCGTAATAGTCCAGGTGGGCGGCGATCTCCTGGTCGGTCCACTCCGACATCGGCGCGTCGTCAGGACCGCTCTGGAAGTCCACGATCAGCAGGTACTTGGCCATGATGCTCCTCCTTCGTCGTGCCCAGATTGGCACCTTCACTCGTCGAACGGAGCCGTCCGGCATTTCTCTACACGGGACGCAGGAGTAGTTTCCCGCCATGGACCCGACGTCCTCGACCCACATGCCCGGCCGGCTCGTGCCCGCGAGCGGCGGACACGTGCCCGTGCGGGTGCGCGGGTTCCTCGAGGCGGCGGCGCCGCTGCGCGCGGGCCGCTCCGAGCGCGGGTTCGCCGTCGAGCTGGCCCGCTCCGAGCACGACGTGGTCAAGGTCCTCGACGGCCCGACCGTCCTGGGGTTCCTGCCGCCGGCCTGGTCGCAGACGGTCGACTTCGAGCTGTGGTCGTGCGAGCAGGCGGGGGAGGCGGCCCTGGCCCGGGCCGTGCTGGAAGGCGTGCCGGGCGAGCGCGACCTCTTCGTCATGCTGGACTGGCGGCGCCCGCGGGCGTGACGCCCAGGGGTCGTCGTCGCGGTGGCGCTGCGTCTCGCGTCGGGCCTGCCGGACGTGCTCCGGCGGGAGCGCATGACGCCGGAGCGACATCGGCTCGGATGGTCTCGTGCGCGCTGCGTCGGCATCCTGGACCGGTGACCTTCCGCCAGCGACGAGACCCGCGCCCGGCTGCCAGGCGGCGCGGCGACCACGGTCGCTGATGCGAGCCGTACCCCGGTCCTCGGCGGCGCAGAGCCGGTTCGCCGTGGTGGCGCTCGCCGTGTCGCTCGTCTTCACCGAGTTCCTGGCGGGGATGCAGCGCTACCTGTCCCAGACCGTGCTGCCGCTCGTCGCCTCGGAGCTCCACGGTGCCCATCTGTACGGCCCCCTCGACGCCGCCGCGCAGGCCCCGATGTTCCTGACGATGCCGCTGGGGGCGTGGCTGCTCTCTCGCTACACCGTCGGCCGGCTGATGGTGCTCTTCACGATGGTGACCGTCGCCGGGGCCGTGCTGTGCGCGACGGCCCAGACCATGGGGGTCTTCATCACCGGTACGGCGGTCCGGGCTCTCGCGGCGGGCGCGCTGGCGACGGTCGGCATGGGGGCGATCAGCCGGGGGCTCCCGCCGAGGTACCGCCAGCTCGTCCTCGCGGGGATGTCCGGCGTCTGGCTCTTCTCGTCGGTGCTGGGGCCGGTGTACGCCGTATCCGTCGCGTCGACGCTCGGCTGGCGGTGGGCGATGGTCCTGTACCTCCCCGTCCTGCTGGCGGCCCGGTTCGTCATCGCCCGCTACATGCCCGAGCGCACGGACGAGGTCGCGCAGGAGAAGGCGCCATGGGCATGGGCGATCCTGCTGGCGATCGGGTCCGTGGTCCTCTCGCTCCCGCTCGGCGTGTGGTCGGTCGCGGCCGTGGTCGTGGGCGGCGGCCTCATGCTCCGGGCCACCGCTGCGATCCTCCCCACCGGAACGTTCCGTGCCCGCGACGGCCGGCGCGCCGCGCTGACGGCGCTCCTAATGACGGCCGCGGTGTTCTTCGGCGCCTCGATGGTCCTGTCGGTCGTCGCGCACGACGCCCTGGGGCTCGACACGGTGCACCTCGGGTTCGTCATCGCGGCCCCGGGGTTCCTCTGGGCGGTCGCGGCGTTGTGGACGGGCTCGCACCCGGCGCTGGACGACCGGGCGTTCCGACGCCGCGCCGTTCCTGCAGGGACGACGATCGGCGCGGGAGTCGCGGTGCTCCTCGCCACGACGCTGCTGGTGGGCGATGCGTCGACCTCGTTCGTCGGCCTCCTGCTCGGAGCCGCGCTCCTCGGGGCGGGGATGGGCTCGCTGTACCCCGACCTGCTCGGTCGTAGCCTCAGCACGCCCGACGCCGACGACGGCATCTCGCAGGACCGGATGGCGGCGGCGGTGGTGGTCGCGGAGTCGGTGGGCCTTGCCTTGGCGACCACAGCCGCGTACGTGTGGCTGGGCACCGGCTTCGGCCTCGTCGACTCCCCGATCCAGCGCGCCCAGCTGCTCTACGCGGCGCTGATCCCCCTGGCGGTCGTCATGGTGCACCGGCTCGCCGCCGCGGGGCGCTCAACTCGCTCTCGTCTGCCGTCGACGGCGCTCGACGCCTGAGCGCCGGTATCAGCGTCGGCGCTCGGTGGCATTCGGTCGGCCACAGGCTCGCCGCGGGCACGTCGTCGGCGACGATCGCGCCGGCGGCGATCACGGCGTCGCGACCGACGCTGGCGCCGGGCAGGATCGTCGCCCCGGCGCCGATCCACACGCTCCCCGCCACGTCGATCGGGGCGCCGTCAATGGCCTGGAACACATCGCACGATCCCCTCCCGTGAGGGCGTCCCCGCCGAGACACGCCCGCGCAGCGACCGGAGCGGCGGTCACGGCAGCCATACTCGCCCGATGGAGCACTCCGACGCGCCGACCCGAAGGATCGACTGGCGTGAGGTGGTCGTCGTCGTCCTGCTCTCCGTGACGACGATCCTGACGGCGTGGGTGGGCTTCCAGGCGAGCAAGTGGGGCGGCGCGATGTCGATCTCGTTCAGCCAGGCGTCGACCCAGCGGATCGTGGCGACGCGACTGGAGGGGGTCGCCAACCGCAAGACCACGGTCCAGGTGACTCTGTTCTCCCAGTGGGCCTCCGCCTACGCGGCGAACGACATGGTCCTCGCGGACTTCTTGTCGGAGCGGTTCCCCGAGCCGCTCGCGACAGCGTTCCCCGTCTGGCTGACCTCGAAGCCTCTGCAGAACACGGACGCCGCGCCGTCGCCCTTCGACCTGCCGGAGTACAAGATCCCCGAGCTCGCCGAGGCCAAGGCGGCCGACGCGCGAGCGGACGCGAAGTTCGAGCAGGCGCTGAGGAACAACCAGCGCGGCGACAACTACACGGTGCTGACGGTGGCCTACGCCGCGGTGCTGTTCTTCGCGGCGATGTCCGGGCGGATGAAGTCCACCCGCGGCGGGGACGTGCTGCTGGGGCTGTCCCTCGTGCTGTTCCTGGTCACGTCGTCGTTCCTCATCGCCTACCCGAAGCTGGTCTAGCCCACCCCCACGGCGTTGTCGGTGGGTGCTCGTACGGTGGCGTGATGACCGTCCGACCATTCGTCGTCGACGTGCCGCAGCCGGTTCTCGACGACCTGCGCGACCGCCTCTCGCGCACCCGCTTGCTCGACGACTCGCCGCGCCGCCCGGCGTCCGGGATGACCGCCGCGTACCTGAAGGACCTCGTCGGGTCGTGGCAGGCCTTCGACTGGCGCGCGCGGGAGGCGTGGCTGAACGAGCACCCGCAGTTCCTCGCGGACGTCGACGGCGCGACGCTGCACTTCGCCCACCTGCGCTCGTCGACGCCCGACGCACCGGCACTGCTCGTGATGCACGGCTGGCCGCACACCTTCGCGCTGCAGCTCGACTTCGCCGACCTGATCCCGGACTTCGACGTGGTCGTCGTGAGCCTGCCCGGCTTCGCGTTCTCGCCGCCGCTGGACGAGCCGATCACCGAGGAGCGGCTCGCCCAGCTGGTGCACGCGCTCATGACCGACGTCCTGGGCTATTCGAGGTACCTCACCTACGGCGAGGACCTCAGCGCGAACGTGAGCGACCTCGTCGCCGCGACGCACCCCGAGGCGGTCGCCGGGATCGTCGTCACGCACGCGCACTTTCTGACCCAGGAGGAGCAGGCGGCGACGACGGACCCCACCGAGCGCGCCTTCTACGACGGCATGGCGGCGGGCTGGTACCAGCAGGCCGGGTACGCGCACATCCAGGGCACCAGGCCCGACACCGTGGCGGCCGCGCTGAACGACTCACCGGCCGGACTGCTCGCGTGGATCGCCGAGAAGCTCGTCGAGTGGAGCGACACCCCACCCGGGGACCCGGCGGCCATCGAGCGGCGCATCTCGCGGATGCGGATCCTCACCGAGGCGACCCTCTACTGGGCGACGCAGTGCATCGGCACGTCGTTCCGGCGCTCCTTCGACGGCGCGGACGCGGTGATCCCGCCGGTCGAGGTGCCCGCCGCCGTCTTCGTCCAACGGCACGAGCACGACAACCCGGAGTCGGTCGCGCGGCGGTTCTACCGCGACCTGCGCGTGTTCGAGCGGCTTCCCGAGGGCGGCCACTTCGCCGTCGCCGAGGTGCCGGAGGCGATGGCGGAGCGGGTGCGACGGTTCGCTCGCGAGCTGCACCCGGCTGGGTGAGCGAGCGGCTGGCGAGTCGCTGACCCAGTCGTTCACGTCGATCGCGGTGGGGCTCGCGATCGGGGACGGGTTGCTCACGCTCGACGCTTCACGCGGATAGGTGGACGGGAAGATCACCGAGATCGACATCGTCCGTCACCCTGACCAGCTCGCGGCCGTCGAGCGCTGGGTCTCCGGGACGTGAGCGTGCGACGAACCGCCGGCCCGCCCCCGCGGCGGTTCGGGTGATCTCGCTCACCTTCCGGTCGATCGGGTGCTTTCAGGTCGCACCATGAAGCGCAAGCGGTCCGACGCCCCGCTGGCCGCCACCCTCGTGGGAGGTGTGCCATGGCCCAGGACGACACGACGCTTCACTGCGGTGAGTGCCGGACCCGATACCCCGTCGGTCGACTCGCCCGCGAGTGCGAGCTGGCGCACGGCGTTCGTCTGGTCTTCGACAACTCGAGCTTCTGGATGGGTGCCGGCGACACCGGACCTCGCTACTCCCAGGCACGCGGCTGATCGCACGACATCAGCGACGGGCCCCGTGAGTGGCATCCCACGCGAAGTGGCTGACCGCTGACTCGCGCCCCGCCAGCGAGCGGTAGAAGGCGAGCGCGTCGGCATCGTCCTCGTCGGCGGGGACGAAGATCTCCGCGACGCCTGCTTCCGCAGCCTGAGCGCGGAGCTCGGCCATCAGCCGCGCGCCGATGCCCTGCCGGCGAAAGTCTGCGTGGACCGCGAGGTCGTAGACGAAGAGCTCCGCAGACGCCGACCGGGTCATCGGGATGGTGTGCGCGGTGATCCCGCCGACGATGCGATCCCCCTCGAACGCGGCGACGGCCCAGAAGGAGCTCGAGGACAACAGCTGGTCGACGTAATCGTCGCTGAGCTGCTCGGCCGGCTCGTCGAACGCCTCGGCCATGACCGCGAACATCTCGCGAGCATGACGTTCGTCGCCCGGGGCGAGGCGCCTGGTTGCCGAGAGGCCCATGGCTCCAGCATCGCGCACATCCCGTGCCCCGAGCAGCGGCCGCGGCGGTCCTCGGGGGTGGTGAAGCCACCGGCGAGGTCCTAGCCGGCAGCCCGGCGCAGCATCATCGCGTCGAACTCGGGGTCGGGCATGAGCTCCCGGACCTCTTGGGCACAGCGGCAGCCGACGGCGATCTTGGCCGCCCACTCCAGCGCCTCCTCGCGCGTGGCCACGTCGACGACAGCGAACCCGCCGATGACCTCCTTGGTCTCCGGGTACGGGCCGTCGGTGACCACCCCGTCTGTGGCGACGATGCTCGCCCGCTGCCTCTGCAGCCCGGCGCCGAACACCCAGACGCCGGCCTTCACGGCCTCCTCGACCACCTCGTGCGAGGCCGTGCCCACGTCGGGCCAGTCCTCGTCGGGGATGTGGTCCATCGCGCCGTCGTTGAACGAGATCAAGTACTGCGTCATCGCACGACTCCTTGCCCGGCGGCCTCGTGTGGCGGCCTCTCACCTGTTCTACGAACGCCTCGTCGCGGATCCGACGCTGTCCCTGACCTTCCTTTCACGGACCGCCGGTAGGAACCTGCGGGTGATGTCGCTGCCGGCATCCCGTCTCGAGACCACGGAGGGGACTCATCGCAGGCCCCTGAGCAGCGCCGCGGCGTCGTCGTTCTCGGGGTCGAGGTCGACGGCCCGACGCAGGAGCTCGGTCGCCGCGCCGGAGTCGCCGTCCACCAGGTGCGCCCAACCGGTCATCGCCCACGCCTGCGACGAGTCCGGTCGGACCGTCGTCCACACGTCCAGGAGAGGTCGGACCAGCTCGGGGCGGTGCAGCTCGATGGCGCCCCAGACCGCGTCCTCGAAGTGCACGTCGTCGACGTCGGCGCGGGCGGGGGAGGCGTGCTCCAGCCGGTGGAACATCTCGACCGCCGCCTCCTTGCCGCCGGCGTCGAGGGCCGCCGCCACGGGCACGGTGATCGGCTGCAGCCGCGCGTCGATCTCGGTCGCGTCCGTCGGGAGGTCCAGCGCCAGGTCGAGCGCGGCGCTCACGACGGCGCGGTTGGGGGCGGTGTTGGAGTTCGCGAGCACCACGACGCCGGTCCCGCGGTCGGGGATCAGGGCGAGGCGTGAGTTGAAGCCGGGATCGGCGCCGCTGTGGCCCACCATCCGGTGCCCGCGGTAGGTGCCGAGGAACCATCCCAGGCCCACCGCCTCGCTCCACGGTGGGTCCCCGACCTCCGCGTGCGGCTGCCACATCCGTTCGGCTGTGCCCGCGTCCGCCAAGGTGGCCAGCATCCACCGGGACAGCTCGGCGACGCTCGAGTGCAACGTCGAGCTCGGCGCGTGTCGGCGGGTGTAGGGGTAGGCGTCGGTCGGGACGACCAGCGGCGCCCCGACGTGCGGCGAGGAGCCGAGCTCCGACGCGACGTCCGCGCGCAGGAACGTGCTGCGTGCCATGCCGGCCGGGTCGAGGACGAGGTCCTTCATCGCAGCCTCGAACGTCCGCCCGGTCACGGTGGCGACCACGTGCCCGAGCACCTCGTACCCGACGTTGCAGTAGGCGAACTCGGTGCCGGGGTCGGTGGTCAGGCTCTTCACGGACAGGCCGCGGACGAGCTCGGCCAGGGCGTCGTCGCCCAGCTGGGGATCGTGCCACCCGTAGTCGGTGACGTCCGGGATGCCGCTGGTGTGGGTGAGCAGGTGACGCAGGGTGAGCTCGGTCTGACGACCGTCGGCCAGGGTCAGCTCAGGTATCCACCGGACGACCGGGGCATCGAGGTCGAGCAGCGGCTCGCTCCGCTCCGGTCCGGCGGTCGCGAGCCCGACCACGGCCGCCGCGACGAACGGCTTCGACACCGAGGCCAGGTGGAACAGCGTGTCCGGCGTGACGGGACTGCCGGTACGCAGGTCGCGCGTCCCGAACCCCCGCGCAAGGGCGACCTCGCCGTCCTGGACCACCGCGACGGCGAGTCCTGCGAGTCCGTTCGCCTGCATGAGCTGCGCGATCAGGGGCCAGAGCGAGGTCTCCGCGCGGCGCTCCAGAGAAGTCACTCGAACCTCCTCGTGCCGCGACGGCCTCGGTCAGCAGCGAGCGTTGCCCTCGCGAAGTCCAGGGCAGGGTGTCTCTGAATGGTGGCACGCGCGGCCCGCGCCCTGCGTGGCGGAACTCATCCGAGTCGGTCCACGAGCTCCAAGCGCATGACCGGCCGACTCGGGTACGTGCGGCCGATCTCGTGGAAGCCGGCCGCCTCGAACATGGCGAGCGTGCCGGTGAACACGGCCGAGCCCGAGACCGTGGCGGCGCGGAGCCTGCCGACGTCGACAGGGTGGCCCTCGACGGCCGACGCTCCGTGTCGGCGGGCGTGCGCGACGGCGGCCACCAGCAGGGCCGTCCCGACGCCTTCGCCGCGGTGCTCACGGCGAACCGCGAAGCAGGTCACCCACCACGCCGCTGGATCATCGTCGAGAAGGCGTTGCAGCGCTCGGTTCGTCATGATCCCCGGCAGGGTCGCGCGCGGAACGACGCGGGACCACCCCGCAGGGCTGCCGTCGACGTACGCGACGAGACCCACAGGGATGTCGGCCGCCTCGACCTCTCGGCGCCGCTCCTCGCGATTGCTCGGCTGGTCGTGCGTACGAAATCGCTGGCACCAGCATGAGTCGGGTGTGGACGCGCGAACGCCGAACGCCGCGACGACGTCGGACCAGCGATCCGCCGTCGCGGTCTCGACGCGAATCCGGGCGCCGGTCATGGTCGACGGACCGGGCCTGCGGTCGCCGCGATCACGAGCGGGACCAGTCGGGGTGGGCGCGGACACCTTCGCCGGCTGCCACCGCCCGGCTGGCGGCGCGGCCGGCGGCGCGCAGCAGCGGCTCGATGCGACTCTCGGGCAGACCGTCGGCGGGCACGATCATCCCGATCGCCGCCACGACCCGGCCGTGCCGGTCGCGCACCGGGACACCCACTGACACGACGGGCGACGTCGGCCGGCGCAGCACGGCGACGTCGGTGCGGCGCACCTGCGCGACTTGTTCCCGGAGCTCGGCGCCCGACGGTCGAGGTGACTCGAATGTGGGCCAGCGGTAGTCCCCCTGCTCGATCAGCGACTCGAGCAGCGTGCTGCCACCGGCGGCGAGGAGCACCATGCCGGCGGCCGTCGGGACCAGCGGCACATGCCCCCCCACGTAGTAGTGCACGGGAAGCACCTCCTGGCCGTCCCGGCGGTCCAGCACCACGGCCTCGTCGTCGTCCCGGACGACGAGCTGGACGTGCTGGCGGGTGACGGCGACCAGGTCGTCGAGGAGGGGAGCCACGGCGCCGCGGAGCGAGACGGTGGGTTCGGCGAGCGAGGCGAGCTCCCACAACCGCAACCCGACGCCGAACGTGCCCGACGGGTCCCGGTCGAGCATGCCGAGGGCGACCAGCTGGGAGGCCAGTCTGCTCGCGGTGCTGATCGGCAGTTCGGCGCGTGCCGAGATCTGTCCGAGCGAGAGGTGGCGGTTGTCGTCGTCGAAGGCCTCGAGGATGCGCGCTGCCCGGCGCAGGACGGCCTCGCCCTGGGGCGGACGATGGCCACGCGCGCGGGCTGGTGGGGTGTCCGGGCTCTCGTCCACCGGCCTCCTCCGTCCGTCGCGCTGAACTCCGACGATTTCCATTCAATGGAAAGCAGTATGCGGCGCCGACCGTCCTCGCCGCACCCTCGTCACCACGGCGCGCACCGCCTCCCGCAGGTCGCCCGAATGCCCCGCATCGACGAAGGAGTCGCCATGCACGACCTCGAGCCCCACCCCGTGATCGAGAACCCACCGTCCGGCGTGCCGACGGCCGGCCGACGCCCCGGTGCGCGGTTCCACCTGCTGCTCGCAGCCGGCGTGTTCACGGTGAACGCCGCGCTGCTGACGGCGTCGATCCTCACGCTGTCGCTCAAGGCGACGCAGATCGACCCCGAGCACGCCACCTCGATCCTGTCCGTCGCGGCCGCCGTCGGTGCCGTGTTCACGATCATCGGCTACCCGCTCATGGGACGGCTCAGCGACCGGACGCTCGGCAGGTTCGGCAGACGACGCCCCTACCTCGTCCTGGGCGCGGCACTCATCGGCGCCGGCGCGCTGCTGATGGTCGCGGCGGCCACCACCCCCGTCCTCGTCGCCGCGCACGTGCTGCTCAGCATCGGCTACGTGACCTCGCTGGTCGCAGCCTCCGCCCTGGTGCCGGACCAGGTCGTCGCCGAGCACCGCGGTCTCTCCTCGACGATCGTCGGGCTCGGGACGCCCGTGGGTGCGCTGCTCGGTCTGTTCGTCGCGCAGCTGGTGCAGCCCGACCTCACCGCGATGATCGCGCTGCCCGCCGGGCTCGGCGTGATCGGCAGCCTCGCACTGGCACTCGGGGTGAAGGACGCACCGCTGTCGCCTGAGCTGCGCCCGCCACTGGCGCTCCGCGACCTCGCGGGCACGTTCTGGGTCAGCCCGCGGCGTGCGCCCGCCTTCGCGTGGGCGTGGGTCAGCCGGATCCTCATCTTCCTCGGCGTCGCCGCGGTCAACGCGTACCAGGCGTTCTACCTGATCATGGTCCAGCACGTGGACCCCTCCGAGGTCGCCGGCAAGATCTTCCTCGCGACCCTGCTGCTCACCGGCGCCTCGCTCCTGCTCGCGCCGATCGCCGCGCGGATCTCGGACCGGATCGGCCGTCGCAAGCCGTTCGTCCTCGTCGCGGCGGTGGTCTTCGCGGTGGGCCTCGGTCTCGTCACCACGGCGTCCTCGTTCGAGCAGTTCCTCGTCGCGATCACCGTCATGGGCGCCGGTCAGGGCGTCTACCTCGCGGTCGACTTCGCGCTGGTCACCCAGGTCCTGCCCGACCCCGAGAACCCCGCCAAGGACCTCGGGATCATGAACCTCGCCAACACGCTGCCGTCGTCCATGGTCCCCGCTCTCGCCCCCGCGCTGCTCGCGATCGGCGCTGCCGAGGGCCAGCAGAACTTCACGGCGTTGTTCGGCTTCGGTGCGATCGCGGCCGTGCTCGGCGCGCTCGCGGTCCTGCCCATCCGCGGCGCGCGCTGACCTCGCCCGAGCCGGTCGTGCCGCCTCGTCCACCCGCTACCCCACAAGGAGCAACCATGCCCCCCACCTACCCCGAGACGTTCCTGTGGGGCGTCGCGAGCGCCGGTCACCAGGTCGACGGCAACGACATCATGAGCGACACCTCGTTCCTCGAGCAGGTCGAGCCCACGGTGTTCGTCGAGCCCAGCGGCGACGCGTGCCGCAGCTGGGAGCTGTGGCCGCAGGACCTCGACCTCGTGGCGGCGGCCGGCCTGACGTCGTACCGCTTCTCCGTGGAGTGGGCGCGCACCGAGCCGGAGGACGGGCGTCCCGACTCGGCCGGGCTCGACCACTACGACGCGATGGTCGACGGCTGCCTCGCCCTGGGCCTTGCCCCCGCGATCACGCTCAACCACTTCACGTCGCCGCAGTGGTTCGCACGAGCGGGCGGCTGGCTCTCACCCGATGCGCCGAGCCGGTTCGCCGACCACTGCACCAGGGTCATGGAGCGGCTGGGGGACCGCGTCGCTCTCGTCGTCACGCTCAACGAGCCGAACCTGCCGGCGACGCTGCTGTGGGGCGGCCTGCCCGACAGCGTCGTCGACCTGCAACGCCGGACGCTCGAGGCCGCGTCCCGCGCCGCCGGAGTGCCGCGGTTCCGCTCCGCCAACGTCGTCGTGCCCGAGGAGCGGCTGGCGATCGAGGACGGCCTGGCGCTCGGGCACGTCGCAGCGCGGGCCGCGGTCCGGGCGGCCGCGCCCGATGTGCCGGTCGGCCTGGCCATCGCCGTCGTCGACGACGTGGCACTCGACGACGAGGGCGCGACCCTCGTGTCCCGCAAGCGAGCTGACTGCTACGAGCGGTGGCTCGAGCTCGCCGCGGGCGACGACTTCATCGGCGTGCAGAACTACGAGCAGGTCGCGCACGACCGCACCGGACCGGTGCACCCGGTTGGGGCAGCCGCGGTGAACCAGATGGGAACACCCGTGGTACCCGAGTCGCTGGGGGGCGCCGTCCGCTACGTCCACGGGGCGAGCGGGCTGCCCGTCGTCGTCACCGAGCACGGCATCGCCACCGCTGACGACACGGTGCGTGCCGAGTTCCTGCCACCGGCGCTCGAGAGCCTCGATTCCGCGGTGGCCGACGGCGTCCCGGTGCTCGGGTACTACCACTGGACATTGCTGGACAACTTCGAGTGGATCTTCGGGTACCGCTTCCAGCTGGGTCTGCACACTGTGGACCGGGTGACGGGTCGCCGGACGGCCAAGCCGAGCGCCGCCGTGCTCGCGGACGCCGTCGCCCGACGGCGGGCCGGGGTGCCCGTGGGCTGACCGGCGCGGCGTCGTCGGAGCGGGCTGCCGAGGGCCGCGAGCGGTTCTGTCGTGGACACTGGGTGCCAGCAACGTGAGCGTCGACAAGGAGTCAACCGTGCCTGAGGGAACAGTCCGCTGGTTCGACGCCGAGCGGGGGTTCGGCTTCCTCTTCCTCGGGGACGACGCCGAGGACCTGTTCGTGCACGCGTCCGAGATCATCGGTGATGACGGGCCGAGGCTGCTCCGAGAAGGGCAGGTCGTCGAGTTCGAGCTGGGCGAGGGGGACCGCGGACCGCAGGCCCGCCGAGTCCGGGTGACGGGCGACCACGCCCCCGACGCACCCCTGGGCGTGCTCGGCACGGTCTCCTGGTACGAGCCCGGCAAGGGATACGGCTTCATCACGCCCGACGGCGGTGGTGCGGAGATCTTCGTGCACAGCTCGGCCATCGTGGGCGGCGGCGTGATCTCGGAGGGGCAGCGGGTGGCGTTCCTCATCGTCGACGGGGAGCGAGGGCCGCAGGCCGACCACCTGCTGCCGCTCGGGCCCGAGGCCGTCGGACGACCTCAGGCGTCTGACGGAGCGGACGGCACCGTGTCCTGGTACGACGGCGAGAAGGGCTTCGGGTTCGTCACACCCGACTCGGGCGGCGAGGACCTTTTCGTCCACGTCCGAGCGCTGCCCGGCGGCGTGACCGAGCTGTCCGAGGGCGATCGCGTGACCTACGACGTCGGCACGAGCGAGAAGGGACTGCAGGCGCGCAACATCCGACTCGTCCGGGGAGCGCCCGTCGCGCCAGAGCGCAGTCGGTCGGCGGCCCCCTCGAGCGAGTCCGGCGGCTCCGTGCGCGGCGGCGAGGGCGTGGTCGCCCGGTACGACACGGAGCGCGGATTCGGCTTCATCACCCCGGATGCGGGGGGTGCGGACCTGTTCGTGCACGTGTCGGTCGTACGGGGCGCCGAAGGGCTGCAGGAGGGCGATCGGGTCCGGTACAAGGTGCGCCAGAGTGATCGGGGACCGCAGGCCGACAGCGTCGAACGGGTGTGAGCCAGGCTGAACCGCCTCGTCGGCGAGCGATCGTCTGGGTACGTCCTATCGCGTGAACCTGACGTGGGTCGTGCCGCTCTCGGCCACTTCCGTCGTCACCTTGTGGGTGAGCTCGAACCCTTGCAGGTGGTCCCAGAGTCGATTGCCCTTGCCGAGGACGATCGGAGCGACCATGAGGTGCAGATTGTCGACCAAGCCGGCACGCAGGAAGTCGCGTGCGGTGCTGTACCCGCCGCCGACGCGCACGTCTCGGCCGTCGGCAGCCGCGCTCGCCTCGGCGAGCACGTCCTCGATGGCGCCGTCGCGGAAATGGAACGTCGTTCCACCCTGCATGGGGATGGGCGGACGCGGCGCCGTGTGGGTCAGTACGTAGACCGGGGTGCCGAAGGGTGGCTCGTCCCCCCACCAGCCCTTCCACTGCGGATCGTCGGGGAACGAGTGCAGGCCGAACATGCTCGCGCCCATGATCTCGGCGCCGATGCCCTCGAAGAAGGCGGCGGCGTAGGAGTCGTCGACGCCGCTCGTGCCGGCGCCGCTGGTGTCCCCGAAGACGCGCTCGCGGAACGTCCGGGTCGCGGCATAGGCGGCCGTGAGGCGCCCCCAGTCCTCGCCCATCGGATTCTCGGAGTCGTCGCCGGCGATGGGGGTGTAGCCGTCCAGCGAGATGAACAGGTCCATGCGCACGCGGGTCATGTCAGGTTTCCTTCGCGGTGGTGCGGGTCAGATAGCTGCCGAGCCGGTCGGCTCGACGTTCTGCGGGCGTCCGTTGCTCGCCCAGCCACAAACGCAGGGTGTCGAGGGCGCCCGGGCGCAGGCTCACGGTGCGGACACGGCCGTGCTTCTCCGAGGTGACCACGCCCGCGTCCTCGAGGACACGCAGGTGCTGCAGCAGCGACGGCAACGCCATCGAAAATGGTGCCGCGAGCTCGGACACGACGGCCGGGGACTTCGCGAGACGCTCCACCATCGCCCGGCGCGTCGGATCCGCGAGAGCCCGGAGCACGCCGTCAAGATCGTCGTAATACCTAGGCATTTGCCTAACTATGGTCGTGGGTCCGGCGTTCGTCAACCCTGAGTCGTAGGTCGCGCCCCGGTGGCGGAGTGTCGCCGACCGACCGCTCGGCACGCGACGGCGGACACGCAGCGGGACGCCGAGAGTGCACACCTCAGCCCTTCGCGCTGGCTGGGTGGAGGAACTCACGCTAGTTGTCCGGCAGCCGAGACTCTGGCCCGCTGACGTACAGGTGCGTGACACGCACGTCGTCTCATCTTCTTTCCGAGTCCTCAGGATCGCGGGACAAGGGTCCGGGGATCGACGACGAGCAGGTGCTGGTCGCGCAGGCGGCGGGGGCCCACACACTGCTGGCTCAGACGCTCGTGGTTGTTCTGCAGCAGTCAGTGGTGGCGTTCTGCGGGGTCAGCTGGTGGCCGTGGACGCAGGGAGCTCGGGCGGCGGTGTCACGGTGGTGATGCAGAACGGGTGGCCCGCGGGGTCCAGGAGCACCGTCCACCGCGGGTCCGGCTGCGGATCGGCCAGCTTGGCTCCCAGAGCCACCGCGCGCTTTACCGGCCCGTCCAGGTCGTCGCCGGCCGTCAGGTCGAGGTGAACGATCGAAGCTCCCGGCCACTGAGGCGGGCGGTAGTTCTCCACCCGCTGCGGGGTGAGCAGCAGTCCTGGGACCTGCACCCCCACGCTGGTCGGGCGGCTCCAGAGCAGCCGTCCCCCCATCAGCCGGAGGTAGAACTCCGCCAGCTCGGCCGGGTCGGCGCAGTCCAGGGACACCCCCACGAACCGCACGCCGACGGGATCCGCTGACGCTGTCATCGCGCCATGGTGCCATCCACCCCGTGGACAGCTCCATGCGATGTGGACAACGCCGATGACATCCCACACGTCGGCGTTCGTGGCTGGAGGAACTCATCGCAGCGCCCCCATCCTCCGGGCGGTGGAAAAAGGAAGTGGCGGGCGTAAGAACTCGGCCTGTCGATTCCGGCGAGGCTCGTCCGTCACAGTGGTGACAGGCCACACCGGGCGGCCGCACAGGAGGAGCGCCATGACGCAGTACGCCATCTACTTCAACCAGCAGTGGGTCGGAGACCACCCGGCCGAGTGGTTCCAGACTCGCGTGGAGCCCAGCACGGCGGTCGTCCGTGACATGGAGGCGGCCGGGGTCCTGGTCTTCGCCGGCGGGCTCGAGGAGGACCTGGCCGACGCGTTCAGTGCCGACGCAACGAGCGGGACGGTGTCGATCTCCGACGGTCCCTACACCGAGACCACTGAGTACCTGGGCGGGATCACCATCATCGACGTGCCCGACCTGGAGACGGCCAAGATGTGGGCGGGCAGGGTCGCTGAGGGGTGCGGCTGGCCCCAGGAGGTCCGGGTCATCAAGTAGGTCCCCAAGGTCTGACGCATAGGCCGCACGGGTCAGCCCGACGGGTGACGGGCTCGGACTTCGGTGGCGGCGTCCTCGACGCTGAGCCGGCGACGCGGGGCGAAGCTACGCCGCGGGGGTCTGCTGACGGTGGACGGGTCTGGTGAGCCAGAGGCTAGTCAGGAGGGCCAGACCCCAGAGGGCGAACCACGGGTCCCACAGGTAGGCGTGCCACGCCAGCGCCCGCGGGTCGCTGTCCTGACTGGCGCGGATCAAGCCGCCCTGGACGAGAAGGCCCGCCGCCGTGAGGACGCCGCCGTAGCCGAGGAGAAAGATCCCGGCGATCCACCCCAGCGTTCGGGGAAGTCGGCCGACCATCCAGCCAGGGAACCGACCCGGGGCCGCGACGAGGACGGGTGCGGCGAGCGCGACGACGGTCTTGACCACGACGACGAGCCATAGGACGACAAGGACACTCGTACTGCGCCGGCGTCCCCATTCCTCGATCTCGCCGCCGACGGTGTCCAGCAGCGCGCTGCCTCCTAGCGCCCAGTAGGCACTGACCGCTGCGCTACCCAGCCCCAGCAGGGCTGCGAGTGCCGCCGCGACCCGCGCGGCCGACCGGGGAGCCGTGTGCGGCTGTGTCGAGGGTGCCGGAACCACCCCGCCACCGTAACGAGACGTCCACAGTCCCGACCACGATGTCCTGCTCGAGCTCTGCGACGAGCACCGCCTGCCACGGGTCACGATGATCGCGTCCCACATGGTGTCGTCGTCGACGGCATCGGGTTGCTCCGCGTCTGCTGAGAGCTGCGCATTCGGGTCAGCAGTGCGGGGAGGTCCTGCCGCACTGCGTTCGCACCGTCCGGCCGCTCACGGATGTCCGAATCCTCAGCTGAGGTGGCGAACCGTGGTTGCGGCGGGAGTGTGCGTCGAGGGCAGGGGCCCGTCGTCACCATGTGGCCCGAGGTCTCGACCGAGGCGCGAGACGAGGGCGCGGAGGTCAGGCCCGCGGTTGCCAACTCGCTTATGCGTCGAAGTCCGCAGGTGCCGTCGGCAGTGGACGGATCGCGATGGCCTCCACCTCGACCAGTTGGTCGTCATAGCCGAGCACGGTGACGCCGAGCAACGTGCTGGGCACCTCGTGCTCGCCGAACGCCGCATGGATGACGTCCCAGGCGATCCCCAGGTCCGACTGCCGGGATGAGGCGACGTAGACGGTCGTCTTGACGACGTCGGTCAGCTGCGCTCCGGCGGCATGCAGTGCGGTCGCGAGATTGGCCACCACCTGGCGCGCCTGTCCGGCGACATCGCCGACGGCAACCGTCCTGCCGTCGGCGTCCAGAGGGCAGGCGCCGGCGGTGAAGACGAACTCACCGGGACCGGCCACTGCTGCGTAGGCGTACGGCGCCTTCGGAGTCAGCTGCTCAGGTCGGATGAGGGCGATGGCGGGCTCGAGAGGCATGCGCCCATGATCCATGCCCGGCGGCTGCGGCTCGCTTGTGCGAGCGCCGGAGGCGGGAATCGACTGGTGAGAGCGACGAGCAACCCTCAGGGGGCCGAGAACGAGGTGGACGTCGTCGAGCAGGTCGAGGCGTACCTGTCGGGTCGGAGTCGAAGCAAGCAGACCTGCGGCAGCTCCACGTGGACGCGCTCGCCGCGTTCCCTGACTACGTCATCGTGCTTCGGCCGCGGCAGCTGCGGCCCGCGCCAGCCACCGCGGAACGTCTCCGTAGCGTTGGTTCGGCACGAGCTCGCCCTCGGCGCAGCACTCGATCAGCTGTGCCATCCGGCGGGCGCGGGTCACGTCCTGCTTGGCTGAGGTGACCCAGACGGCGCAGACCTTGCGGTAGGTCGCAGTCGAAGCCTCCCAGAACGCGGTCGCCGCCCGCGACGCAGCCAGCTCCTCGGCATACGAGTCCGGCAGTCCGGCCCAAGGTTGCTCGTGACTGTAAGGCGCCTCTTCGCGGGTGCGCTGCTCCCAGATCGCTAACCCGCTCGGCTGCATCCGCCCCTCGGCGCGCAGCTTCTCGACAAGATCGAGATTGACCCGGCTCCAGTGGGAAGTCTTCTTGCGAGGGGTCCAGCGCTGCCGCCGGGACTCGTTGTCGATGCGTTGCGCCACTGAGTCGATCCATCCCCAGCACAGCGCCTCGACAACCGCTTGCTCCCAGGTCAGGCCGCGATCGGCGGAGCCCTTGTTCTTCAGACCCATCCACAGCACCGTCTCCGTGTCGTGGTGCCGTGCCAGCCAGGCACCAAACTCCTCGGGACTGTCGAAGAAGCGCGCAGGTCGTTCGGGTGAGCCGCCCATCCGACCCGGAGTCTCGGACTCTGCCTGGTCACCTGTCATGCACCGAGTGTGCCGCCGAACGCGTGCGTCGGCGGGTCAGTGGTGCTCCGCCGCCGGTGTAGGAACTCATCCGAGTTGTCGGGAGCCCGAGGCTCCGACCTGGGAGTGAACAAGTAGGTGAGACGCCGAGCTCCGACGGGCGGGTTGCTCATGAGTCAGAGGGTGGCGCGCATGACCCACCGCCACTTGGCGATGCGCCGGTCCCTCACAAATCCATGCCGCTCGTACAGCTCTTCGGGTCCGGTATGGAGATATGCGCCTCGCTGCGGGGGCCGATCCGCCGTTTGTTCCGGATAGGCCTCGACGACGCCTCCGCCGGCGCGTTGGATCTCGTCCAAGGCCCCTCGCACGGCGGCCGCAGCGATCCCCTTGCCGCGGTCCTTCGAGTTCGTAAAGATGCAGCCGATCCGCCAGTCGGGCGGATCCAGCGCTTCAGCGTCGTAGGCTCGGCGGCTCTTGATGTTGGGGAGCTCCGGTGGCGTGCCGAACTGACACCAGCCGACACATCTCTCCTCGTCGTAGACCAGTACCTGGTGCACCGCGCCGCGCTGCACGAGCTGCTGCTTGGCGTCATGGTTGCCCTGGCGTGTCCCGGTGGAACCGCCTGGGTGGAATCCCATGCACCAGCAGCCACCCCACACACCGTTGTTCGACTCGACGAGCGCAGCGAAGTCGTCCCACGTGTCCGGCGTCAGCATCCGGGTGGTCAGCGCCATGGCGGCAATTCTCGCGCAGGGTGGCAACACCCTCAACGGGCCGGTGCCGGGCGGCTGGGATCCCACTCACGGTGTAGGAACTCAGCCGACCTGTCCCACGAATGAAGGGCTGACCTGCAGATGGACATCTGCTTGAGACGACGTTTGTCTCATCTTCCTGTCCGATTCCTCAGCGACGCCGCCGATCGCTCCCGTACCCGGGTGCGGTCGCGCAAGGGTCGGCGGAGACCCCGCCGATAGTGTCATCGACCGTGTGGATCTATGAGCCGGGCACGTCGATCCAGCGATTCGAGGTGCTGCACGACCACGTGTGGATGCAGCATCCGGTGACCGTCGTGTCCGACGACGGCGCGATCTTGGCAGTCCGTGTGGATCCCGGGTCGCGCTTCAGCTTCCCTCCGCATCCGTTCGGTACCCACCCATGGAGCTCGCACTCGGCCTGGGGGTCCACCGTGGTGCTCCAGCTCCATCGGGGCGGCGATCACTACGGGGTCTGGAAGTTCTTCGATCCCGCGGGGACCTTCCTGCACTGGTACATCAACTTCGAAGCGCCCATCGTGCGCGGACAGGAGGGGTTCGAGACCGACGATCACGGCCTGGACCTGATCGTCTTCCCGGACGGACGGCGCGAGTGGAAGGACGTGGCCGACCTGCACTGGCAGCGAGTCACCGGACGCATCGATGAGGGCACCGTCGGCCTCGTGCTGGCGGCCGCAGCCGACGTCGTAGGCCAGCTCGATTCGGCCACCCACTGGTGGAGAGCATGGGATGGCTGGACCCCGTGACCACACCTAGCCACGAACCAGACGACTACCTCTGCCCCTTCTGCCTGCTCCAACGCGGCGTCGTGAGCGGGCACAACCAGCAGAGCGACGTCGTCGCGACCACCGACCTCGCGCTCGCCCTCATCTCACCCAAGTGGTGGCCAGCCAACCCAGGGGCGGCACTGGTGATCTCCCGGGAACACCATGAGAGCCTCTACGACCTTCCCCGAGCGACCGGGCACGCCGTGTGGGACCTGGTCCAGGAGGTCGCGGTCGCCATGCGCACGGCCTATGCGTGCGACGGCATCTCCGTCCGGCAGCACAACGAGCCGGCGGGCGCCCAGGACGTCTGGCACTTCCACGTCCATGTCTTCCCCCGCCACGACGGCGACCGTTTGTACGAGCGGGACCTGGAGGCCCGATGGGTCGCCACCGACGAGCGAGCCCGATACGCACGAGTGCTGGCCACCGAGCTGGACCGTCAGCAGCCGAGCGTCTTGAAGGTCGTCGAACCCACAGCCGGAGCGGCCAGGGGCCGGGGGGCGGACAGGTAAAGGAACTCATCGGACTGCCCGCGCGGCGTGCCGGTGACCTGCCGGCGGACAACTGAGTGAGACGCCGTTCGTCTCGTCTTTCGTGTCCGCATTCTCTAATTCCTTCCCCACTCGGCCAGCGAGCTTCGGACCGTGGACCAGTGCGGTCTGCCGAAGCCGTGTCCGAGTCACGCCGGCGACGGGAGCTCGCCCGAGCGGTTTCACGACAGCGAAGCCAACCAACCCGTTTTGCCGTGCCGACGCACCACTGAGTGCACCAGGAACTGGTTGCGTGCCTAAATCTCGTCCTCGGTTGCCGGGAAGAAGGTTGGCGCCTCAACCGACTTCCGGTCGGGCGCGACGGCGATGTGCGCTCGATCAGCATCGAGCAGGACGGCATCTCAATAGTGAAGCACTTACTTGACTATTGACTCGCCCCGACCTAGCGTCGAGGGTGTGCCAAGGGACCACGAGCGGACGTTGGACCGGGTCTTCCACGCCCTCGCTGATCCGACACGTCGCGCGCTCGTCGAACGGCTGGTCCGCGGTCCGGCCTCGGTGCGCCAGCTCGCCGAGCCGTTCGAGATGTCGCTCACCGCGGTCATGCAGCATCTCCAGGTCCTCGTCGATGCAGGACTGGTGACCTCGCAGAAGACCGGTCGGGTCCGCACCTGCACCATCGAACCGGCGGTCGTCAGGCGCGCCGAGGCGTGGCTCGGTCTCCAGCGCACGGAGTGGGAGCACCGGCTCGACCGGCTCGGCCAGGTCCTGACCGGTGCGCCCTCGGAAGGAGAAGGACATGACTGACCCGTCCGTCGTGAACTCGACGTTCACCCTCGAGCACGACTACGCAACCAGCCCGGCACGGGTATTCGCAGCGTGGGCCGATCCGGCGACGAAGGCCCGCTGGTTCGGCGGCGAGGCGGCCGAGCACCACGAGCTCGACTTCCGCGCGGGCGGTTCCGAGATCACGCGTGGCCGCAACAAGGAGGGCCGCACCCTCACCTTCGCGACCCGCTATCACGACATCGTGACGGACCACCGAATCGTCTACTCGTCCACCCTGTCGGTCGACGACACCCCGGTCACGATCTCGCTCACCACCGTCCTGCTCGAACCCCGCGGAGACGGCACCACGCTGGTGCTGACCGAGCACGCGGCCTATCTCGATGGCCATGAGCGGCCCGAATGGCGCCAGCAAGGAGCGCGCAGTCAGCTCGCCGCACTCGCCGACGAGCTGGCGACCGAAACGACCTAGCGCCGACTCGGCACGAATACGGCATCAGTGCACAAGGAACGGGAGAGGACCATGACCACCTTCATCACCATCGGATACGGCGACCGTGCGGGCTACGACCGGACCGATCCAGCCGTGCGGGACGAGGCCCACCGGTCTGATGCGCGCCTGCGCGAGCGCGGCGTCGTCATGGGCGTCGCCGGCGCCCCGACCCAGGTGCGTAACCATGACGGCGCCGGAGTTGCGACCGCCGACGGACCGTTCCTGCGTTCCGAGCTTCCGCTCGCGGGCTTCGCCGTCATCGAGGCAGACACCCTCGAGCAGGCCGTTGCCGTCGCATCCCAGAACCCCTGCGCCGTCGCGCACGGCGTCGTCGAGGTCTGGCCGCTGGAGCCGACAGGCTGATGTGACGCCCTTGGTGGGGAAGCCCAGAGGCCGGAGGTCCCCCGACTGCTACATGCCGGTGAACAAGCGGGTGATGACGAACCGGATCCACATGTGCCCCGATCTGAACTGCCTCGGCGGACAGATGTCCGAATCCTCAGCCACGCGACCAGGTCGGTACGTGATCGGCGGTCTCAGCCTTTGCCCTCCAGGCGTAGGAGACCGGCCTCGCTGTGCCGCATGCCGCACGCGCCCTCATAGAAGTCGACCAGGTGGGGCTCGTAGTCCGCGTGCAACCACTGGCAGCCCGAACGCCTCGCCTCCTCCGCCGCGGCCGCGACCAGCGCTGTTCCAATGCCCTGTCCCCGGAGATCGGGTGCGACGCAGGTGTCCAGGAGTACCGCATGACGGCCTCCATCCCCGATCACGTTGACGAAGCCCACCAGCCGACCGTCGAGGCGGGCGGTGATCCACGTGAGGCTGTGGTTCGCCAGGCGCTGTCGCCAGGGATCCTGCGTGAGCGGATGGCCGAACGCCGTGGCGTGCAGCCCGTTGAGCTCAGGGTCGCTGAGCTCGCTCCCAGCACGCAGTTCGATCTCGAGGTCCACGCCCCCATGCTGCCGCGAAGCTGGATGAGGTCTAGGGCGTGGCATGGCACGCCGACGACGCTGCTGCGTGCCTGCCGGCTCGACGCGAACCGACAATGACCATCACCAACTCCCACACCCTGGGAAGCAACTGCGGCACCACCAAGCGTGAAGACCCACAGTCGTTGCTGCTGCTGCCGCTGCTTGTAGGAACTCACGCGACTTGTCCTACACGCGGTCGCCTGACCTGCGGCTGGACAGGCAGGAGAGACGCGGCTCGTCTCATCTACCTGTCCGAATCCTCAGAATTTCGGCGTGCCGCCGTGGACCGGTTGTAGCGGCAGGGCGGAGTCGCCATCGCCGTGCGCCCAGGCGCAGGCGCAGGGCGCGCGCGCTGCTGTTGCTGCTGCTGAGGACACGACTCGACGTGGCGTCGGCCGGGCGGGCCACCGGGCCCGATGGGGACGCGCAAGGGCGTGCGCCTCAGCCGGCAACGGACCGCGGCCTCAACCAGAACGCGCGCGGCCGGCGCCATCCGCCTCTCCCGCGACCGAGATCCCTGTCGTCCTGATCGGCGGGGTTCGTCTGCTGTTCGTATCCTGCGAGGCATGGCACTGCGCGCACTCTTCATCGGCGGGACCGGCATCATCAGCACGGAGGCGGCCCGGCGGGCGGTCGCGGAGGGCGTCGAGCTTACTTTGCTCAACCGCGGGCGGTCGTCGACGCGGGCGGTGCCCGACGGCGCCCGCGTGCTTCACGCCGACGTCCGCGACCCGGGGTCCGTCCGCTCCGCGGTGGGTGACCTCGAGTTCGACGCCGTCGTGGAGTTCATGGCGTTCACCCCCGAGCACGTCCAGGCCGACCTCGACCTGTTCACCGGCCGCACCGGTCAGTACGTGTTCATCAGCTCCGCCTCGGCCTACCAGACGCCGCCGACCCACCTGCCCGTCGTCGAGTCGACGCCGCTGCGCAACCCGTTCTGGGAGTACTCCCGGAACAAGATCGCGTGCGAGGACCTCCTGGTCCGCACGTACCGCGACACGGGCCTGCCGATGACGATCGTGCGCCCTTCACACACCTACGACGCCACGCTCATCCCGATGGACGGAGGCTGGACGGTGATCGACCGGATGCGCCGCGGCCTGGAGGTTGTCGTCCCCGGGGACGGGACGTCTCGGTGGACCATCACGCACAGCGCCGACGTCGCGGTCKGGCTGGTCGGCCTGCTGGGGCGTGAGGAGGCGATCGGCGAGGCGTTCCACATCACCGGCGATGAGGCGCCGTCGTGGGACCAGATCTACCTCGCGATGGCCCGGGCGGCCGGCGTCCACGAGCCGCGCCTCGTGCATGTCGCGTCCGAGGCGATCGCCGCCGCCGACCCCGAGCTCGGCGCAGGGATCCTCGGCGACAAGGCGCACACGATGATCTTCGACAACACGAAGATTCGACGACTGGTCCCGCAGTTCTCGCCCCGCATCCCCTTCGCGCAGGGCGCCCGCGAGATCGTCGCCTGGCACGATGCCGACGCCACGCGCCGGGCGATCGACCCGCAGTACGAGGCACTCACTGAGCGTCTTCTCGACGCCTTCCGACCGCGCCCCTTCTGAGGGCTCGGCCGCTAGGTGGACCATCGTTACTTGTGGCCGAGTTTCGTTCGTGGTGAGCCTGCGCGTTGCGGCCCATAGCAGGGGCATCAGCGTGGGCCGGTCCCCAGCGGACGGGATCTCGGCTCACCCCTGGCGCAGGCGGTCCGGGGTCGATGGGGCGATGGCGGGAAGGCTGACCGACTCGGCCAATGACCGCTGATGGTCGATGAGCCACTCTGCGTCGGCTCTGAAGCGCTCCTCCAGCCGCAGGGTCTGCCACATGGCGACGAAACTCGGCTCGCCGGCTTTCACCTTCCCTCGGACCCAGTCCTGGCCCTGGTGGATGGCGGTCAGTAGCGTCGGGACGAATGTCTGCAGCTCTTCCCGATCGAGCCCATAGGCGGCGGTGAACACCCCGAGCCGCTCATGGACGTCAAGCTCACCCGGCCACGTAAGACCATCACCGGGAGCGCCCACGGGAATCCACATCCGCGCGGTTCTGGCGACGTCCCACGCGCGACGGCCGGGTGCCGCGAAGTCGAAGTCGAGCAGCGCCACGGCCCGTCCGTCGCGGAACACGACGTTCTCGGGGCACACGTCGTTGTGACACAGGACCGGACCACCGGCAGGGTCGGCAAGCTCGCTCGACCACCCGTCCTCGGGGTTGAACGACGTCATCGCCGCGTGGAAGTCACGGAGCAGAGTCGCCACCTCGCGCAGAACGTCCGCGTCTGGGCCCATCTCGGGAACGGGGGCAACGGCACGTCTCCCTCGACGAACGTGAACACGTCGCGGCCCTGCTCGTCGACGCCGAGGAAATGCTGTGCTCGGTCGAAGCCCACGGCCTCGAGGTGCTGGACGATGCGCCGGACCATGGGCGAGCACGCCGTCGGTGGACGACGCACCGTGTCGCCGATCCGTACGACCTTCCCCGCGTTTCCCACGCCGCCGGGAAGGGATACCGCGAAGTCATCGTCGGGCCGCATACCGGGATCGTCGCACCCCTCGGACCGGTGCCGGCCACGTCGTCCAACCGGAGCGAGCTCGGAAAGCATCGACCTGCGTCTGGTCGGTGAGCAAGACCTCCCGTACAGGTCGTCGGCGTCAGGGATCCGACAACGACGGCCGGCGCGCGGAAGTCACCGTCGCACAGGGCCTAATGCACGAAGCAGATCGCCCCTGCTCTGCCAGCTCAGGACACGCCGTTGGCCGACGGCTCGACGCGCTCCTGGAACGCGACGAGCGCTTCACCGTGCTCATTCGCCCACCTCGTCAGGGCTGCGATGGGTTCCTGCAGCGACATCCCGAGTCCGGTCAGGCTGTACTCGACGCGAGGTGGCGCCTGCGCGTACGCAGTTCTGAGCACCAGCCCGTTCCCCTGCAACCGGCGCAGTGTCTGCGTCAGGACCTTCCGCGAGATCCCGCCGGACATCTCCACGAGGTCCCCGTACCGCTTCGGCCCGTCCTGGAGCGCATACAACGTCACGACCGCCCACTTGTTCGCGATGACTTCCATCGCGGTCCGAGCCGGGCAGTCGGCCATGAAGATCGTTCCCGGCGCCGCACTCATGTCCCGAAAGGTACCAAACGGTTCCTATTGGATCCGTAGCGTGAAAACACCTTCGTCGGAAAGAGAACCATGAACACGCCCAACCGGACTGCGATCGTCACCGGAGCATCGAAAGGCATCGGAGCGGGCATCGCACGCTCGCTCGCCGAGGCCGGCGCCGCCGTCGTGGTGAACTACCGCTCTGACGCACCAGGCGCCCAGCGCGTGGTCGAGCACATCCGCGCCGCCGGCGGCCGAGCGATCGCCGTGGCCGGCGACGTCTCGGTAGCCGCAGACGTCGACTCGCTGTTCCGCGCAGGGCGCACCGAGTTCGGGCCGGTCGACATCCTGGTCAACAACGCCGGCATCGCCACCTTCGCTCCCCTGACGGCGATCACGGTGCAGGACTACCACCGGCAGATGGACACCAACTTCTGGAGCGTGGTCCAGACCACCCAGGCGCTCGCCGCCCAGGAGGACATCGACGGCGCATCCATCATCAACGTCTCGACGGGCGGCACCCTGCAGCACCCCGCCTACGGCAGCATGTACGTCGCCACCAAGAGCGCCGTCGAAGCGTTCACGATCATCGCCGCCAAGGAACTCGGCCCGCGCGGCATCCGCGTCAACGGCATCGCCCCCGGCCCCTCCGACACCGAAGGGACCAGGACCAGCGGCTTCGTCGGCTCCGACATGGAATCCGCCTCGGTCCTCGCGACGCCGCTCGGCCGCTCCGGCCGCCCTGACGACTACGGTCCCGTCGCTGCCTTCCTCGCCTCGGACGCAGCTCGCTGGATCACAGGCGACGTCATCCTCGTCTCGGGTGGACAGCGCTGAGCTCATCGCGCCGGGGTTACGACCGCCCGTCTGCCGAAGGTCGACGCGCTAGACGCTCGTAGCGGTCGGGCGTCCGTTCTGAACCCCTAGGTACCCGTGACTGGGATGACCCGTTCGAGCGAGTGAAAGGCGATCGCCGCAGTCGTCCAGGTCCGACGCCACGGCGGTGCGTTTGTCGTGACCGTCGGCCGCGCGCGCAGCGCGGACCTCAGAGCCAAACCCCCGTCCCGGATAGCAGGTGAGCCCACTCGACCCAGGCACGACAAAGCCCCCGCCTGACGCTTCAGCCGCGCTTATCTCGCCTACGTGTACGAATCCGCGGTCGCCGCGCACCCAGGCGGCTTCAGAGTCGTGGTGTCGGCCACGTTCGAGGTGTGGTGCAGGTCGACGAGGGTGGTCCGGTGGCAGCACACGTCCTGTCCACGCGACCTCGATGTCTCGGCTTTGGCCGTGCCCTGATCACGACGGGCATCGATGATCGGGTTCTGCGATGCGTCTGGACGCCAGTGTTGTCGTGGAAGGAGGCCACCGTGATCGCCTGGCTCAACCGGCTCGTGGACCTCGTGGAAGTAGACGTCACCGAGGGGCTCGACGTCCTGCGCCTTGCGGCTGAGCTCGGAACCACCGAGTACCACCTGCGTCGGATGTTCTCGTCGTTGGCGGGAATGCCGCTGTCGGAGTATGTGCGGCGCAGGCGCATGACGCTCGCTGCAGGAGAGGTCATCCCCGGGTCGGGCGACCTGCTGCGCATCGCCGTGCGGTACGGATACGGCTCGGCGGAAGCCTTCGGCCGGGCATTCCAGTCCGTGCACGGCGTCAGCCCTGGTCGAGCCCGGCGAGACGGTGGCCCCTTCCGAACCCAGCCGCGCCTCAGGTTCCGCCTGACTGTAGAAGGAGCACTTCCCATGGACGTCCGAATCGCCTCTCGTCCCGCGTTCCGCTTCGCCGGGCACGCCACACGCGTGCCGCTCGTTCATCGCGGGGTCAACACCGCCATCCAGGATCACGTCACCTCCCTGAGCCCGAACGAGCACCCGCGCCTGAAGGCGTTGGGTGACGCGGAGCCGTACGGACTGCTCGCGGTGAGCACCGACATCGACCCGGACCGGCGGGAGGGTACGGAACTGACTTACCTGCACGGTGTCGCCGTCACAGACGCGGTGGAGGTCCCGGACGACCTCGACGTCATCCCGGTTGCGGCCGGCTCGTGGGCCGTTTTCCGCGCAACGGGTGCCTCTCCGGACACGTTGCAGTCGCTGTGGTCCGCAACAGCGACCGAGTGGTTCCCGTCCAACCCGTGGCGGCTCCGGCCTGGTCCCGAGGTGGTCGCCGTGATTGACCGCACCGACGACTTCAGCACCGCGACGGTCGAGCTCTGGCTGCCGGTCGATCGGAGCTGACACGTTGTCTGTGTTCCAGCAGGGGCCTGGCCCTGCTGCCCCGCTCCTCGCGGGAGGGGGATCGGCCCACCTGTGGCAACGGCGGGACCAGCTCAAAGTGACGACGTGTCCGGGAATGCATCCGACCGGACCAAGGTTGAGCCCAACAGACTCAAGTTCATCCTCCCGAGTTTGCGCGCGGCCCCAACCAGACGCAGACTTGAGCGAGCCGGACTCAAGAGCGAGACGTACAACCCACGCAGCACACGAAAGAAGGCACACACATGGCACGAGCAGTCGGCATCGACCTCGGTACCACCAACTCGGTGGTCGCTGTCCTCGAGGGCGGCGAGCCCACGGTCATCGCCAACGCCGAGGGGTCGCGCACGACGCCGTCGGTGGTCGCGTTCTCGAAGACGGGTGAGGTGCTGGTCGGCGAGATCGCCAAGCGCCAGGCCGTCACCAACGTCGACCGCACGATCACGTCGGTCAAGCGCCACATGGGCACGGACTGGTCGCAGACGATCGACGACAAGAAGTACACCGCGCAGGAGATCAGCGCGCGGGTGCTCTCCAAGCTCAAGCGTGACGCGGAGGCCTACCTGGGTGAGCCCGTCACCGAGGCCGTCATCACGGTCCCGGCGTACTTCAACGACGCTGAGCGCCAGGCCACCAAGGATGCCGGCGCGATCGCGGGCCTGAACGTCCTGCGCATCATCAACGAGCCCACCGCGGCCGCCCTCGCCTACGGCCTGGAGCGCGGCAAGGAGGACGAGCTCATCCTCGTCTTCGACCTCGGCGGTGGCACGTTCGACGTGTCCCTCCTCGAGGTGGGCAAGGACGACGACGGGTTCTCGACGATCGAGGTCCGCGCCACCTCGGGTGACAACCGCCTCGGCGGCGACGACTGGGACCAGCGCATCGTCGAGTTCCTCATCTCCGAGGTGAAGAACTCCACGGGCGTCGACCTGGGCAAGGACAAGATCGCCGTGCAGCGTCTGCGCGAAGCGGCGGAGCAGGCCAAGAAGGAGCTCTCGTCCGCGACGAGCACCAACATCTCGCTGCAGTACCTGTCGATGAGCGAGAACGGCCCGGTCCACCTGGACACCAAGCTCACGCGCGCTCAGTTCCAGCAGATGACGCAGGACCTGCTCGACCGTACGAAGGAGCCGTTCCGCTCGGTCATCCGTGACGCGGGCATCAAGCTCGCGGACATCGACCACGTGGTCCTCGTCGGCGGCTCGACCCGGATGCCCGCGGTCACCGAGGTCGTCAAGGAGCTCACGGGCGGCAAGGAGCCCAACAAGGGCGTCAACCCGGACGAGGTCGTCGCCGTCGGTGCCGCGCTGCAGGCCGGCGTCATGAAGGGCGACCGCAAGGACGTCCTGCTCATCGACGTCACCCCGCTGAGCCTCGGCATCGAGACCAAGGGCGGCGTGATGACGAAGCTCATCGAGCGCAACACGGCCATCCCGACCAAGCGCTCGGAGATCTTCTCGACGGCCGAGGACAACCAGCCGTCGGTGCTGATCCAGGTGTTCCAGGGCGAGCGTGAGTTCGCGCGGGACAACAAGCCGCTCGGCACCTTCGAGCTCACCGGCATCGCGCCGGCGCCGCGTGGCGTGCCGCAGATCGAGGTCACGTTCGACATCGACGCCAACGGCATCGTGCACGTGTCCGCCAAGGACCGCGGCACCAACAAGGAGCAGTCGATGACGATCACCGGCGGCTCGGCCCTCCCCAAGGAGGACATCGAGCGCATGGTGCGCGAGGCCGAGGAGCACGCAGCCGAGGACAAGGCGCGTCGCGAGGAGGCCGAGACCCGCAACACGGCCGAGCAGCTGGTCTACTCGACCGAGAAGCTGCTGGTCGACAACGCCGACAAGCTGCCCGAGGACGTGAAGACCGAGGTGCAGACCGCGGTCACCGAGCTCAAGACGGCGCTCGCGGGGACCGACGTCGACGAGGTCAAGGCCAAGCACTCGGCCCTGCTCGCGGTGAGCCAGAAGATCGGCGAGGCGATCTACTCGGCGGACAACATGGCGGCCAACGCGCCGGCCGACGAGCAGCCCGCGGCTGACGCGTCGTCCGACGAGGACGTCGTGGACGCCGAGATCGTCGACGACGAGGACGAGGCGGTCAAGTGACCACCACACCCGACGACGCAGGCGACGACCTGACTCCCGAGGAGCAGGTTCTCGCCGACGCGGAGTCGATCGCGGCCGGCGCCGAGGAGGAGGTCGTCCTCGAGGGTCTCGTGGCGGCCGAGGCGCTCGCGGCGGAGCGGCTGGACGAGCTCCAGCGCTCCAAGGCGGCGTACTACAACCTCGAGCAGCAGTACTCCGGGTTCGTGAAGCGGTCGAAGGCCGACGCCCTCGCCGCCCACGACCGCGGGGTGCACGCGATCGTCGAGGCGCTGATCCCGGTGCTCGACGACATCGAGCTGGCCCGCCAGCACGGCGACCTCACCGGACCGTTCGTGTCCATCGCGGAGAAGCTCGAGGCGACCCTCGGCCGCTTCGGGGTGGTCCGATACGGCGAGACGGGCGAGGCGTTCGACCCCGCGATCCACGAGGCGCTCATGCACTCGCACTCCGCGGACGTCACCGAGTCGACGGTCCAGATGGTGCTGCAGCCCGGCTACCGCACCCCCGACCGGGTGCTCCGAGCCGCCCGCGTCGCGGTCGTGGACCCCGAGGCGTAGAACCCGAGTAGCGTCCGGGCAACGAGCAGATCGTTGCCCGGACGCTGCACACAGACTGCAAGGAAGGAGCGGCGTGACCGGACAGGACTGGCTCGAGAAGGACTTCTACTCGGTCCTCGGCGTCCCCAAGGACGCCGACGCCGCGACGATCAAGAAGGCGTACCGCAAGCTCGCGCGGCAGATGCACCCGGACCACAACCCGGGCGACGCTAAGGCGGAGGCGAAGTTCAAGGACGTCGGCGAGGCCTACGCGGTCCTCTCCGACGCCGAGCAGCGCGGCCAGTACGACCAGCTGCGCGCCATGGCGGGCGGCCCCCGGTTCACGTCCGGCGGGCGCGGCGGCGCGGGTTTCGACGACGTCTTCGGCGGCATGTTCGGCGGCGGCCAGCAGGGCGGTCGCGTCCGGTACACCAACGCCCCCGGCGGCGCGGCCGGCTTCGAGGACATCCTCGGCGGGCTGTTCGGCAACAGTGGCGGCGCGGGGTTCGCGCCCGGCCCGCAGCAGGGTGCCGACCTCGCGACGAGCGCGACCCTGCCCTTCCGCCAGGCGGTCGAGGGCTCGACCGTCTCGCTCAACGTCGAGGGCCGGACGGTCAACGCCCGCATCCCCGCGGGCGTCCGCGACGGTCAGAAGATCCGGCTGCGCGGCAAGGGCCGCCCCGGCGACCGTGGTGGGCCTGCAGGGGACCTCGTCATCACCGTCCGCGTCACCCCGCACCCGGTCTTCGCGCTCGACGGCGACAACCTGCGGATCACCGTCCCGGTGGCGTTCGACGAGGCCGCGCTGGGCGCGACCATCGAGGTGCCGACGCTCGACGGGTCCACCGTCCGCGTCAGGGTGCCCGAGGGCACGCCGTCCGGCCGCGCGCTGCGCGTCAAGGGTCGCGGGGTCCCGGGCACCAAGGGCGACCTGTTGATCACGGTCCAGGTCGTCGTGCCGCAGCGGCTGAACGCCGCGGCGCGCGAGGCGGTCCAGGCCTTCGGCATCGCGACCTCGGGTGAGGACGTCCGCTCCGGCCTGCTCGACGCGGCGAAGACATAGCCATGCCCGCCGAGGACGCCAAGGTCTACGTGATCTCGGTCGCCGCCGAGCTGGCCGGCATGCACCCGCAGACCCTGCGCCAGTACGACCGGCTCGGCCTGGTCAGCCCCAGCCGCGCGAGCGGACGCGGGCGGCGCTACTCCCTGCGCGACATCGCGACGCTCCGCGAGGTGCAGCGGCTGTCGCAGGACGAGGGCGTCAACCTGGCCGGGATCAAGCGGATCCTCGAGCTCGAGGCGGAGCTCGACGGCCTGCGTCGGCAGGTCGAGTACCTGCGCGCCTTCGTCGACCCGGGCCGCCGCATCTTCACGGCCGACCCCCGCGGCGACGTCGTCGCGGTCAATCGCACGGCCAGCCGCAGCCGCCGCCCGACCACCACGGCCGACCGCGCCGCCATGGTCCTCTGGCGCCCGAGCTCCCGCTGACCCGAGGCATCCACCCGTTCAGACTCCGCGGACGTCCGCACATTCGGTCGTTCCGACGCTCGAATCTGCGGACGTTCCCGCGGTGGTGCGGCTGCGTCCGCGCTCTCGGTCGTCCGGGCGCTCGAATGTGCGGACGTCCGCGGGAGGACGGGGGCAGCCACTTTCTCCCAGGTGGCCATGGGGTCGACGACGGGCGCTGCCTAGACTCGGCGACCGTGACGATCGACCTTGGCATCGACCTCGACAGGGCCCGCCGCGACACGCCCGGCATCGACCACGTCGCCCATCTCAACAACGCCGGCGGCGCCCTGCGCCCGAGCGTCGTGACGGACACGGTCGTCGCGCACCTGCGCCGCGAGGCGGAGATCGGGCCGTACGAGGCCGAGGAGGAGGCGGAGGACCGGGTCGCCGCGGTCTACGACTCGGTGGCGACGCTCGTCGGCGCCCACCGCGACGAGATCGCCCTGGTGCAGAGCGCGACCGCCGCGTGGAACGTGGCGTTCGCCTCCGTGAGCATCAAGCCGGGCCAGCGCATCCTCACCGCGCGAACCGAGTACATCAGCAACGCCATCGGCCTCCTCCAGGCGTGCGAGCGGACGGGCGCGAGCCTCGAGGTGATCGAGGACGACGAGCACGGCCAGGTCGACGTCGACCAGCTCGAGCACCGGCTCGACGACGAGGTCGCCCTCGTGGCGCTGACCCACGTCCCGACGGGCGGCGGCGTGGTCAACCCCGCGGCCGAGGTCGGCGCCCTCACGCGCAAGGCGGGGGTGCCGTTCCTGCTGGACGCGTGCCAGTCGGTCGGCCAGCTCGACGTCGACGTCGAGGACCTCGGCTGCGACCTGCTCGCCGCGACCGGTCGCAAGTTCCTGCGCGGCCCGCGGGGCACCGGCTTCCTCTACGCGTCCCGTGCGATCACCCCGCGGCTGGTCCCGCCCGTGCTCGGCCTGGGCGCGGCGCGGTGGACGTCGCCGACCACCTACGAGGTCGTCCCGGGTGCCTTGCGCTTCGAGACCTGGGAGCGGTCCATCGCCGACAACCTGGGTCTGGGTGCGGCCGTCGACTACGCGCTTGCCATCGGACTCCCGGCGATCGAGCAGCGGGTCACGGCGCTCGCGGACCGGCTCCGCGAGGATCTCGCGCAGCTCCCCGGCGTGACGGTGCGCGACAAGGGCGTGCGGCGGTCGGGCATCGTCACCTTCACGGTCGACGGGCAGTCCGCCGACGAGGTCCGCGCCCGCGTCGCCGCCGCTGGCGTGAACGTCAGCGTCACGCGCATCTCGTCGGCGCAGCTCGACTTCGGTGCCCGCGGCCTGACCGAGGTCGTCCGCGCCTCCCCGCACTACTACACGTCCGACGCCGAGCTGGACCGACTGCTGGCTGCGCTGCGCTGACGCGCACGACGTCGGCACCTTCGGTCGTCGGGAAGCGCGTACGGAGCTGGAACGGCTGACGTCCGCACAATCGGTCGTCGGAGCGCGCGAATCTGCGGACGTCCCGAGGAGAACGGCGGGATGTCCGCACGATCGGTCGTCGGGACGCGCGAATCTGCGGACGTCCGGCGGGGAGAAGCCCCGGCAGCGCCGGCTCAGTAGCGGCGCAGCACGGCGGCCAGGTCGAGCTGCGCGCCGTCGTCGACGTCCGTCAGCGTCCGCTCCTCGACGGCCGCGATGTGCTGCACGACGAGCGCCTCGGCCCCGTCGGCGTCGCCGGCCGACAGCAGCTCGACGAGCCGCTGGTGCTCGCCCACCGACCCCCGCTGGTCGTGGTCGCGCCCGTGCACGGCGAGGATCAGCGCGCAGCGCCAGATGACTTCGCTGAGGTAGCGCTGCAGGAGGGCGTTGCCGCAGAGCTCGGCGAGCAGGATGTGGAACTCGGCCCCGAGCCGGCCGGACACCTGCGGCCGCGGCGTCGCCGTCGCTGCGAGCTCGCGATCGACATGCGCGGTCAGGGTCTCGCCCATCGACGGCTGCCACGCGGCCGCGATGCGCCGGACGGCCTCGCGTTCGAGGCACCGGCGCACCTCGAACGTCTCCTTCGCCTCCGTCAGTGACGGGTCCGCGACGAGCGCGGACTTCGCCTTGCCGGTCTCGACCAGCCCGGCGGCCGTCAGGCGCGCGAGCGTGCCCCGGATGAGCGTCCGGCTGACGCCGTACTGCTGCGCCAGGAGGTCCTCGGGCAGGCGCGTCCCGGGAGGCAGGGCGGCCTCGACGATCGCCGACCGCAGGCTCAGGAACGCGGAGTCGGCACGGTCGGCGGGCCGGGTCGACCCGGCGGGCTGGCGGTCCATGGCGCCACCGTATACGGGCCCTGTACCGACGAAACGCGACCGCAACGCAAGTTTCATGGATGCGAAACCAAGCCGTTCCGTATACCAACTACCGTCGTTCCGTATACGGAAGGACGGTTCATGCCTCAGATCACGGTCCACCTGACCGAGCAGCAGCTCGAGCTGGTCGACGCTTCCCTCGCCGCCCGCGAGGCCGACGATGCCGCGGCCCTGGTGCGCCTGGCCCTGCGCGAGTCGGCCACCCAGGTGGTCGGCCGGCCGCACCCGCGGGCCACCGGTACCCCGTGGCGCTGGTGGGACACCGTCGAGGCGCCCGCCGAGCGCGAGGTCGTGCGCGAGCTGGTGATCGAGCCCGGGACCGGCAAGGCCCTCGAGGTCCGGGCCGGTCAGGTGCTGCGGGTCGAGCAGGTGACGGGCGACCAGTGCGTCGACCTCAACGTGTTCAACCTGCACGACTACCGCGAGTTCATGCACGTCGGCCGTACCCGCACCCTGCACGGGACCAACCCGACCGCGGGCACGTTCCTCTGGTCGGCACCGCCGCGCGAGCGCGCGCTCATGTACCTGCAGACCGACACCGCCGGCATCAACGACACCCTCTTCCCACGGTGCAGCGCCAACATGTACGAGTCGATGCACGGGTTCGCGGACCACACCAACTGCGCGGACATCCAGGCCGAGGCCCAGCGTGAGTACGGGCTCACCCCCGACGACGTGCACGACTCGTTCAACCTGTTCATGGCGACCCGCGTCGTCGACGGCATGCCCGAGATCCTGCGGCAGTCCACCGCCCCGGGCGACCACGTCGAGCTCCTCGCCCTGGTCGACGTGCTCGCGGTCCCGAACATCTGCGGCAACGACATCCTGGGCACCAGCAACTTCTCGCTCGACCCGGTGAAGGTCCAGGTGCTCGCCGCGTCGCAGGCGGAGATCGACGCGGTCCCGCCGCTGCAGCAGTACGCCACGCAGCGCACGCCGGCCGCGTTCCGGCAGCCGACCATCCGCACCGAGCGTGCCCTGCAGCGGGTCCCCGACTACGAGCCGGCGTTCGCGCGCACGCCGGTCCGGCTGGTCGGCGTGGGGGTGGACCTTGACGAGGTCGATGCGGCGCACCTGGCGGCGGTTCGCGACGAGACCCGCTACGCCGACGACGACGGCGCCGCGCTGCGCGACATCCTGCTCACCTGGTGGGGCGCGGCGCATGCCTGAGGGCCTCGACATCGACTTCGACGCCCTCGGCGCCTACGAGCGCTACAAGCTCATGGCCAGCCTCATCGTGCCCCGCCCCATCGCGCTGGTGACGACGACAAGCCCCGACGGGGTGGTCAACGCGGCGCCGTTCAGCATGTTCGGGATGGTCGGCGAGGACCCGCCGCTGCTGATGATCAGCGTGAACCGGCTGGAGGGCGGCGCGCAGAAGGACACGGCGGCCAACCTGGACGCCACGGGCGAGTTCGTCGTGCACATCCCCGACGAGGCCATGGCCGCGCGCATGCACCAGTGCGGGCAGTCCTACCCGGCCGACGTCGACGAGCTCGCGATGGTCGGCCTGACCGCCACCCCGGCCCACCGGGTGCGGCCGCCCCGGATCGCGGAGGCGCCCGTGGCCTTCGAGTGCACGGTCCACGAGCGCATCCTCACCACCAGCCGACAGGTCTACCTGGGCCAGATCCACCATCTGCACGCGGCGCCCGGCCTGATCGACACGGACCGCTGGCGCGTGATGCTCCAGGACTTCCACCCCGTCGGGCGCTTCGGCGCGAGCTTCTACGTGACCACCGGCGACCGCTTCTCGCTCGCCTCCGACGCCGCCGGCACACCCGTGTCGACGACGGACATCGACCAGCTCTAGCCCTGCTCCTCACATCCCCCGAAGGAGAATCACTCATGGCCATCTCCCGACTGCGCCTCGGCGCGGCCGCCCTGACCGGCATCGTCCTGTCGCTCTCCGTCGCGTCCTGCGCGGGCGACACCCCCGCCGCATCGGGCGCGACGAGCACCGACGCCGCGATCGGAGCCGTCGACCTCAGCGACGTCTGCCCCGCGACCGTCGTGATCCAGACGGACTGGAACCCGCAGGCCGAGCAGGGCGGGCTGTACCAGCTGCTCGGCCCGAACCCGACCATCGACGCCGACGCCAAGGTGGTCCGCGGGCCGCTCTACGCGAGCGGCGAGTACACGGGCGTCGACGTGGAGGTCCGGGCCGGCGGCCCCGCCATCGGCTTCACGCCGGTCCCGTCGCAGATGTACTCCGACAAGGACGTGCTGCTCGGCTGGGTCAACACCGACGAGGCGGTGCAGAATTCGGTCGCGATGCCGACCACCGCGGTGCTCGCGACGTTCGAGAAGGCGCCCTGGATGATCATGTGGGACCCGGCGACGTACCCGGACGTGCAGACGATCAAGGACCTGAGCAGCACCGACGCCACCGTCCGCTACTTCGCCGGCGCGACCTGGATGGAGTACCTCACGGGCTCCGGCCAGCTGCGCGAGGACCAGGTCGACGGGTCGTACGACGGCACCCCGGCCAACTTCGTCGCCGCCCAGGGCAAGGACGCGCAGCAGGGCTTCGCCACCGACGAGCCGTACGTCTACCAGAACGAGCTCCCGTCCTGGGGCAAGCCGGTCGACTACCAGCTCATCGCCGACACCGGCTACCCGCTGTACGCGGTGGCCCTCTCCGTCCGCACGGAGGACGTCGCCGCGCAGGCCGACTGCCTCAAGAAGCTCATCCCGGTCGTGCAGCAGGCGACGGTGGACTACTTCGCCGACCCGACGACGGCGAACGCGCTCGTCGTCGAGGCCGTCGAGAAGTTCAACACCGGCTGGGTCTACGACGCCGGCCAGGCTGCCGACGGCACCACGCAGCAGATCGACCTCGGCATCGTGGCCAACGGCCCCGACGGGACGCTCGGCAGCTTCGAGGAGGCCCGGGTGCAGACGATCCTCGACATCGCGTCGCCGATCCTCACCAAGGACGGCACCGCTCCGGCGGAGGGTCTGACGGCCAAGGACCTGTTCACCAACGAGTTCCTCGACCCGAGCATCGCCCTCCCGGCCGCCGGCTGAGCCCCGCCGCCCGGGGGAGCGATCCCCCGGGCCGTCCCGGCCGCTGTCGGTCGGCCGACATCCGCGTGTCAGCGACGTGTCGGTGGCCTGTCAGCGACGCCCGGCACGCTGGCGCCATGACAACAGCTGACCTGGTGATCGAGGCCGAAGGCCTCGTCAAGCATTTCGGCGAGACGAAGGCGCTCCAGGGCGTCGACCTCGCCGTCTCTCGCGGCACCGTCCTCGGTGTGCTCGGCCCCAACGGCGCCGGCAAGACGACGGCCGTCCGCATCCTGTCCACCCTCCTCGTCCCCGACGCGGGACACGCCCGCATCGCCGGCTACGACGTGGTCAAGGACGCCGAGCGCGTTCGCCAGTCGATCGGCCTCACGGGCCAGTACGCGTCCGTCGACGAGGACCTGTCCGGGCGCCAGAACCTCGTGCTCTTCGGCACGCTGCTCGACCTCGGCCGTGCCGGCGCCCGCGCCCGCGCCACCGAGCTGCTGGAGTGGTTCGACCTGACCGCTGCGGCCGACCGGCCCGCCAAGACCTACTCCGGTGGCATGCGCCGCCGCCTCGACCTCGCGGCGAGCCTCGTCGGCCGCCCCGACGTCATCTTCCTCGACGAGCCGACCACCGGCCTGGACCCCTCCAAGCGCGAGGACATGTGGGACGTCGTGCGCTCGCTGGTCACGGACGGCTCGACCGTCCTGCTGACCACCCAGTACCTCGAGGAGGCGGACGCGCTCGCTGACGAGATCACGGTCATCGACCACGGTCGCGTCATCGCGCACGACACCCCCGAGGGCCTGAAGCGCATCGTCGGCGGCCAGACCCTCGAGATCCGCCCGGCCGACCTGGGCCGCATGGAGGAGGCCGCGACCATCCTCGGTCAGGTGTCCTCCGGCACGCCCGCCGAGGAGATCCGCAAGGGCGTCCTCGCCGTGCCGGTGCAGGACGACTCCGCGATGACCGCCACGGTGTCGCGGCTGGCGAGCGCCGGCATCGGCGTGACTGAGCTCTCCCTGCACCTGCCCAGCCTGGACGAGGTGTTCTTCACCCTCACGGGGAGGACCGCGTCCGACGACGACACGGCCGACACGACCGAGACGAAGGAGGTGGCCTGATGACCACGGTCACCGAGCACCGATCCCCGCGCGCCGTGCCCACGTCGGCCGCCACCGTCGCGCGCAAGCCGTTCCCGCTGGTCCGGCACTCGCTGTCGCTGGCCAAGCGCAGCCTCATCAAGACGTGGCGGACGCCCGAGGCGCTCATCGACGTCACCCTGCAGCCGGCGATCTTCCTCGTGATCTTCGTCTACATCTTCGGCGGGGCCGTCGCGGGTGACACGACGACGTACCTGCAGTTCCTGCTCCCGGGCATCCTCGCCCAGACGATCGCGCAGGGATCCATCGCCATCGGCGTGAACCTGAACACCGACCTGGAGAAGGGCATCTTCGACCGCTTCAAGTCGCTGCCCATCCCGCGACCGGCGCCCCTGGTCGGCGCCGTGATCGGCGACGTCGTCCGGTACGTCATCGTCATCGTCTCGACGTTCGTCGTCGGCTACCTCATGGGCTTCCGGATCCTCACGGACCCGCTCAGCGCGATCGCCGGCTGCCTGCTGGCCATCGTGTTCGCCCTGTCCCTGTCCTGGGTCTCCGTCTTCGTGGGCATGAAGGTCCGGACCTCCGGCGCCGTGCAGGGGATCATGTTCCTCATCATCATGCCGCTGAGCTTCGCGTCGAACGTGTTCGTGCCGGCGGCGACCCTGCCCAGCTGGATGCAGACCTTCGTGCAGTGGAACCCGCTGACCCACCTGGTCGCCGCGATGCGTGGGTTCTTCCTCGGAGCTCCGATGGGCAACAGCGTCTACTACACGCTCGCCTGGTGCGTCGGGCTCGTCGCGGTGTTCATGCCGCTGGCCCTGCGGGCGTACCGCCGCAAGGTCTGACCGACCGTCACGACCGAGGGGCGACCCGGCACCGCGCCGGGTCGCCCCTTCGTGCGTCACCGTGTCTCATGGCATGAGAAGTCTTCCTCTGCCCCTTTCCCGGGGGGCCGCGGTTCGTAGGCTCCGTCTGTGAGCACCCCGACCGTCGTCGTCCTGCACGACAACCCCGACTGGTTGCCGCCCTTCGAGCGCGCCTTCGCCGACGAGGGCGTGCGGCTCGAGCCCTGGCACCTCGGCTCGCGGACCCTCGACCTGAGCGAGGCGCCCGACGATGCCGTGTTCTGGTCGCGGCTCAGCGCGTCCGCGCACACGCGCGGCGTGCCGCACGCGTACGACGCGGCGGCGGCTGTCCTGAGCTGGGCCGAGGGGGCCGGCCGGCGCGTGGTCAACGGCAGCCGGGTCGCGGCTCTCGAGGTGAGCAAGGTGCGCCAGTACTCGCTGCTTCGGGCCGCGGGGTTCGACGTGCCGCGGACCGTGGCGGTCGTCGGCGAGGAGCGGCTCGTGGCGGCGGCGCGGGTGTTCGACGGGCCGTTCATCACCAAGCACAACCGGGGCGGCAAGGGCCTCGGGGTGCGGCGTTTCGACTCGGTCGACGAGCTCGCGCAGGCGGTGTCGGCCGGCGGGCTGGAGCAGCCGATCGACGGCATCACGCTGCTCCAGGAGCTGCTCGTCGCGCCGGAGCCGTTCATCACGCGCGCGGAGTTCGTCGGCGGGGTCTTCCACTATGCGGTGCGCGTCGACACCTCCACGGGCTTCGAGCTGTGCCCGGCCGAGGCGTGCGCCGTGCCGGTCGACGGTGCCGTGCCGCCGCCGCTGTTCTCCGTCCGCGAGGACGTCGCGGCCGACCACCCGCTGGTGGTCCGGCTGGGCCGGTTCCTCGCGGACCAGGGCGTCGAGATCGCGGGCGTCGAGTTCTTCGAGACCATCGACGGGCGCGTGGTGCCCTACGACGTCAACACGAACACCAACTACAGCCCCGACGTCGAGGCGGAGGTCGCCGTGCCGGCCACAGCCGCCGTCGCCCGGTTCCTCGGTGACCTCGCGCGGACGAGCGCCGGCCGCCGGGCCGCCGCCTGACGATCAGGCGAAGTCCGCCGTCAGCTCGCGGATCCGGGCGGCCGCTGCGGTCGAGGGCTGGTCCCGCCACACCGCGAGCAGGCGCTCCCGGTCGTCGTCGTCGCCGAGAACGGTGGCCAGCGGTCCGTCGATCCCGAGCTGGAAGAGCATCACGAGGTTGGCGCCCAGCCGCACGCCGAGCGACCACAGGCTCCGGGCGAGGTCGTCGTCCCCGCGGCGCGCCGCGAGCTCGGCGATGCCGAGGGCGAACCCGCCGAGCACGGGCATGTCCTGGGTGACCAGCGCCTCGGGGGCGGCGGAGGAGAGCAGGTCGACGGCGCGCGCCATGGCCGCGGTGCGCTGCCCGACCTGCATGCCGGCGACACGCAGGTGGACGACGGCGGCGGCGACCCGGAAGGAGATCCGCGCCTGGGGGAGCTGGATCGACATCGACTCCACCAGGGCGGACGCGGCCTCGGCGTCCTGCAGCGCCTCGTCCACGCGGCCGGCCCGCCACGCGACGTGCGCCAGCCCGAGCAGGGCCTGCGCGGCGTCGGTGTCGTCGACCTGCGACGACGAGGTCACCTCGCGGAGTCGCCGGAACGCGTCGTCGTCGCCGTCGAGCGCGCGCTGGACGTCGAGCATCACGCGGATGCTCCGGACGTCCTGCATCGCCCCGACCACCTCGAGGTGCCGCAGGCCGCGCACCAGCCACTCCTGCGCGTCCGCACCCCCGTGCATGCTCTCCCACTGGCCGACGCCCTGAGCTGCCATCCCCATGCCCCAGTGGTCGCCGATCGACTCGAACTGCTGGTAGGCCTCGCGCGCGTCGCCGCTGGAGCGCGTCGAGTCGCCGGCGTTCTCCTGGACCGCGGCGCGCATGAACAGGCCGAGCCCGTGCAGGAACGGATCGCCGCTGGTGATGAGCCTGGACGCCGCGACGATGCTGGTGTCGACGTCGTTGGAGCCGATCGCGGGCATCACGGCGGCGAGGGCGGCGATCCGGGCCGAGACGCCGCCGGGCCGGTCGGCGAGCACCAGCCGCAGCGCCCGCCACGCCAGGGCCGCGAGCCGCATCGACTCGGAGACGCCGGCGTTGACCTCGGCGAACAGGCACGTCGCGGCGAGGCGGTCGGCGTCGGGCAAGGGGCGGCCGGACGTCGCGCCGACATAGAGCGGCGACACCCGGCGTGCGGCGTGGTCGTCGACCAGGAGCACGCGCTTGGCCCAGTCGATCACCTCGGCGTGCATGCCCCGCACGCTCCACAGGTGGAACAGCGCCGCGGTGATGTCGACCGCACCGGCCGTGTCGCCGTGCGCGACGGCCCAGCGCAGCGCCGCGAGGAACGTCTCTTGCTCGGCCGCGCACCGGTCGAAGGACTGCACCTGCCCGGAGCCGACAAACCCCGCGGCCAGCCGGACGGCCTCGGCCCCCGACCACCGGACCAGGCCGAACATGGCGTCCACCCGGTGCCCGGCCGCGTCGAGCCGTGCCTCGCCGTACTCCCGGACGGTCTCCAGCATCCTGTAGCGCGCCTGCCCGCCGTCCTGCTCGTCGAGAGTGAGCAGCGACTGCTCGACCAGCGTGGCCAACCGGCGGCGGACGGCGGGCGCCGTTCCGGTGCCGTCGACGGCGACGGCGGTCTCTGCCGTGAACGGCGCGGGGATGACGGCGAGCCGCTGGAACAGCTCCCGGTCGGGCGGGTCCAGCAGCTCGCGGCTCCAGTCGACCATCGCCCACAGGCTCGCGTGCCGCTCCGGCAGACCGCGCAGGGCGTCGTCCAGCAGCGCGAACCGGTCGGTCAGCGCCTCCAGCACGTCGTCGACGGTCATCGACCGCAGCCGGGCCGCGGCCAGCTCGAGCGCGAGCGGCAGGTTGTCCAGGCGGTGGCACAGCTGGAGCGCGCGCTCGGGGTCCCACCCGACGCTCTCTCGACCGGCCCGCGCGCGCGTCTCCAGCAGCTCGAGCGCGTCGGCGTCGGGCAGCATCCGCAGCCGATGCACGGACTCGCCGACGAGGCCCAGCGGTGCCCGGCTCGTCGCCAGCACCACCACGTCGGGGGAGGCGACGGCGAGCAGGTCGCCGACGACCACCGCGGCCGCGTCGAGCACGTGCTCGCAGTTGTCCAGCACCACCAACCCGTCGAGGTCCTGGGCGGCCAGCCGCAGGCGGTCCTCGGGGGTCAGCAGGCGCCGGTCGATGGTCAGGTCCGCGCGTGCCGCGGTCGTGTCGGACCCGCCGAGCGCAGCGAGCACCGTCGGCAGCACCTCGGCCGCCGCGCGCAGGCCGGCGAGCTCGATCACGCGGACGGACCCGCCCGCGGCGACGGCGCGCCGCGCGACCTCGCCCGCCAGCCGGGTCTTGCCAGCCCCGCCGGTCGCGACGACCGTGACCAGCGCCGACGACCCGAGCGCGGCCTCGACCTGCGCGACGTCGTCGTCGCGGCCGACCAGCGCCGTCGCGGGGCGTCGCCAGGCGGCCGGCAGCGCGAGGACCGCGCGTCGGCGGGCCGGCGCCGGCGGTCGCGCGGGTCCCGGCGCGAGCTCTCCACGCAGCAGGGCGAGGTGCGCCTGCGCGACGACGGGCGACGGGTCGGTGCCGTAGCGGTCGGCGAGCTCGTCCCGCACCTGCTCGACCACGGCGAGGGCCTCGGCGTCGCGCCCCTGCGCCGCCAGCACGCGCACCAGGAGGGCGACGAGCGGCTCGTCGGGCGGGGTCCGCAACGCGCACCGGCGCAGGTCCTCGACCATGTCGTCGACCTGGCCGAGCGCCAGGCCCGCCTGCGCCCGCAGCGTCACGACGTCGGCGAGCAGGTGTGCCGTGGCAAAGTCATCCAGGTCCGGGACCGCCGGCACGAGGTCGCGGGCTTCCCGGCCGAGGTCCCGGGCGCGTGCCGCGTCGCCGTGGCGGAGGGCGTCCCGGCCGCGGGCGAGCAGCTCCTCGGCGTCGACGACGTCGATGCGCAGGCCCTCGGTCGGCAGCCGGTAGCCGCCCGGCGCCGCCTCGACGGCGAACCCGAGGCGCCGGGAGCGCGAGACGAGCGCCTGCACCGCGCCGGCGGCGTCGTCGGGCGGGACGCCCTCCCAGACGTCCTCGACGAGCGCCGCGGAGGACACGGCCCGGCCGCGGGCGTCGAGGAGTGCCCCGACCAGCGCGACCAGGCGGTCGCCGCGGACGGGGCGGCCGTCGACGGCGAGCGCCCCGAGCGTCGTGATCTGCACGGGGACAGCATCGCGCACGGGGACGACACGGGGTGCGCCCGGGGTGCGCACGTCGGCCTCTGGACCGTTCGGGTGCATGTCCCGACGCTCGTGCGGCGGCTCTCCGGCGTGTCGCGGCGGGGCGTTCCGGACGAACCGGGCGCCGCGGGTGTGGACTGCGATGTGGAGTGGCCTGTGGGCAACCCGTGGATTACTGCGAGCGCCTGTGGATGCCTGTGCACGGCCCCGCGTCGACGCTGGTCGGGGGGCCGTGTCAGTGGTCGGCGGTAGCCTGGAACTTCTCCACAGGGTGAAGAATGACACGCTTGTCACTACAACCCCTAGTGGTCCATTGCGTGTGGGACCCCTAGGTGTAGTGTCTAGTCACGACGCAGTGGKGGAACCGGCTCCTAGGCTTTATGTCCGATTCGGGCTCGGTTCATCCCTCGCATCCGGCCCGGAGACGGGCCCACCAGCATCAGGAAGAACGCTTCGCGAACGCTCCGGGGGAGCTTCCGCAGGCAGGACGAGCGGACAGGACATGGGGAGCCCACGATGACGATCACGGTCTACAGCAAGCCGGCGTGCGTGCAGTGCAACGCGACCTACCGCGCGCTCGACAAGCTCGACGCCGAGTACACGGTCGTGGACATCAGCGAGGACGCCGACGCGCGTGACTACGTCATGTCGCTCGGTCACCTGCAGGCTCCCGTCGTGATCGTCGACGGCGAGCACTGGTCGGGCTACCGCCCGGACCGCATCAAGGCGCTCGCCGACCGCCTGGCCACCGCGGTCGCCTGACGTCGCAGGGCGATCGCCCTGCACAGACTCCCCGGGCCGGCGCTGGTGAATGCCGCGCCGGCTCGGCGGGCTCGCCGCAGCGACAGCACGACCCGAGCGAGGGGATCCGACCGATGAGCTCCCTGGTCTACTTCTCCTCCGCCTCGGACAACACCCACCGATTCGTGCAGAAGCTCGGTCTGGCAGCCCAGCGCATCCCGTTGCGGCCGACAGACCCGTTCCTGCACGCCTCCGAGCCGTACGTGCTGATCCTGCCGACGTACGGCGGAGGCAACGAAGGTGGCGCAGTACCCAAGCAGGTCATCAAGTTCCTCAACGACGAGGACAACCGTGCGCTGATCCGCGGAGTCATCGCGGCCGGCAACACGAACTTCGGCGAGGCCTACTGCATCGCAGGGGACATCATCGCGGCCAAGTGCCGCGTCCCCTACCTGTACGGGTTCGAGCTCATGGGAACGAACGAGGACGTCACAGCCGTCCGTGAGGGATTGGGAAGATTTTGGCAGCGACAGTCGCAGATACCCGCGTAGAGACGTCGGGACTGGATTACCACGCCCTCAACGCCATGCTGAACCTGTATGGCGCGAACGGCGAGATCCAGTTCGACAAGGACCGTGAGGCGGCGCGGGCGTACTTCCTGCAGCACGTCAACCAGAACACGGTCTTCTTCCACGACCTCAACGAGAAGCTCGACTATCTCGTGGAGAACAAGTACTACGACCCCGAGGTCCTCGCGCAGTACGACCGCGCGTTCATCAAGACCTTGTTCGAGTACGCCTACTCCAAGAAGTTCCGCTTCCAGACGTTCCTCGGCGCGTTCAAGTACTACACGTCGTACACGCTGAAGACGTTCGACGGGAAGCGGTACCTCGAGCGCTTCGAGGACCGGGTCTGCATGGTCGCCCTCGCGCTGGCGGAGGGAAACCAGGACTTCGCGATCTCCCTGGTCGACGAGATCGTCTCCGGCCGCTTCCAGCCGGCGACGCCCACGTTCCTCAACCTCGGCAAGGCGCAGCGCGGCGAGCCCGTCTCCTGCTTCCTGCTGCGCATCGAGGACAACATGGAGTCGATCGCGCGCGGCATCAACTCCGCCCTGCAGCTGTCCAAGCGCGGCGGCGGCGTGGCCCTCCTGCTCAGCAACATCCGCGAGCACGGCGCGCCCATCAAGCACATCGAGAACCAGAGCTCCGGCGTCATCCCCGTGATGAAGCTGCTCGAGGACTCGTTCTCGTACGCCAACCAGCTGGGTGCCCGCCAGGGCGCCGGTGCCGTGTACCTGCACGCGCACCACCCGGACATCTACCGGTTCCTCGACACCAAGCGCGAGAACGCCGACGAGAAGATTCGCATCAAGACGCTCTCGCTCGGCGTCGTCATCCCGGACATCACGTTCGAGCTGGCCAAGAAGAACGAGCCGATGTACCTCTTCTCGCCGTACGACGTCGAGCGTGTGTACGGGGTGCCGTTCGCGGACATCAACGTCACCGAGAAGTACTACGAGATGGTCGACGACGCGCGGATCAAGAAGACCAAGATCAGCGCCCGCGAGTTCTTCCAGACGCTGGCGGAGCTGCAGTTCGAGTCCGGCTACCCGTACGTGATGTTCGAGGACACGGTGAACCGGGCCAACCCGATCGCCGGCAAGATCACGCACTCCAACCTGTGCTCGGAGATCCTGCAGGTCTCGACCCCCTCGGAGTACAACGAGGACCTCTCGTACAAGACGGTCGGCCGCGACATCTCCTGCAACCTCGGCTCGATGAACATCGCGCTGTCGATGGACTCGCCCGACTTCGGCAAGTCGGTCGAGGTGGCCATCCGCGCCCTCACCGGCGTCTCCGACCAGACAGACATCGAGTCGGTCCCGTCCATCAAGAAGGCGAACGCCGGCGGCCACGCCATCGGCCTCGGCCAGATGAACCTGCACGGCTACCTGGCCCGCGAGCGCATCTTCTACGGGTCGGACGAGGGCCTCGACTTCACGAACATCTACTTCTACACGGTGGCGTACCACGCGATCCGCGCCTCGAACCTGCTCGCGCAGGAGCGGAAGCAGAAGTTCTACGGCTTCGAGGACTCCAAGTACGCGACCGGCGAATACTTCGAGAAGTACATCGAGAAGGAGTGGAAGCCGAAGACGGCCCGCATCGAGGCGCTGTTCGCCGAGGCCGGCGTGCACATCCCGACGCAGGACGACTGGCGCGCGCTGGCCGAGCTCGTCAAGGAGCACGGCATCTACAACCAGAACCTCCAGGCCGTCCCGCCCACCGGGTCGATCTCGTACATCAACCACTCGACGAGCTCGATCCACCCGATCGCGTCGAAGATCGAGATCCGCAAGGAAGGCAAGATCGGCCGCGTCTACTACCCGGCGCCGTTCATGACGAACGACAACCTGGAGTACTACCAGGACGCGTACGAGATCGGCTACGAGAAGGTCATCGACACCTACGCCGAGGCGACGCAGCACGTCGACCAGGGCCTGTCGCTGACCCTCTTCTTCAAGGACACGGCGACCACCCGTGACCTGAACAAGGCGCAGATCTACGCCTGGCGCAAGGGCATCAAGACGATCTACTACATCCGCCTGCGCCAGCTCGCGCTGGAGGGCACCGAGGTCGAGGGCTGCGTCTCGTGCATGCTCTGACCCCCGATCTGTTCGACACGAAGGAAGCAACCCGATGAGCGAGAAGCTCAAGCTCGTCAGCCGCGTCTCGGCGATCAACTGGAACCGGCTCGACGACGACAAGGACGCCGACGTCTGGGACCGCCTGGTCGGCAACTTCTGGCTGCCGGAGAAGGTCCCGGTGTCCAACGACGTGCAGTCGTGGGCCACGCTGACGGAGCAGGAGAAGACGCTCACCATGCGCGTCTTCACCGGCCTCACGCTCCTGGACACCATCCAGGGCACGGTCGGCGCCGTCTCGCTCATCCCGGACGCGATCACGCCGCACGAGGAGGCCGTCTACACGAACATCGCGTTCATGGAGTCGGTGCACGCCAAGTCGTACAGCTCGATCTTCTCGACGCTGTGCTCCACCAAGGAGATCGACGAGGCGTTCCGCTGGTCGGAGGAGAACCCGAACCTGCAGCGCAAGGCCGAGATCGTCATGGAGTACTACCGCGGCGACTCGCCCCTCAAGCGCAAGGTGGCCAGCACGCTGCTCGAGTCGTTCCTGTTCTACTCGGGCTTCTACCTGCCGATGTACTGGTCCAGCCGCGCCAAGCTCACCAACACGGCCGACCTCATCCGCCTGATCATCCGCGACGAGGCCGTGCACGGGTACTACATCGGCTACAAGTACCAGAAGGGCCTGGAGAAGCTGTCGGCGGCCGAGAAGGCCGAGCTCAAGGACTACACGTTCGAGCTCCTCTTCGAGCTGTACGACAACGAGGTCGAGTACACGCAGGACCTCTACGACGGCGTCGGCCTGACCGAGGACGTCAAGAAGTTCCTGCGCTACAACGCCAACAAGGCGCTGATGAACCTCGGCTACGAGTCGCTGTTCCCGCGCGACGAGACCGACGTGAACCCGGCGATCCTGTCGGCCCTGTCCCCGAACGCCGACGAGAACCACGACTTCTTCTCCGGGTCCGGCTCGTCGTACGTCATCGGCAAGGCCGTCAACACCGAGGACGACGACTGKGACTTCTGACCCCGTCGCTCAGCAACACACGAACGGCCGACCCTCTCGGGGGTCGGCCGTTCGGCCTTCTCGGCTGTAGGCCGACTCTCGGCCTTGCATTTCGACTGTGAAGGTTGAGCGCGGCCTCGCTGAGGCGGCCCCGACCTGGCGCCTCCGCGAGCTCCCGCAGCGCGTCGAGGTGCACGGCGCCCGGCTCCGTCCGGAGCACGACGATCGTCTGCCCGATGAACGGCGCCAGCGCCGTGCTCCGCACCAGCAGGCCGATGCCGCACGACGACCTGGTTGCGCACTCCCACTCTTGCCACGGACGGCCGGGCGACGGACACTGAGCGGACCCTTCCGGTCGGAGGTGTTCGACGTGCGCAACGACTCCACGTTCCCCGATGCTCTTCCGGTGCTTGCCGCCGGGCACCATCGGGACCCTGTCGACGGGGGCTGTCTCATGGAGTGGGTGAGCCTGCTCGCGGGCGAGCGCTGGAGCGACCACCCCGCGTGCACCCATCCCCTGCTGGCCCACCTCGCTCGCTCGGTCAACGACCGCGTGAGCGACGCGTCCCGGCCGGCGCTCATGCACCTGCTGCCGATGCTCACCGGTGCTCGCAGCGACGACCGGTCGTGGTCCCTGGAGATCGCCGCGGTCACCGTGCGGCACGCCCTCCGGCGGGCGGGCGCGCAGGACGGGCGCGAGCTCGCTGTCGCCCTGTTGACGCTCGACCGGCTGCTCGCGGCGACGGACGGGCGGGCACCGGCCGAGATGCGCGCGACGACCACCGAGGCGCTCGCGACCGTCCCGACGGCCGCCGCGTGGGCCGAGGAGTTCACGCGGGCGATGGGCGCGCCGCGGCACGTCCGCGGCCTGACGCGCGGGATGGTCGACGCCTCGATCACGATCGTCTCGGCGGCATCCGACGCTGACGATGCGCTCGTCGCGATGCTCACCGATGCAGTCCTCACGTGCCAGGACCTCGCGCGCGCCCGGGCGGCCGCGGTCATCGATCGCTCTCGCGAGGCGACGCCTGAGAGGTTCGACGGGAGAACGCCCGACACAAGCTCCGCGACGTCGATGGCGGGCGTTCAGGGCTGATCCCTGTGGCGGGGTCGTGTTGGCCAGATGAGGCAAGCCTCACCTGAATAGGCCTCTGACCTGCGGGTAAGCCAGCCCTTCCTGGCTATGCAGGGTGGGTGCGACGGGTCTAGCGTCGAGAAGAACACGCACGCCGTCCCCCACGGAGGTCGTCATGAGCACCCTGATGGACATGCCCGCCGTTGCCGAGTGTTCGGTCGCCGGTTGTTCGTACAACGACCACTCGCACTGCCACGCGGCCGCCGTGAACATCGGCGGCGTCGGCGGGGACGCGCAGTGCACCACGTTCTTCCCGCTCAGCACCAAGGGCGGCCTCGACAAGGTCATCACCCACGTGGGCGCCTGCCAGCGCGCCGAGTGCGTGCACAACTCGGCGCTCGAGTGCGCCGCCGAGTCCATCCGCGTCGGGGCGGGCCACGAAGAGGCCGACTGCCTCACCTTCGCTCCGCGCTGATCCCCCGAGCGTCACGACGGCCGCCCCGAAGGTCCGGGGCGGCCGTCGTCGTGCCCGGCGTCAGGGGTGCGACGCGACCTCGACGAGGTCGCGGATGAGCACGGCGGCCGCGGGCACCAGCTCGCGCTCGCCGGGCACCAGGGACGGGTCCTTGGCCCGCAGCGCGGCTGCGTCGTCCAGCGCCACCAGCGGGTCGACGTCCGTCGCCTGCAGGAACGCGGCGAGCAGGGCGCGGGCCGCCTGCGAGTAGACGCCGCCGGCGTCGACGGCCACCTCGGCGACGATCAGCGCGGTGAGCGAGACGTCGAGCTCGGCGGTTCCGGTGCGTGCGTTCGCCCAGTCGACCAGCGCGGGGCCGTGGCTCTCGGTGAGGATCACGTTCCCGGGGTGCAGGTCGAGGTGCATGATCGCCGGCCCGGAGCTGACGAGTGGCCACGAGTCGGGCTCGTCCGGCCCCCAGTTGTGGGGCGGGGCGATGGCGTGCAGGCGGGCATGCAGGTCCGTGAGGATCGCGGCAGCGTCGGGGATCGAGACCTCACCGGCCGCGAGCGCCTGGAGCAGGGTCGGTCCGTGCAGGCGCTCCATGACGAGGTCGGGTCCGCTCGCCTGGTGGACGGCGGGAGCGGGGAAGCCGTGCGCGACGACGTGGCGCAGAAGCTCCACCTCGGGCGAGGCGTCGCGCCCCGAGCGGTAGCGGCGCAGGACGTGCTGCTCGTCGAGCGCGAAGACGTCGGCGGTCTCGCCGGAGGCGATCAGCGGGCCGGGCTCGTCGGACGCGGCCAGCGCGGCATCGACGGTCGGGAGGGGGTGGTCGACGGGGACGGTCGAGCGACGGTCCGGCTGCGTCGGGAGGTCGGGTGCCACGTCGTGCGGGTGGTTCTCAGCGGCCCCGGCCGCCCTCTGTTCCGAAGGCGTCGCGGGATCGCTCGGAGCAAGTCCGGCGGAGTTCATGGATCGACGGTAGACGCATTCGCCCGAGATGTCCCCCATCGACTACCAAGAAGTCCCTGACCTGCGCTTGACCTCCCGGACACCTGTCGGCCATGCGGTGGATCAGGGCCGGGAGACCCGCTCGAGCGTCTGCAGCGCCTGCTCGTGGGTGGCCGGGAGCGGCTCGACCCAGACGCGGACCGGCTGGCGTGCGGAGGCCCGGACCTCCAGCAGCTCGCACCGCCGGGCGATCTCGAGGTGGAGCTTCTCGAGGGGCGGGTGCGGGTCCTCGTCGGCGCGCGCCAGGATCGCAAACACCCCGCCGCCCAGGGTCGCCATCGGGTGACCCTCGCCGTAGGTGTGGGTCAACGCGGCGCCCACCGCGGCGGACCGCGCGGCGCGCGTGAAGGGGTCGACGGTGCCGACGGCCACGTCGACGAGCACGAGGTGGTGGCCGAGATCCGCGACCGTCCGCGCGCGTTGCGTCGGGAGCGAGGCGTCGCGGTAGGTCTCCGCGAGGCGGATGGCGAGGTACTGCCGGGTGGGCAGTCCCGACTCGGGGTCGAGCGCGGTGCCGAACGCCATCGTGCCGGCCTGGGCGTCCGCCCAGCCCTCGCAGAGGGAGCGCAGGACGGTCATCGGCGGCTCCGCGGCGCCGAGGGTGCGGTACAGGCAGGAGAGGTCGTCCATGGTCTCGCCGATGCCGACGCCGTCGTACCCGCGCGCCCGGCCGAGCTCGGCGGCCGCGAGGTCGGGATCGCCGGCGGCGAGCAGCGCGGTCGCGAGTGCGTCCACGGCGGGGTGGTACCAGTCGGCCGGGCGCAGCCAGACGGAGCCGACGCTCTCGTGGCGCCAGCGGTCCCGCAGCGCTGCTGGCAGCACCCCGTCCGGGCCCGGCAGCGCGGGCAGGGCAGCGTTTTTCGACCCTGGGTTCATCGTCACGCCGGATGAGAGGCCGACAGATGTCGGCCATGACGCCGGTCTGCCTCTTTTCACCCGGTGAATTTCACCCTGCTTATGTCGAAACGCCGCATATGGCAGGCTGTGCATCCGTACAGGGAAGTCGACGGGAGTGTTCGTGTCAGCAAGCGCGGAGCTCGACAGCGGGGTCGTGGGCGATGCGGAGCTCATCGCGTCTGCCCGTTCCGGCGACGCCGCCGCGCTTGGCGCGCTCTACGAACGACACTCCGGGGCCGCGTGGGTGGTCGCACGGCAGTACACCGACTCCCCGGCCGACGCCGACGACGTCGTCGCCGACTCGTTCGCCGCCGTGTTCGGGGCGCTCCAGCGCGGCAGCGGGCCCGAGTCCGCGTTCCGCGCCTATCTCTTCACGGTCGTGCGCCGGGTGGCGGGGCTGCGGCGCGAGAAGGCACGTCGCGTCCAGCCGACGGACGATATCGCCGTCCTGGAGGCCGGGACGGCGCTCGCCGGGACGGCCGAGGAGCCGGCGCTCGCGGGCTTCGAGCGGGGGGTCGTCGCGCGCGCCTTCCATTCGCTGCCCGAACGGTGGCAGGCCGTGCTGTGGCACACGGAAGTCGAGGGACTCAGCCCGGCGGAGATCGCCCCGACCCTGGGGCTGACCGCCAACGGTGTGGCTGCCCTGGCGTATCGCGCGCGGGAGGGCCTGCGACAGGCGTACCTCCAGGAGCACCTGCAGGATCCGCTCACCGAGGGCTGCCGGTCGGTCGCGGGCAAGCTCGGGGCATACGTGCGCGGTGGGCTGGGCACGCGCGAGACGGCCCAGGTCGACGCGCATCTGGAGACCTGCGGGATATGCCGTGGCCTGGTGCTCGAGCTCGGGGACGTCAACCACGGCATGCGCGCGGTCATCGCGCCTCTGGTGCTCGGGTTCGCGGGGCTCGCTGCGCTGGGCGTGCTGCTGCCGTTCGGCGGTGGGACCGCGGTGGGAGCCGCGGCCGCGGGTGCCGGCGGTRTGGGCACGGGCGGTGTCGGGGCTGGCGGTGGCGCGGCGGCCGCAGGCGGAGCGGCCGCCACCCCTGTCGCCGCTGGGAGTGCCGGAGCGGCTGCTGCCACCCCTGTCGCCGCTGGGAGTGCCGGAGCGGCTGCTGCCACCCCTGTCGCCGCTGGGAGCGCCGGAGCGGCTGCTGCCACCCCTGTCGCCGCGGCGAGCGCCGGAGCGGCTGCTGCCACCCCTGTCGGCGCGGCGAGCGCCGGGGCGGCTGCTGCCACCGGTGTCGCCGCTGCGAGCGCCGGAGCGGCCGGTACCGGGACGATCGGGGTTGTCGTCGGCGCCGGGGCGGCTGGTGGTGTAGCCGCGGCTAGCGGCGCGGCGGCGTTCCTCGCGGCGATCCCCACGGGCGCGGCCGCGGTCGCCGTGGGCAGCGTCGCGCTGGCAGCGGTCGCCGCGGTCAGCGTGGTCCAGCTGCTCGGCGCCCCCGGCGACTCGGCCGATGCCACTCCGACGCCGTCCTCGAGCGAGACGCCGAGCTCGGACGCTCCCGACCCGTCGTCGGCCGCGGGGGCGCTCGTGGGCCCGCAGCCCACCGACATCCCGACCATGGACTCGACCGCCATCGTGCCCATCCCGGAGCCGACGGATCTCGAGAACGCCGACGGCACCGCGCTGGACGACGCACCCGCCGAAACCGTGACCGCCGACCCGCCGATCACGCAGACGACGGACCCGGTCGCGCCGACGGACGCGGTGGTCCCGACGGACCCGGTCGCGCCGACGGACCCGGCCGCCCCGACGACCCCGGTCGCGCCGACGGACGCGGTCGTCCCGACGGACCCGGTCGTCCCGACGGACCCGGTCGTCCCGACGACCCCTGTTACACCCGACCGACCCGGTAGACCCGACCGACCCGGTCGCCCCGACCAACCCGGTCGCCCCGACCCACCCGGTCGAGGCGACCCGCCCGGTCGACCCGACGGAACCGGAAGACCCGACGTACCCCGCAGGCCGTGACGGTCGAGCTCTCCCGGGCGGGCCGTCGCTCCAGGCGGGGCCGCTGCCCGGGAGCTGTCGTTCGGCCGGCACAACAGCGGCCAGGCCGTGGCGACCGATCTCGTCGCTGCCCGCTGGCGTGACGCTGGACGGTGTGTGGCGGCTGCTGCGGGTCTCGATCGACGAGTCGTACGACCGGGAAGACGGCGAGGCCGCCTTCGACTCCCCGCGACCGGGTGGCGGGCGGGCAACTCCCTGGGCACGGACGCCAAGGCGTTCCAGCAGGTCACGCTCGCGTGCGACGCGGGCTCGCTGACCGCGACGACCGCCGGCGACCGGTACCTCGTCGGGGCTCCGGTCGACGCCGGCCGGCGACGTCGGGGCGCCCGCGGCCGGCTGATCAGACGAGGGCGGCGGTGACCGCCTCGGTCACCGGCACGTCCCCGCCGACCAGCTCGAGCACCAGCTGCGCGGACCGCGGCTCGTGGAGCAGCGCCTCCAGCACGGCCGCGACGTCGGCGCGTGGCACCGAGCCGCGCGGGACCGACGGCTCGAGCGCCACGGTCCCGGCGGCGGGCTCGTCGGTGAGGGCCCCGGGCCGCAGGATCGTCCAGGCGAGCTCGCGCGCTTGCAGGTCCTGCTCGGCCGCCCGCTTGGCGACGAGGTACGCGGCGAACACCTCGTCGGTGCCCGGCGGCGGCGGCGCACCGGCGCCCATCGACGAGACGAGCACGTAGCGGCGGACGCCCGCCTGCTGGGCGCCGTCGGCCAGCAGGGCCGCTGCGGCGCGGTCGACGGAGTCCTTGCGGGCGATGCCGCTGCCCGGCCCTGCCCCGGCGGCGAACACGACGGCATCGGCACCTGCGATCGCCTCGGCGACGTCCCGCGCGTTGGCCCGTTCGAGATCGAGCACGACCGCCTCTGCGCCGTCCGCGACGACGTCGTCGACGTGACCGAGCTGACGCACGAGTGCGACGGGAACGTCCCCCCGCGCGCTCAGGGCACGGGACAGGTGGCGGGCGACCTGCCCGTGGCCCCCCGCGATCGCGATGCGCATGTGCTCCACGGTAGGGATGCGGACGGGGACCGGCGACCGGGGGCGCGCTGCCGGGCTCCGCAGCCCCCAACGGGCCCGGCAACGCTGGTCCTCAGCCGACATCCCCCGGGTCGGCGAGGACGTCGAGGAGCCGCAGGTGGCTCAGTCGGTCGCCCAGGCGGTGCACGTCGTCGGACCCGGCCGGGGCCAACGACAGCGCGGTGTACGTGTCCGCGCCGGGGATCATCTCGGTCGCGAACTCGCGCAGCACCTCGGCCACCTCGGCCAGGTCACCCGGCGCGTGGGCGGTGCCAGGCGGCAGGCTCACGTACAGGACGAGCCCTGGTTGCGGGCGGGGCAACGGGGTGGGCAGCGAGGCTGGCAGTGCCATGGGGTGTCTCCGGGGTGCGCGGTCCGCGGGCCCGTGGACGGGCGGCGGTGTGGTCGAGGGCCTGGTGGATCAGGACCGATGACACGCGCACGGATACGCGGCGACGGGGCGCTGCGCAGACGTGGTCATGACCGGACTGTCGCACGATCGCTCGCCGACACCAAGGGAGATTCGTCGGTGTCCCAGGGGGTGGGACGAGCTAGACGACCCCGTACAGCCGGTCGCCCGCGTCACCGAGGCCCGGCACGATGTACGCCTTGTCGTTGAGCCGCTCGTCCACGGCCGCGACGACGACGGACACGTCGGCCCGGTCGCCCACGAACTTCTCGACGACCGCGAGCCCCTCGGGCGCGGCGAGGAGGCAGACGGCCGTCACGTCGCGCGCGCCGCGCTTCAGCAGGTAGTCGATCGCGGCGACGAGCGTGCCGCCGGTGGCGAGCATGGGGTCGAGGAGGAAGCACTGGCGACCCGAGAGGTCGTCCGGGAGCCGGTTCGCGTACGTGATGGCCTCGAGCGTCTCCTCGTCGCGCTGCATGCCGAGGAAGCCCACCTCGGCGGTGGGCAGCAGGCGGGTCATCCCGTCGAGCATGCCGAGCCCGGCGCGCAGGATGGGCACCACGATCGGGCGCGGGTCGGCCAGCTTGACGCCCGTGGTCGCGGTGACCGGCGTGACGATGTCGACGGCCTCGACGTGCACCTCGCGCGTCGCCTCGTAGGCGAGCAGGGTGACCAGCTCGTCGACCAGGAGCCGGAAGGTGGGGGACGCCGTGTTGACGTCGCGCAGGACGGTGAGCTTGTGGGCGACCAGGGGGTGGTCCGCGACGTGCAGGCGCATGTGCTCAACCTACCGGCCTCCCGCCGCTGGGCTGCGGCCTGCGCGATGATGCCCCCATGACCTCGCCCGTGACCGAGCCGCGCCGTCCGGAGCAGCCGGCCGACGCGTGGGCGATGGGGCTCGCGCTCGACGAGGCCCGTCGTGCCGTGCTCACGGACGACGTCCCCGTCGGCGCGGTCGTCGTCGGACCCCAGGGTCAGGTCGTCGGACGAGGCCGCAACACGCGCGAGGCGCACGCCGACCCGACCGGGCACGCGGAGATCCTCGCGCTGCGCTCCGCCGCGGACACCCTCGGTCGCTGGCGGCTGGACGACTGCACCCTCGTCGTGACCCTGGAGCCGTGCCTCATGTGCGCGGGTGCCACGGTGCTGGCCCGGATCCCTCGGCTGGTGCTCGGCGCGTGGGACCCGAAGGCCGGAGCGTGCGGGTCGCAGTGGGACGTGGTGCGCGACCGGCGGCTCAACCATCGGGTCGAGGTGGTGGGCGGGGTGCGGGCGCAGGAGTGCGGGCTGCTGCTGCAGCGGTTCTTCGAGGCCCACCGGCCCTGACTCAGCGCGGCGTCGGCAGCGTCTCGGCCAGGTCCGTCAGGGTCTCCGACGTCCCCGCGTCGAGCGTCACGGCCGCGTACTTGTCTCCGCGGGTGGCGCCCCGGTTCACGACCACCACGGGCTTGCCCGTCTGCGCGGCGTGCCGCACGAACCGCAGGCCGGACTGCACGGTCAACGACGAGCCGGCGACCAGCAGCGCGTCGGCGGCGTCGACCATCGCGTACGCCCGCTCCACCCGCTCGCGCGGGACGTTCTCGCCGAAGTACACGATGTCGGGCTTGAGCATCCCGCCGCACGCGCTGCAGGCGGCGACGACGAAGCCGCTGGTCTGCTCGATGACGGCGTCGGCGTCGGGCGCGATCTCGATGTCCGCGACCGCCGCGGCGAGGCCGGGGTTGAGCGTGTCGAGCCGGGTGGCCAGCTCGGCGCGGGAGATCGCCGTGCCGCAGGCCAGGCAGCGGACCCGGTCGTACCGGCCGTGCAGGTCGATCACGTGACGGGATCCCGCGGCCTCGTGCAGCAGGTCGACGTTCTGCGTGATCAGGCCCGTCACGACACCTCGGGCCTCCAGGGCTGCGAGCGCCCGGTGGCCCGCATTCGGCATCGTCCGGTGCACGTGCCGCCACCCGACGTGGTTGCGGGCCCAGTAGTGCCGGCGGAAGGCCTCGTCGCCCGTGAACTGCTGGAACGTCATCGGCGTGCGCGGCGGGGAGTCCGGGCCGCGGTAGTCGGGGATGCCGGAGTCCGTCGAGACCCCCGCGCCCGTGAGCGCAGCCAGGCGGTGGCCGGCGAGCACCTCGACGACGTCGGCGAGGGAGCCGGCGGTCATCGGGACGGCGTCCGGGGTGGTGCTCACCGGTCCACCGTACGACGCCGATTCGGAGGCAGGGCCCTCGACCAGGTACCCTTCTCGCCGAGGTAGCGTGTCCGAGCGGCCTAAGGAGCACGCCTCGAAAGCGTGTGTGGGTGAAAGTCCACCGTGGGTTCAAATCCCACCGCTACCGCCGATCGAAACCCCTGTCGGGTCCTGACCCGACAGGGGTTTCGCATGTCCGGGGACGACGCGCTCACTCGGAAGTCCCAGGCGCTAGGGCCAGCCCCGGGCGGTCGCACTCGAGCGTGAGCAGCAGCCCGGCCCAGCCGCCGGTCAGCACGTCGACAGGCTGCGCCACGTCGGACCCCAGCCGCGCGGCGACACCGCGGGCGGCTGCCAACGACGATCTCCGACCGGTCCGGGCGTGGGCGGCGAGCGCCCGGTGTGCTCGTCCCAGCGGGCTGCGCGCCGACGGGATGGGCGGGAAGGCGTGGCCGCTGCGGGCCGACCAGAGCAGCGCGAGGTCGAAGGCGAGCGGGTCGCCGGTGAGCGTGGCCACGCGGTCGAGGAACCAGGCGACGTGGGCGGCGCGGGCGTCGTCGGCCGACGACCACGCCGGGCCGTCGACGTCGAGCGTGATCAGGACGGTGCGGAGGTCGGGCAGCCGAGGGGCCGGCGCGGTCCGCGCCGCGACGAACGCGTCGCGGAACGTCCGCAGCGAGGCGTACCGGCGTGTCGGATCGGTCGACAGCGCCCGGCGCAGCACGCGCTCGAGCGCGGGCTGGGGCAGAGCACCGACCGCGACGAACGGGCGCGGCCGGTCCTCCACGAGCCGGCGCAGGGCCTCGTCCCGCTCGCACGCGAGGTCGAGCGCCGCGGCGCCGGCCACCAGGCGGAAGACCATAGCCGCCACCGCGTACTGCTCGGCGGCGGCGTCGAGCGGGGGCGTCGGGGTGCCGGCGCGAAGAGCGGCAGCGGCCGCCGGGTCGAGATACTCGCCGCCGCCCGGCCGGGGCGGGGGCGCGACGCCCGTGCCCGCGAGCCCGAAGTCGACCAGCGTCACGCGGCCGTCGGGACCGACCAGCACGTTGCCGGGGTGGACGTCGCCGTGCAGGACGCCGCGCTCGTGCAGGTCGACGTAGGCGTCGAGCACCGCGGTGGCGACCCGTCGGCGTCCCTCGTCGTCGGCCATCAGGACCGCCAGGTCCGCCGCGTCGCCGTCGATCTCGTCGAGCACCAGCGTGCCGCCCGTGGGCGAGAGCGCGTGCCACACGAGCCGAGGGGCGACCGAGCCGCCGAGCACGCCGAGCGCCTCGAGCTCGCGGCTGACGAGGCCGGGTCCGTGCACCTCGTCGTCGACGACCTTGACCACCACCCGCGTGCCGTCCGCCAGCGCGGCCCGCCAGATCTCGCTGTCGCGCAGCACGCGGATGCGGGACGTGATCGTGGCCGGTCCGACCCGCTCGCCGACCCGGTGCCGGTCGTGCAGGAACTCGGCGGGCGCCGTGCCGTCGGCCACGAGGATGTCGCTGCGGGTGAGCGCGACGAGGACGCCGAACGACTCGTCCAGCGTGCTCATCGGGTCCCCGCCCACCTCGGCGGCGTACGCGAGGACGGCCTCGACCAGCGTCGACGGCTGCCGGAAGTGCTCGAGCAGGGCCATCGCGTCGCCGGACAGGAGCTGCGGCGGGACGCGGCTGCCGCGCCGGGCGACGAGCACCTCGCCCTGGTCGGGCATCGGCACGGACTCGACGTCGCCGTGCAGGACGTAACGGAGCTCGGCGGCGGTCATGCCGGCACCCGGTTGTCGGGCTGCCAGGTCGCGACGTCGACGGAGTCGGCGAGCGAAGCCAGCGCGTCGTCGGCGACCTGGGCATGCGGGGCGTCGGGTCCGAGGGCCGCGCGCCGGTCGACCAGCGACTCGGCGACGGTGCGGCACACGACCGCGCGCCAGCTCTGCCGGCCCTGGTCGCGGCCGCGGGAGACGATGCCGGTGGCGCCGACCTGGCCCGTGAACGGCACGCCCTGCGCCTCGAGCCCGTCGAGCGCGCCCGCGAGGACGGCGGCGCACTCGTCGGCCCGCCGCGCCGACGGGAGGTAGAGCACGATCTTGTCCGCTCGGTGCAGCCCGGCGGCGTCGGCGCCGACCTTCCACGACGGCACCCCGAGCGCGACGGCGGTGGCGAAGAGGACGGGCAACGCCGCGGGCAGGCAGGGGAGCGCGGGGCTGACGTAGACCTTGTGCACCTGCGTCGACGTGTCGGTGCCYGGCGCGGTCCACCCGTTCCAGTGCTCGGTCCGGGACCTGTCGTAGTGCTCCAGCGCGCCCCCCACGGACCGCTCGGCGCGGTCGACGAGGAAGCGCGGCAGCCGGGGGTCCTCGCGCGGGTCGAGCGCCGTGCCGCCGGACCGGTAGAGGACGGCGGTGAGCTCGTCCGGACCGACCCACCCGGCGAGCGCCGCCGCCCGGACGACCGCGGTGCGGGTCATCCGGGCGAGGCGCCCGCCGGGCGGGGTCGACATCGGTCAGCCCTTGAGGACGGACGTCGCGTAGGAGAGGTCCTCCGCGGACGGCTTCATGGCCTCGATCTGCTGCTCGACGGCCTTCAGCGTCACCGTGAGCGTCTCGCGCACCTGCTGCAGGTCGGCCTCCTGGAGCCGACCGACCGGCGTGACGATCGGGGTGATCGACGTCGGGATCGTGTAGAGCGTGGTGTCGTCGGCAGGCAGGAAGACGCTGCCGCCGCCGCGTGCCTGCACCTGGGCGATCTGCGGCGACAGTGCCGCGACGCGGATGATCGGCGACGTCTCGGGGACCGTCGGCGGGTTGGTCAGCTTGTCGTGCCACGGGAACTTCGGCACGCGCTGGACGTACAGGTCTTTCACGTAGAACCCCATGGTTACCCCTCCCAGGTTGCCCGCGCCGGTCGGCGCCGGGCCCGGCGGCCCCGGTGGGGTCGCTCACCGAGGAGGAGCGGAGGCCGGGGAGGGAGATACGGACGGCGGCCCGGTCAGGTCAGGTTCGCCCGGCGCATCTCGGCCGCGAGCGCGGCGTGCAGGTCGTACGGTCTCCGCTCGAGCTCCTCGACCACCTTCTCGACGACCTCCGGCGGCTTGTTCTGGCTCAGCTTCTCGACCATGCGGAAGCTCCGGACGTGCAGCCGCACGCCGACCGTCCCGCGAGCCATCGCGCGGGCGGGACCGTCGTACGCCGGCAGGAGCCGCGCACCCGCACCGGTCCCCTCGAAGTGCTCGACGAGGCGGCCGAGCACGGCGTAGTTCTCCTCGGCCGACAGCACCTCGGGCCGGCAGGTGAGGTGGGCGCTGACGTGGTTCCAGGTGGGCACGAACTGACCCTCGGGGTACCAGCTGGTCGAGATGTAGGCGTGCGGCCCCTGCACGACGACCAAGACGTCGGACCCGTCGAGCCGGTGGTTCAGCTCGTCGGGGCGGCCGAGATGCGTGACCAGCGACATCGCGTCGTCGGCACGCTCCTCCCAGAGCATCGGGTAGTGGCTGGCAGCCAGCCCGTCGTCCGTCGCGGAGACGAGCGTCGCCCACGGGTAGCCGTCCACGAGTGCGCGCAGCGCGGCCGCGTCCTGGGTGGCGAACTTCGGGTTCTGGAGCACCTCGCGATGATGCCACGGGCCTCAGCGGCTGACGCCGACGCGCTCCTTCGCGGTTCCGGTGGTCGCGCCGGAGACGTCGCGGCGCAGGTAGTTCCAGGCGAGGAACGCGCAGACCAGCCCGTTCAGGGCGCCCATGAGCACGTCGGACGGGCTGTGCATCCCGCGGTAGAGCCGGGCGGTGCCCACGCCGACGGGCACCAGCAGGCACAGGATGGTGACGACCACCCGGGCGACCGGGTTGCCGATCCGCTGGGCGACCATCGCGAGCGTGACGTAGAACGCGGTCGAGGCGCCGGTGTGCCCGCTCGGGTACGCGGAGGTGGGCGGGGAGTCGTCCAGGTGCTCGACGTCGGGGCGCTCGCGGCCCACCACCAGGGCCGCGGTCATGAAGACGGCCGCCTGCACGGCGATCGCCATCGCGGGCACGATCGCGAGCCACCACTGCTTGGTGCGCCACCAGAACAACCCGACGAACAGCAGGCAGGCGCCGATGATGAACTCGGTGGTGCCGATCGCCGACAGGGCGGCCGTGACGGAGTTCAGGGCCGGCGTCCGCACGGAGACGAACCACCGGTTGACCGCCGCCTCCCCCGGCAGGCCGCCGAGCGGTCCGGTGATGAGGAACCCGACCCCGACGACGACGACCCACAGCCCGACGGCGGGCACGAGCATCCGGACCGCGAAGTCCCTCCAGGCCTCCTTGCGCGTGGGCGCCGTCGTGTCGAGCTCATAGCGGTGCAGGAAGGTGTGCATCATTCCTCCGTTTCGGGAGCAGTCGCGGACCAGCCGCTGTAGCCCAGGTAGGACGCGCCCACGAGGGCGGTGCCGAGCGCGAACCCCGCGACGACGTCGGAGGGGTAGTGCACGCCGAGCAGCACGCGGTCGAGCCCGGTGAGCAGGGTGACGGTGGCCGCGACGACCGGGACGATGATCCGTCCGCGGCGCCCGAGCAGCGGCCAGAGCAGCAGGGTCAGGGTCAGCGCCACCGCGGCCGTGTTCGTCGCATGGCCCGACGGGAAGCTGGAGCCGGGTGCGTGCTCGAGGGCGTCCTGCACCACCGGTCGCGCCCGCTGCACCACGCCCTTGGCGCCGAGCTGCACGGCCCACGCGGCCATGATGGTGAGGAACGCCCATAGCGCCCGGGTGGTCAGGCCGTGGCGGCGCCACACCCAGACGCAGACCAGGGTGGCCGCGAGGTTCACCCACTTCGCCTGGAAGAGCTGCTGCCACACGACCAGCGCCTGCTCGAGGTCCGGGTGCGCGCGCGTGAACGACGTGGCGCCCTCGATGGCCTGGCGGTCCAGGCGCAGGACGTCCTCCACCTCGGCCCGCACGACGTAGGCGAGCACGGCGACGGGCACCGTGAACGCGATCGCGAAGGCCCCGGCGCGCAGCAGCGCGCGGCGACGGAGCGGCAGGGGACGCATGCCGGAACGGTAAGTGCGTCGGCGTCGCCGCGCGCGGCGAGCCGCTCAGCCGACGATGGTGACGACCGTCCCGGCGGGTGCCTGCCACAGCAGGTCGAGCACGTCGTCCGCCACCCGGACACAGCCGTTGGAGACTGCCCCCGTGCCGCGCAGCGTGGTCGTGTGGATCGCGGTCGCCGAGGTGCCCGTCACCTTGTCGTAGTCGTCCATCGTCTCGCTCTGCGTCGAGAGCAGCAGGACGCGCGGCGTGGTGGTGCCGGGCTCCAGCCATCGGGTGCCGACGAGGAACCCGGGCACGTGCGGGGTCGGCTTGTCCGGGCTGCCGGTCGCCTTGACGGGGAAGACGCGCGCGGCCGCGCCGTCGTCGACCGTGATCGTCTGCGCGGCGGTGTCGACCTGGACGGTCCAGCTGGTGCCGGCCGCCTCGGTGTCGGCGGCGTCGATCCACGCGCTGCGGTCGTTGACCTGGGTGGTGTCCTGGCTGGGAAGCGCGCCGCGGGTGGCGAGCATGACGCGCAGCCACCGGCCGCGCTGGTCGATCACCGGCAGCGTGGTGCGGACCTGGAGCGTCAGCGCGGGCACGACGCCGACGGCGGCGCCCGCGGGTGCCACGCGTGCGGCGGTGTCGCGCACGACGACGACGGTCTGCCAGCGGCCCAGCGCCGGGTCGTCGTTGGCGCGCTGCGTGAGCCCGTCCGTGCCGGGCAGGCCGGCGACGACGTGCAGGGGGTCGGTGACCGGCAGCGCGGCGAGGTCGGCCGGCGGCGGCGTTGGGACCGCAGGAGCGACGGCCTTGGCCACGGCGACCGGGGCGGCGACCACCACGGGTGCCGGTGGCGCCACGTCTGTCTGGCCCGAGCACGCCCCGGTCAGCACGAGAACCGCGGTCGCGACGAGGGCGCCGACCTTCGTGCGTGCCACGCCCCACCTCCGCCCGAGGACAGCCGACGACGTCCCGAGAAGTCATCGTGCGCCTGCCACGCACGATCCGGCAAAGCGACCGACTGTCGGACATTCCATCTCACGATGTGGTCGGGTGTTTGACGCCCTCGCGGTCCCTGTCTAAATTCCCTACCAATAAGGTCAAGATTTCCAGTGCGAAGCCCCGGCTAGCTGGATGGCAACCCTCCGCATGGTGGGGTGCCCCGGGTGAGGACCTGGTCACGGCGGGATCTGTCCGCCGTCGACAACATGCGAGCCCCGGCAACCGCCGGGACGAAGGGACGGACCATGGACGCGACCGGGGCCACCACCCGTTCGATGCTGACGCGTTCCTGTCCGGCCCTCTGTCGCCGCTGACGCGCTGACCCACCCTCCGCACGCCCCGCGACCGGGGCGTGCGACGCGTACCCCCGAAGCGCCGCTGCGCTCGGCGAGGAGCGCGCGCCCTCTTCCCGCCTGGACGAACGGAACACCCGTGCCTGCCTCGCCCCGCCACGCCCACCTCGGCATCGATCTCAGCGACACCGGCGCTCACGCCGCCGCCTGGCGCGACCACGGTTCCCAGGGCCAGCGGCTGTTCGACGCCGCCCGCCTGCTCGAGCTGGTCGCCGTCGCGCAGCGCGGCGCCCTCGACTTCGTGGTCTTCGACGACGGCTTCGCGCTGCACCCGAGCCGGAACACCGCCCTGCAGGGCCGGCTCGACGCCGCCCTCGTCGCCGCCCGGCTGGCCCCGCGCACCTCGGGGATCGGGCTCGTCTCGACCGTCGGCACCACGCACACCGCGCCGGCGCACGTCGCCAAGGCCATCGCGACCATCGACCACGCGAGCCACGGCCGCGCCGGCTGGCAGGTCGGCTGGGACACCCGGATCGACGACGTGCCGACGGCCGGCCCGCGCTCGACGTCGGTCGAGCAGGCGGCCGTGGCGAGCGCGGCGGAGGCCGTCGGGGTCGTCGAGCGCCACTGGGACCGGTGGGACGACAGCGCGCCGGTCCGTCCCCGGTTCGTTGCGCACGACGGCGTGCACTTCGCGTCGAAGCCGTCGACCGCCGCCGGACGCCCCCCGCAGGGCCGGCCGCCGGTCGTCGTGCGCGCCGACTCCGCCGCCGCCCTCGACCTCGCGGGACGCCACGCCGACGTCGTGCGCGTCCGGGCGACGGGTCCGGACGACGCCGCGCGAGCCCGGCTCCGCGTGCTGGCCGCGGTCGCGGCGGCGGGTCGCGACCCCCGCGACGTGCGAGTCCTGGTCGACGTGCACCTCGTCGCCGGACCGGACCGGGCGAGCGCTGTGGCCCGGCACGAGATGCTTGCCGAGCTCGAGGGCGTCGACACCGGCACCCTGTCGTTCGTCGGCACCACAGCCGGCTTCGCCGAGCTCGTCTCCACCTGGGTGGACGACGAGATCGCCGACGGGTTCGTCGTGCGGCCCGCGTCGGTGCACACGGACCTGCCCGCCCTCGTCGACGGCATCGTCCCGCTGCTCCGCGCCGCCGACCGGTTCCGCGCCGGCTACCCCGGCAGCTCGCTGCGCGACACGCTGGGCCTCCCGATCGCCGCCGCCCGCTACGCCGCGACGGCCTGACATGACGACGACCACGACCAGCGCGCAGCTCACCGTCGCCTCGTTCGGCCTGCTCGACGAGGCCGTGCGCCCGATGCTCGACGAGCTCGCGCACGAGTACTCGTCGCGGTACGGCGACCGGTTCGGCGTCGACGCGCTGCGCGAGGAGCTCGAGCGCTACCCGGCCCACCAGTTCGCGGCGCCGGACGGCGCGCTGATCCTGCTGCTCGAGGACGACGTGGCGGTCGCCGGCGGTGCCTTCCGCCTGCGCGCCGAACCCGAGCTGGGGGACGCCGCGCGGCTGACCCGGCCCGGGACGCGGGACTTCGACGGGCTGCCGACCGTCCGGACCGCCGAGTACAAGCGGATCTGGACCCACTCGGCGCACCGCCGGCGCGGTCTGTCCCGCCGGGTGCTCGCGGAGCTCGAGACCCGCGCCGTCGAGGCCGGCTACGAGCGGCTGTACCTGACCACCGGCCCACGCCAGCCGGAGGCCGCGGCGCTCTACCTGGCCACCGGGTTCACCCCCCTCTTCGACACCGCCGCGGACCCCGAGGACATCGGGCCGCTCGCGTTCGAGAAGTGGCTCTGTACGGACCCGCCCCCGTCCCGTCCGTCCCTCACCGCCTCGGAGTGACCGTGTCCACCGTCTATGTGCACCAGGACGAGTCCCTCGTCCTGTCCCCGCCGCCCGCCCGCCCACCCGCCGACGAGCCCCGAGTCTTCGGCGCCCGCCACCCCGGCCGCTGGATCGCCACCGCGATCGTGGCCGTCCTGCTCGCGATGGTCGTCAACTCGCTGGTGACCAACCCCAAGTGGGAGTGGGGCGTCGTCTGGCAGTACCTCACCTGGCCGTCCGTGCTCGACGGGCTCTGGGGCACCCTGCGGCTCACGGTCGCCTCCGCGGTGGTCGGCTTCGGTCTGGGTGCCGTGCTCGCGCTCATGCGGCTGTCGCGCTCGCCGCTGCTGCGGTCGGTGGCGTGGACCTACATCTGGGTGTTCCGATCCGTGCCGCTGATCCTGCAGCTGCTGCTCTGGTACAACCTCGCATACCTCTACCCGACGATCACGCTCGGGGTGCCGTTCGGGCCCTCGTTCGTCGGGTTCGACACCCTCGACGTGATCGACAAGTTCGGCGCCGCCGTGCTCGGGCTCGGGCTGTCGCAGGCCGCGTACGCCGCCGAGATCGTCCGTGGCGGCATCCTCGGCGTCGACCAGGGCCAGCACGAGGCGGCCGCCGCGCTCGGGCTCCCGCGGTCCCGCCAGCAGCGCCGGATCATCCTGCCGCAGGCGATGCGGACCATCGTGCCGACGGCCGTCAACGAGATCATCGGCCTGGTCAAGGGCACGTCGGTGGTCTACGTGCTGGCGTACGGCGAGCTGTTCTACATCGTCGGCGTCATCTACGGCCGCAACCAGCGGGTGGTCCCGCTGCTCATCGTCGCGGGCATCTGGTACCTCGTCGTCACCACCGTGATCACGGTGATCCAGTACTACGTCGAGCGCCACTACGCGAAGGGTGCGCTGCGGCAGCTGCCGCCGACGCCCCTGCAGCGGGCGCGCTGGGGCGTGGGGATCGGGTGGTCGCGGCTGACCGGACGTCCGCTGCCGGGCGACCTGCCACCGGGCTACGGGCGGTCTCGCAGCGTCCTGGTCCGCACCAATCACGGGGGGGACGTCTGATGGCCGCCGGACTGGTCGAGGTGCGGGGCGTGCACAAGGCCTACGGCACGCTCGAGGTGCTCGACGGCGTGGACCTGACGGTCCAGCCGGGCGAGGTGACCGTGATCCTCGGGCCGTCGGGGTCGGGCAAGTCGACCCTGCTGCGCGCCATCAACCACCTGGAGAAGGTCGACCGCGGGTCCATCTCGGTGGACGGCGACCTCATCGGCTACCGCAAGCGTTCCGACGGCGCGCTGCAGGAGCTGAAGGAGAAGGACGTCCTGGTGCAGCGGACCCGCATCGGGTTCGTCTTCCAGAACTTCAACCTGTTCCCGCACCTCACGGCGCTGGAGAACGTCGTGGAGGCGCCGGTCTCGGCGCAGAAGCGGTCGCGCGGCGAGGTCGAGGCCGAGGCGCGCGAGCTGCTGGCCCGCGTCGGGCTGTCGGACAAGGCCGACGCCTACCCGCGCCAGCTGTCCGGCGGGCAGCAGCAGCGCGTGGCGATCGCCCGGGCGCTCGCGGTCAAGCCTGCCGTCGTGCTCTTCGACGAGCCGACGTCCGCGCTGGACCCCGAGCTGGTCGGAGAGGTCCTCGACGTCATCCGGGACCTCGCGGCGACCGGCACCACCCTGATCGTCGTCACGCACGAGATCGGCTTCGCCCGCGAGGTGGCCACCAACGTGGTCTTCATCGACGGCGGGCAGATCCTCGAGCAGGGCACCCCGAGCCAGGTGCTCGACAACCCGCAGCACCCGCGCACCCGCGCGTTCCTCGACAAGGTGCTCTGACCCCCAGTTCTTCGTCGCCCGCACCCCGCGGACGGCGTGACGAGCGCGCCCCTGCGCTCCCGACCGAGAGAGAGATCCCCGTGACTACGACCTTCCGACGTGCTGTGAGCGCACTGGCCTTCGTGCCCCTGCTGGCGCTCGCCGCGTGCGCCGGACCGGCCTCCGCGGACACGGATGTCGCCGATGCCGCCTCCCCCGAGGCGACCGCCGCCGGCCTCGAGATCAGCACGAGCCCCGACCAGGACCGGATCCACACCACGAAGGCCGAGGACGCGATCGCGCTGCTGCCGGCCGAGATCAAGAAGTCGGGCGTGCTCAAGGTCGCCACGACGGCCGGCGCCGCGCCGCCGCTCGGCTTCCTCGCCGACGACGAGAAGACGCCGATCGGCAACGAGACCGACATCGCCAGCCTCGTCGCCGACGCCCTCGGACTCAAGCTGGAGCTCGAGCAGAAGGCGTGGGCCGACTGGCCGCTCGCCCTGCAGTCGGGCGACGTCAACGCCGTGATCTCCAACGTCACCGTGACCGAGGAGCGCAAGGAGCTGTACGACTTCTCGTCGTACCGCAACGACCAGCTCGGCTGGCTGACCGGCGCGTCGAGCAAGATCAAGGCCATCAAGGAGCCCAAGGACATCGCGGGCCTCACGGTCGGCGTCGGCTCCGGCACGAACCAGGAGAAGATCCTGCTGGCCTGGAACCAGGAGAACATCGACAAGGGCCTCGAGCCGATCAAGAACGGCTCGCCGGAGTACTACGAGAACTACTCGGACGTGCTGTTGGCCGTGCAGTCCGGCCGGGTGGACGCCTATGTCGGCCCGAACGCCAGCCTCTCCTACAGCGCGGCGACGGCGCCCGACCAGTTCAAGGTCGTCGGCACGCTCAACGGCGGCTGGCCGCTGACGGCGCAGATCGCCGTGGCCACCCTCAAGGGCTCCGACCTGGCGCCGGCCGTGACGGCCGCGCTCCAGCACGCGTTCGACGACGGCACCTACGCCCAGGTCCTCGCGCACTGGGGCCTGTCCGCCGAGGCCATCGAGAAGTCCGAGACCAACCCGCCGGGTCTGCCCAAGACGAGCTGACCCCCTAGACCGGATGCTGTGCTCACGTACGAGCGTCCGCGGTGGCCGGTCGGGGTCGGGGGACGCCCGGCCGGCCACCAGTTTCGTCCCCCACCCCTCGTTCCCCGTCGGAGGTGTTCCCTGTGCAGGTCGTCGACCACCTGGTCGTCGGAGGCGGCGTCATGGGCTCCGCCGCCGCGTGGCAGCTCGCGCGGCGCGGTCGTGACGTCGTACTCCTCGAGCGGTTCGCGCCGGGGCACGTCAACGGCGCGTCGCACGGCGCCTCGCGGATCTACCGCCAGACGTACGACCGGCCCGAGTACCTCGACCTCGCGGCCGAGGCCCTCGAGCTGTGGCAGTCGTTCGACGGGGTGCTCGCCCTCACCGGCGGCGTGAGCCACGGCGAGCCGGCGCCGGGCGTGGTCGACGCCTTCGTCGCCCGCGGCATCCCGCACGAGCTGCTCTCGCCCGACGCCGCGCACGAGCGCTGGCCCGGGCTGCGGTTCGAGGGGACCGTGCTGCACGAGACTCGGACCGCCGGCCGGATCCACGCGGACCGCGCGGTCGCCGCGTTCCAGTCCGCCGCCGCCGCGCTCGGCGCCGACGTGCGGCACGGCGTGCAGGTCCTGTCCCTGGCCGTCGCTCGCGACGGTGTGGTCGTCGAGACGTCCGTGGGGGCGTTCCGGGCCCGCAGCGTCGTGCTGGCCGTCGGCGCGTGGACCTCCGCGCTGCTGGGGTCGGAGGCGCCGCCGCTGGTGGTCACGCAGGAGCAGCCCGCGCACTTCGCGCTGCGGTCGGGCACGCCCGACGACTGGCCCAGCTTCACGCACCGGCCGCTCGGCGAGCACCCGTGGCCCAGCGGCACCTACGGGCTGGGGACCCCCGGTGAGGGGATCAAGGTCGGCTTCCACGCCGTCGGCCCCGTGACCGACCCCGACCACCGCACGTTCACCGCCGAGCCCACGCAGCTCGCGCTCCTGCAGGAGTACGCGGCGCAGTGGCTGCCCGGCGTCGACGCCTCGTCGCCCGCGCCGATCTCGTGCACCTACACGACGACGCCCGACCACGACTTCGTCCTCGACCGCCGCGGACCGCTGGTGGTCGCCGCCGGCTTCTCCGGCCACGGCTTCAAGTTCGCCCCCGCGATCGGCCGCGTCCTGGCCGACCTCGCCGAGGAAGACCCCGACCGCGTCGTTCGTGCATCGCACCCCGCCTTCCACCTGTCCCGACCCGCCCTGCAGGAGATCCGATGACCCGCCGTGCCGTGCCCCTGTCCGTGCTCGACCTCGCGCCCGTCCCGGAGGGGAGCAGCGGCGCCGACGCCCTGCGGTCCGCCGTCGACCGCGCGCAGCTGGTCGAGCGGCTCGGGTACCGGCGGGTCTGGTACGCCGAGCACCACCTGGCGCCGGGCGTCGCGTCGGCCACGCCGGGCGTGCTCGCCGCGCTGACGGCGAGTGCCACCTCGACCATCCGCGTCGGGTCCGCCGCCGTGCTGCTCGGTTCCACCAGCCCTGTCGTCGCGGCCGAGCAGTTCGGGACCGTCGCCGCCCTGCACCCCGGGCGCGTGGACCTCGGGCTCGGCCGGGCGTCGTTCCCGCCGCCGAGCAAGTCCGCCGTGCCCGACGTGGCCGCCTCGACAGCAGGGCGCGTCCGGTCGACGGCGACCGAGGACCGCGTGGTCGACGGGCTGCTGGTGCCCGCCGCGCCGCCCCTCAACTACGCCGACCCCGACCCTGAGCTGCGCGCGCGGTTCGTCGCCCACCTGGAGTTCCTCGGCGCCGGCCGGACGCCGGCGCCGTTCCGGGACGAGCTGTCCACGGTCCTCGCGCTGCAGGCGGGGACCGCCCGAGCCGGCGACCGCGTGGTCACCGACCCCGCCGTCGAAGGTTCCGACCTCGCCCTGTGGGTGCTCGCGTCGAGCGCGGGGGAGAGCGCGCGCGTGGCCGGCGAGCTGGGCCTGCCGCTGGCCGCGAACTACCACGTGAGCCCGGCGACGGTGCTGGACACCGTCGAGGCGTACCGCGCGGCCTTCGTGCCCGGCGTGCTGGACGAGCCGTACGTCGTCGTCTCGGCCGACGTGCTCGTCGCGGAGACCTCGGAGCGCGCGGCCGAGCTGGGGGACCCGTTCGCGGAGTGGGTGCTCTCGATCCGCAGCGGCGCGGGCGCGATCCCGTACCCGCGGCCCGGCACGACGACGCCGTGGGAGCTGCGCGGCGAGGCGGAGCGCGCGCTGCTGCGCGACCGGATCGACACGCGGATCGTCGGCGACGCGGAGTCGGTGGCGCGCGGCCTCGACGCCCTTGTGCGCGCGACGGGTGCCGACGAGCTGCTGATCACGACGATCACGCACGACCCTGCGGACACGGCCCGCTCGTACGAGCTGCTCGCCCGCGCCTGGGGCCTCGCCGACGACGAGCTCGTGGGCGCCGGCGTGGCCGCGTCCTCCCGCTAGCCCCCACCAAACGTCCGCACTCGATGGGGCCCTGACCCCCGCGAGTGCGGACGTTGTTGCGCCACCCACCAGGACGTCCGCACTCACGCGGGTTCTGGTCCGCACGAGTGCGGACGTAGACGCGAAGAAGGCCCCCGGCATCGAGACGCCGGGGACCTTCTGCGACGGTCAGACGGCCGTGTGGTCGCCGATCCGGTGGTACGTGCGGTCGTGGTAGACGAGCGGGAGGGCGTCGTCGGCGACGGAGTGCGCGAGGGCGCGGACCGAGACCAGGTACGAGCCGCCCACGGGCACCCGCTGCACGACCCGACCCCGCAGCCAGGACACGGCCTCGTCGATCACCGGCTCACCGGTCTCCAGCGCCGACCAGCCGCCGGCCGCGAACCGGTCGATGCCGCTGGTCGCGAACCGCGCGGACACGTCGTCCTGGGCCGACGACAGGAAGCTGATCGCCAGCGTGCGCGCGCGGGACAGGGCGGGCCACGACGACGAGGTCGACGCCAGCGAGAACGCGAGCAGGGGCGGCTCGGCCGACACGGAGATGACCGAGGTCGCCGTGAACCCGACGGGCCGGCCGTCGTCGTCGAGCAGCGTCACCACCGCCACCCCCGCGGGGTGCCGACGGAACACCTCCTTGTAGGCCTGCGGGCTCAGCTGCGGCTCGTCCTGCTCCACGAGGTCGGCGTCCAGCTTGCGCAGGATCTCGGCGGTCATGCGGACAGGGCCGCGACGTCGAGGGCGGCGCGCAGGGGGCCGTACGCGCGCTCGAGCCAGCGGTCGACGACCGGGTCGAGGTCGGCGAGGTCGGCCTCCGTGACGGCGAGCGTCCGGGTGGGGACGGTCGCGCCGAGCTCCACGAGCAGGGGGCGCAGGTGCACCTCGCCGGCGAGCAGGTGCGCCGGGCCGCCGGAGACGACGAGCGGGACGGCGACGACCCCGGCGAGTCCGTCGGGGCCGTAGAGGTCGAGGAACGACTTCAGCAGCCCCGTGTACGTGGCCTTGTAGATCGGCGTCGCGACGACCAGCAGCCGGGCGCCCGACACGGTGGCGAGGGCGGGGTCGAGGAGCGAGCGGTCGGCCGTGAAGAGCTGGTGGCCGATCGTCGCCAGGTCGACCGTGGTGACGTCCGCGCCGTCGGCGAGCCGGTCCGCCACCTGAACGGCAGCGGCGAGGGTGCGCGACCCTGGCCTGGGGTTGCCGACGAGAGCGACGACGTCCTCGTTGCCTGCGGTGCCTTGCTGGTGGACCACGGTGGAGCTCCTTCTCGCTGCACGCTTGCCGCACCGGTCGGTACGGCCGGGTCATCTCCCGGAGCACCCCGTCGTGGAGGGGTTGCTGACCAGCGAGCCGGGGCTTCGCGCTGGTGCTCGTGACCTGGGCGGAGTTGTAGCAAGGGGCGGCCGCCCGGCAAGGGCTTCGGCGGAGAATCCCGAATGACGGACATCGCGCGGGGCGCCCGGAGCGGCAAGGATGCGTGTCGAGGACCTGCGTCCGGCTCCGACCACTGGGTGGGAGGCCCGACGGGGGCCACGACGAACGGGAGTGCATCGTGAAGTACATGCTGCTGATGAACTACTTCATCGAGGGCGTCCCGCCCATCGACACCTGGGCGCCGCAGGACGTGCGGCGCCACATCCAGTTCCAGCACGACCTGGGCGCCGAGCTGGTGGCGAGCGGCGAGTTCGTCGACGGCCGGGGGCTCGCCTGGCCCGACTCCGCGAAGTTCGTCCGGAGCGACGGGGTGTCCGCGCCGGTGATCGTCGACGGGCCGTTCGCCGAGTCGAAGGAGTTCCTCGCGGGCTACTGGACGGTGGACGTCGAGGACGAGGCGCGGGCCATCGCGATCGCCGCGAGGGCGTCGGCCGCACCCGGGCCGGACGGCGTCCCGATCCAGCAGGTGTTCGAGGTCCGCGCGCTGATGGAGGCACCCTCCCCTGCCGAGTGACCGAGCCATCGAGGACCTGCTGCGCGAGCTCGCGCCGCAGGTCCTTGGCGTGCTGGTCCGGCGGTCGGGGGACCTGGCCGACGCGGAGGACGCCCTGCAGGAGGCAATGCTCGCCGCCACGACGCAGTGGCCGGACACGGGCGTGCCCGACAACCCGCACGCGTGGCTCGTCGTCGTCGGGCACCACAAGCTGGTCGACCGCTACCGCAGCGAGGACGCGCGCCGGCGCCGCGAGGAGCTGGTCGCGACGATGGACCAGGGCGTATCCGCGTTCCAGGCCGACGACTCCCTGCTCCTGCTCTTCGGCTGCTGCCACCCCGCGCTCAGCCCGGCGTCGGCGATCGCCCTGACGCTGCGGTCGGTGGGCGGGCTGACGACGGCCGAGATCGCGCGGGCGTTCGTCGTGCCGGAGACGACGATGGCGCAGCGCCTGAGCCGGGCGCGCCGCACGCTGCGGGAGCTGGACGGGCCGTTCCGGATGCCGTCCGCGGCCGAGTACGCCGAGCGTCTCCGCGCCGTGCTGCGGGTGCTGTACCTGATGTTCAACGAGGGCTACGCCAGCAGCACGGGGACGTCGGTGGCCCGCGCCGACCTCTCGGTGGAGGCCCTGCGACTGACGCGCGACCTGCACGCGAGCCTTCCCGACGACGCCGAGGTGGCCGGCCTGCTCGCCCTCGTCCTGCTCACCGACGCCCGCCGCCCCGCGCGTACAGGGCCGCACGGCGAGCTGGTCGCGCTGCCCGACCAGGACCGCGGCTTGTGGGACCGGTCGATGATCGACGAGGGGATCGCGCTGGTGGAGGACGCGCTGGTGCGCGGCGCCGTCGGCGAGTACCAGCTCCAGGCGGCGATCGCGGCGGTGCACGACGAGGCGCCGACCGCCGACGAGACCGACTGGCCGCAGCTGCTCGCGCTGTACGGGCTGCTCGAGCGCCTGACCGGCAACCCGATGGTCACGCTCAACCGCGCGGTCGCGCTCGCGATGGTCCGCGGACCGGAGGCCGGCCTCGCGCTGCTGGCCACGCTCGAGGAGCCGCTCGGCGGCCACCACCGTCTGGCCTCCGTCCGCGGGCACCTGCTCGAGCGGGCCGGCCGTCCCGACGAGGCCGCCGACCAGCTCCTGCTCGCGTCGCGGCGGACCACCAGCCTCGCGGAGCGCGACTACCTGCGACTGCAGGTGGCGCGCCTGCGGCACGGTTGAGAGCCTGGCGCCGTGAGCCTCGACGAGCACGTTCTCCTGTCGCCCGCCGTGACCAACCTGCGCGACATCGGAGGCCGGCCGGCCGCCGACGGCGGCACGGTGGCGACGGGCGTGGCGTACCGCTCGGCCGAGCTCGCGGACACCGCGGTGGCCACGGATGCGGCGCTCGCCCGGCTCGCCATCCGCACGGTGGTCGACCTGCGCACGGACGAGGAGCGGTCCGGCCGGCCGGACCAGCTGCCGGCGGGCGCGACGCTGCTGGTGCTCGACGCGCTCGCGGACCTGCCCAGCGGGGCCGCGGCGCAGCTCCCGGCGCTGCTCGGCGAGGGCGGATCGGAGGACGCCCTCGAGCAGCTCGACCTCGCGGGCCAGATGATCGACGTCTATCGGCGCCTCGTCGTCGGCGTCGCCGCCCGGACCGCGTACGCCGGGCTCGTGCGGACCGTCATCGACCCCACGCGCACGCCGGTCCTGTTCCACTGCACCGCGGGCAAGGACCGCACCGGGTGGGCGGCGACGATCCTGCTGCTGGCGGCGGGCGTCGACGAGGCCGGCGCGATGGACGAGTTCCTCGCGGTCAACCCGGCGGTCCGCGAGACGTTCGCCCCGCTGCTGCAGCAGCTTGCCGCCGCGGGCGGCGATCCCGAGCTGCTGCGGCCGTTGCTGGAGGTCCGCGCGGAGTACCTGCAGGCCGCGCTCGATGCGATGCGCGAGCAGTTCGGGTCGTTCGACGGCTACCTGCGGGATGCTCTGGGCCTCGGCGACGTGGAGGTCGAGTCGCTCCGCCGGACGCTTCGCTCGAACGGGTGACGGAAGGCTCGTGGTTGGACCGTTCGGGTGGTCCGATATGTCCGATGTTGCCGACTCGCCCGGCCGGACCCACGATGGGCTGATCGCACCTCCCGCGACGCAGCGTCGTCTGATCCCAGGCGCCGAGGGAAAGGCATGCCTGTGGCCGACGAGATCGTCTCCCCCATCCGACGTGGCGCCCACGACATCGCCCTCGAGCGGGACCGCGTCCGCCGCCGGCGGGTGTACCGGGCGGCCGCCGTCATCCTCGCGCTGCAGGCGTACGTCATCGTGAGCTCTCTGCTGAACAGGCCGCTGGTCCCGCCGATGCCGACGATCGACCCGTTGGTGCTGGTTCCGGTGCTGTTCTTCGCGGCCCTGCTGCTCCTCCTGGTCGGCACGCAGATGGGCTCCGCCCGGTCGCCGCACGTGGTCTACCGGCCCGAGCAGGTGGACGTCCGGCTGGACGACGTCATCGGCATCGACCCCGTCAAGGAGGACGTGCGACGGTCGATCGACCTGTTCCAGACGCACCGCCAGTTCGCCGAGCAGATGGGCGGCACCCCCCGGCGCGGGCTGCTGTTCGAGGGGCTGCCCGGCACCGGCAAGACCATGACGGCCAAGGCCATGGCGGCCGAGGCGGGGGTGCCGTTCCTGTTCGTGTCCGCGACGTCGTTCCAGTCGATGTACTACGGCGCGACCGCGAAGAAGATCCGCGCGTACTTCAAGGCGCTGCGCAAGGCGGCCCGCACTGAGGGCGGGGCGATCGGGTTCATCGAGGAGATCGACGCCATCGCGACCCGCCGCGGCGGCATGTCGTCGATGACGGCGAGCGCGTTCGACGTCCGACCGTTCGGAGGCGTCGTCAAGAACGCCGTCGTCAGCGAGGGCACCGGCGGCGTCGTCAACGAGCTGCTCGTGCAGATGCAGTCGTTCGACGAGCCGACGCCGGGGGACAAGTTCGTCAACTTCTTCCTCGCCCGCGCGAACCTGCTGCTGCCCGCGTCGAGGCAGCTGTGGCAGCGCAAGCCCGTCAAGGCGCCGATCCTGCTCATCGCCGCGACCAACCGCGCCGACTCGCTCGACCCGGCTCTGCTGCGGCCCGGGCGCTTCGACCGTCGGCTGACGTTCGCGACCCCCGACGCGGTCGGCCGCCGCGCCCTCGTCGACCACTTCCTGGCCCGCCGCTCGACGGACGCCGAGCTGGACGACCCGGTGCTGCGCGACAGGCTCGCGGCGGCCACCAACGGCTGGACTCCGGTGATGATCGAGCACCTGCTGGACGAGGCCCTGGTCAACGCGCTGCGCCGCGGGTCGCTGGCCATGACGTTCGCCGACGTCGAGCACGCGCGGATCACGGAGATGGTCGGCATCGGCCAGCCGGTCCGGTACACCGAGGCCGAGCAGCGGCTCATCGCGACGCACGAGGCCGGCCACGCGGTCACGGCCTGGCTCGCGGCGCCGAACCGCACGCTGGAGGTGCTCACGATCGTCCGGCGCGGCGACGCGCTGGGCCTGCTCGCGCACGACGACTGCGAGGAGGTCTGGACGCACTCCCACTACGACCTGCGGGCGCTCGTGCAGATCGCGATGGGTGGCTGGGTGGCCGAGGAGCTGTTCTTCGGGCAGACCAGCACGGGCCCCGCCGGGGACCTCGCGTCGGCCACCCGCACGGCCGCGCAGATGGTCGGTGCGGCCGGCATGACCGGGTCGCTGATCTCCTTCGCGGCGACGCCGCACGACCTGGTGTCCGCCGTGCTCAGCGACGCGCAGGCCCGCGCCCAGCTCGAGGCCGTGCTCGACGAGGCTCGCAGCACCGTCCGCCGGCTGCTGTCGCGGCACCGCCACCTGGTCGAGGCGCTCCGCGACGCGCTGCTCGAGCGGTACGAGCTGCTCGGCACCGAGATCACCGACGTCCTCGAGGCCGCCACGCTGGCGCAGCAGGAGCTGCTCGAGCGCGAGGAGAACGAGAAGAGCGCGGCCGTCGCGGCCGGTGCGGCGGCGCAGGCCGCGGTGGCGGCGGCGGAGCGCCTGCGGGTGGCCTAGCCTCGGGGCGTGCCCGAGGGTCATACCGTCCACCGCATCGCCCGTCAGCTCACCCTCGACCTCGTCGGGCGTCCGCTCGCCGTGAGCTCGCCGCAGGGCCGGTTCGCGGCCGGCGCGGCACGGCTCGACGGGCAGGTTCTCGTGTCGGCCGACGCCGTCGGCAAGCAGCTGTTCTGCACGTTCGAGCGCGGCGACGTGCTGCGGGTGCACCTCGGGCTCTACGGCGCGTGGGACTTCTACGGGTCGTTGACGCCGCTGGTCGCCGGGTCTTTCGCGGTCGGCAGCATGGGCGCGCCGCGGTTGCGGCGGGCCGTGCGGATGGGGGAGGACGAGCGCGAAGGTCCCGCCGGCGAGGGCGGCCTGGTGGCGACCGTGCCCCATCACTTCCCGCCCGATCCCGTCGGGCAGGTCCGGGTGCGGCTCGCGTCTGCCGACACGGTCGCGGACCTGCGCGGGCCGTCGGCGTGCGAGGTGCTCGACCCCGGCGGCGCCGCGGCGGCGGTCGACCGGCTCGGACCGGACCCGGCGTCGACCGACGACCTCGCGCGCGCCGGCGACGTGATGGTGGACCGGCTGACGACGAGGAACGTCGCGGTCGGTCAGCTGCTCATGGACCAGTCGGTGGTCGCGGGCATCGGGAACATCTACCGCGCGGAGCTCCTGTTCCGCGCCCGGCTCGACCCGCACACCCCGGGTCGGCGCGTCCCGGTCGAGGTCGCCCGATCGCTGTGGGCTGACTGGGCGGTGCTGCTGGCGGACGGCATCCGCACGGGCGTGATGATCACGCGCGAGGACCTGTCGGCGCCGGACCGCGAGCGCGCCCTCACCGACCCCGACCTGCGTCACTGGGTCTACCACCGCACGGGCGAGCCGTGCCTGGTCAGCGGCAACCCGGTGGTCGTCGAGGAGATGGCGAGCCGCAAGCTGTACTGGTGCCCGACCTGCCAGCTCTGACGGTCGCCGAACCCGACACGGCCGTCCCACATGTCACTCATGTCGGGTCGCCGTGTCGACCAAGCCATGAGCGTCGTCATCGACCCGCTCAGGGCTTGCTCGCTCGGCGGGCGCTCACGAGAAGGTGCGTTCACCCACCGGGATCTCGACGGCGAGCGTGTTGGCGCGGGTGGCCAGCGGGCACGTCCACGCCGGGTCGTACGCGCACGACGGGTTGTACGCGAAGTTGAGGTCGACCACGAGCCGGTCGCCGACCATGCCCAGGTCGGCGCCCTTGATGGTGTCGAGCAGGTAGCGGCCGCCGCCGTACGTGTCCGCCGACGCGTCCTTGACCGGCACGAACAGACCGCCGCCGTACCCGCGCAGCACCCAGACGGCGAGGCTGCCGAGGTCGCCCAGCTCGACGGTCCCGATGCGCTCGAACGGGACCACGCCGTCCGTGCCGGTGCTGACGTCGAGCCGCTGGTGCGTGGCCGGGAGCACCTCGCACTCGAACCGGAACGCGGGGTCGTAGTGGGGGACGTCGAGTCCGACGAACGCGGCCTTGGCGTCGGCGTCGAGCGGCGAGGCGGCGTGCTCGGCCAGCAGCTCGTCGCGCCGCTGCACCCAGACGGCGTGCGCGGTCGCGGGATCCGACTCCGCGAGGCGCCGCACGTCGGCGTAGGTCTGCGCCACGCGTCGGCGCCAGTCGGCGACCGCGAAGGGCTCGTCGGCGGGGTGGCGGTCGGGCGCGACGGAGGGAAATCCGATGCTCACCCGACCACCGTCGCACGCCCCGCCGTCGCGCCGCGAGCGGGCGTGACCTGTGTGAGGGTGGACGGCATGGATCTGCGCATCTTCACCGAGCCCCAGCAGGGGGCCTCTTACGACGACCTGCTCGCGGTGGCCAAGGCGACGGAGGACCTCGGGTTCGACGCCTTCTTCCGCTCGGACCACTACCTGCGCATGGGCGACGGCGACGGGCTGCCGGGCCCGACGGACGCCTGGACGACCCTGGCGGGGCTGGCGCGCGAGACGAGCCGGATCCGGCTGGGAACACTCGTCTCGTCGGCGACCTTCCGGCACCCGGGCGTGCTCGCGATCCAGGTGGCGCAGGTGGACCAGATGTCCGGCGGTCGGGTCGAGCTGGGCCTCGGCGCCGGCTGGTTCGCACAGGAGCACGCGGCCTACGGCATCCCGTTCCCGGAGAAGCGGTTCGACCTGCTGACCGAGCAGCTCGAGCTGATCACGGGCCTGTGGGGGACGCCGGTCGGGTCGCGCTACGGGTTCGAGGGCTCGCACTACACGCTGACGAACGCGCCGGCACTGCCCAAGCCGGTGCAGTTCTCGCCGCTCGACCCGACCAGGGCCGGCGTCCCGGTGATCGTCGGTGGGAGCGGCCCGAAGCGGACGCCGGCGCTCGCGGCCAAGTACGCGAACGAGTTCAACATGTCGTTCCCCGCGCCCACCGACGTCGAGGGGCGCGTAGCCACGGTCCGCGCCGCGTGCCAGGACGCGGGCCGCGACCCGTCGTCCCTGACGTACTCGGTGGCGCAGGTGCTGTGCGTGGGCCGCGACGACGCCGAGGTGGAGCGTCGGGCCGCGGCGATCGGGCGCGACGCTGCCGAGGTCCGCGCCGTCGGGTTCGCCGGGACGCCGAGCGCGGTGGTCGACCGGATCGGCTCGTACCGCGAGCTCGGCATCACACGCGTGTACCTCCAGGTGCTCGACCTGCACGACCTCGACCACCTCGAGCTCGTCGCGTCGGAGGTCGCTGCGCAGCTGGGGTGAACGCGCGCCGGAACTGACGGTGCCGGGGCACGGAGTCGCTAGGGTCCGGGCATGCGCGGCCTGTACGCCCTCAAGCCCTGGTACACCCGTCGGCTCGACGGGTTCGTGCAGGCGGCCGTCCGCCGGGGCACGTCCCCGGACGTGTTCACGTGGCTCGGGGTGCTCAGCGCGGCCCTGGCGGCGGTCGCGATCGCGCTCGGCTGGTGGCCGCTGGTCCTGGTGTTCCTGGCCGGTCGGCTGGCCGGCGCGAACCTGGACGGCGCGGTCGCCCGGGCGCGTGGGGTGTCGCGGCCCTGGGGGTTCGTCCTCAACGAGATCGGTGACCGGGCGAGCGACCTGCTGATGTTCGCGGGGCTCGCGGTGCTGGCCGACGGCCCCGAGCAGGTCACGTGGGTGCTGGTCGCCGCGGTCTGCGCGACGCTGCCGACGTTCGCCTCGCTGGCCGGCGCCGGGGCGGGCGCGCCGCGGCTGAACGGCGGCCCGTGGGGCAAGACCGAGCGGTGCGCTGTCGTCGTCGTCGCCACGGCCTTTCCGGCGCTCCTGGGGCTCTGGGCCGGCCTGATCGCCGTCGGGTCGCTGACGACGACGGTGCTCCGGCTCCGGCGCGTGCGGGCGGTGCTCGCGTGACCGTCCCCCCGCTCGAGATCCACGCGGTGCTGGGCGCCTGGCACCTCGACCTGGAGGGCCGGGCGGTCTGGCTGCTCGTCGTCAGCATGACCCTCCTCGCGCTCGCCGCGATCCCCGTGTTCCTCTCGGGCAAGCCCGAGCTGCGCCGGCGCTGGACCACGTGGGCGCTGATCCTGCCGGTGATCGGCATCCCGATGTGGCTGGGTCCCGGCCCCACCGCCGCGCTCGCCGCGCTGCTCGCGCTGCAGTCGGTGCGCGAGTTCGCGGCGATGATGCTGCTGCCGCGCGCCGAGACCGTCCTGCTGCTGGTGCTGGCCGTCGCCTACCCGCTGGCCGCCTGGCTGGATCCGGACCTGCTCGCGCTCGTGCCGCTGGTGGCTCTGCTCTGCGCGGTCCCGGCGCTGCTCGCCGGCGACTCCGAGCGAGGGCTCGAGCGCGCCACGCTCACCGCGTTCGGCTCGATCTGGCTGTGCTGGTCGTTGGCCAACCTGGTCCTCGTCGGCCGCGACGCGTACCTCCTGTGCTTCGCGGCGGCCGCCACCGACGTCGCGGCCTGGTGCGGCGGGACGTTCCTGCGCCGGGTCGCCTGGGCCCGACGACCACTCTCCCGGCTCAGTCCGAACAAGACCGTCGGCGGTATGGTCGGAGCCGCCGTCGGGGCCGCGATCGTGCTGGTCGTGCTCGATTCCGCCTCGTTCGGGCTGTACGTCGCCGTGGTGCTCGGGAGCGTCGGAGGGGACCTGTTGGAGTCGATGGTGAAGCGGCGCGCGGGGGTCAAGGACGCCGGTGCGTGGTTGCCCGGCTTCGGCGGGTTGCTGGACCGCGTCGACTCCCTGCTGCTGGTGCTGCCGCTCGCGGCGGTGCTCGCGTGACCACCCACCGGCGGGTCGGCCTGCCGCCCGGGTTCAACCTGGCCGGCGCCCTGCGGCACACGTTCTGGCGCAACGCCTTCCACCTCGTCGGCGGGTACCGCGTCCGCGGCTCCGCGCCGTACGAGGCGATGGTCATCGTCGCCAACCACAGCTCGCACGCCGACACGCCCGCGCTCATCGCGGCCTTCCCCGCGCCGTACAAGCCCGTGGTCGTCGCGGCCGAGGACTACTGGTTCGAGAAGGCGTGGATGCGCCGCGGGCTGAAGCTCGCGATCGGTGCCGTGCCGGTGCACCGCGACGGCGGCGGTGGTTACGCCGGGCTGGTCGAGGGCGCGCAGGCCGTGCTCGGCGCCGGCTCGAGCCTGCTGGTGTTCCCTGAGGGCACGCGCAGCACCGACGGGAAGATCGGGGAGCTGCGCAGCGGCGCCGTGCGGCTCGCCCGCGAGTTCGACGTGCCGCTCCTGCCCGTCGCCATCGTCGGCACCGCCGACCTGCTGCCCAAGGGCGGCGGACTGCACCCGGGGCCGGTCGAGGTGCGGCTCGGGCACCCGATCCAGCCGGAGGACCTGGACGGCGACGACATGTCGCCGGTGGTCCACCAGCTCGACGCACTCCTGGCCGAGGGGCCGGCGACCGCGTCCGAGTCGCGCACCTGGCGCCTGCTGTACCGGGCGATGGACGGCAAGGCCGGCATGGTCGGCGCCGCCGCGTGGGGGTTCGCCGAGGCGGTGAGCTGGCCCGTCACCATGGAGATGTACCTCGGCATCGTGGGCGTCGCGCACCCGCGCCGGATCCTGCCCGCCGCCGGGTGGCTCACGGCGGGCTCGGTGGTCGGCGTGCTGGTGACCTCGGAGCTCACGCGCCGCGGGATGCGACCGCCGGCGCCGCTCACCACGCAGAGCATGCGTGATGCGGCCGCAGAGCACATGGCGGCAGGCGCGCGCGGCGTCTGGAAGCAGGCCGTCAACGGCGTCCCGGTGAAGCTCTACGCGGCCGCGGCCGGCGAGGCCGGGATCCCGCGGCTGCCGCTCGCGGTCCACACGGCCGGTGCCCGCGGGGCGCGGGCGGTGGCGATGGGCGCTGCGGTGGCCGGTGCCGCGGCGATCGGCCACCCGGTGCTGCGCCGGTTCTACGGCCCGTACCTCGGGGTGCTGGGCGTCGGCTACGCGGCGGGGCTCGCGCTGGTGATCCGCTCCTGGCGGCGCAGGTCCTCGACCTGAGCGCCTGCCGGGTCCTCGGGCGGTACAGGCCGGACCAGCGCGACCACGGTGTGTACCAGCAGGACGACGAGCGCGACGTTGCGGGCGGCGAGCGTGAACGTCACGCCCGGGCCGCCGTAGATCACCTGGCTGTACAACCACGGGAACACCAGCTGCGTCGCCCCCGCGATGCCGGCGACCAGCCACGCGGTCGTGCGCCATCCCGGCAGCCGCAGCGCGAGCGCGACCGCGACCGGCGGGGCCAGCCAGCCCATGTACTGCGGCGAGCCCACCTTGTTGAACACGAGCATCGCGAGCGTCAGCAGCATCGCTCCGCGAACCAGCAGCTCGGTCCGGGCGATGCCGCCGGACCACATCCGAGCGCCTAGCTGCTCGCGGCGCCACCAGAGCAGCAGCGCGGCCGCGCCGATGGCCAGGAAGAACAGCGCCCCGAGCACGTCGGCGACGCCCTGGGTCCCAGGCCCGTGGATCTCCCAGCTGACGATCGCCTGGTTGAGGACCCGCGTGATCGACGGCACCCACAGGCCGGCGACCAGCCACGGCGTCGCGCCGGGCGCCTCGATCTGGAGCCCGCGCTGGTCCTGCTCGGTGAGGAACGACGCCACGTGGGCGAAGCCGCCGAGCGCGGCGGTGACCCCGACGACCACCGCGCTGACGATCGCGGCAGGCACCACCACGCTGCGCAGCGGCCTCTTCACCGCGAAGAACAGGGCGATGAGCAGGGCGCCCGGTGCCACCTTGATCCACGCGGCGGCGGTGAGCAGCGCGGACGTGATGCGGGGGTGCCGCAGGGCGATCGCGAGCGCGATCACGACCACCGGCGCCACGACCGCGTCGAGCCGGCCCATGGCCACGGGGCCGAGCAGCGCCAGGAACGCGAGCCACCACCAGGCGCCGTACGTGGTCGGGGCGTCGTCGGGGCGGTCGGGGCGTCGCACGCGCAGCAGGACCGCGAGCGCGATGCCGTCGAGCAGGGTGATCATGGCCGACCACGCCGGCGCGTACCCCGAGACGCCACCCGTCCCGCCCGTGGCGGCCACGAGCATCGGCACGATCGCGCCGATCGGGTACACCCAGGTGCCGGAGAGCACCGGCCACTGGTCGCGGTAGATGCCGAGCCACATCCAGTAGCGGTAGAGGTCGAGGTCCCAGAACGCCTGCTGGGGGATCAACACGAGCCCGACGAACGCGAGCCAGCCGTGCACGAGGACGAACGCGACCCAGACGGCTGTGGTGGAGTGCAGCAGGCGGCGGAGCAGCGGGACCTCCGAGGGAGCGGGCCCGTACGAGGCCGGCCGGACGGGCAGGGCCTCAGGCTAGCCCGACCATCTCGCTCGAGGTGGCCCCGCAGCCTGTGAGATCACTCGTCCTGGGACGGCCGCTCGACGTCGGGGTGCACGGCCGCGGGGACCGTCCCGGCGCTCGCGCCGGCCACGGGGAAGATCGCGGTGGTCCTCGGCTCCAGGTACGCGTCGTCACGCTGGTCGTCGGGTGCCACCGGCGCGGTAGGTGCGGAGGAGGCCACGGGGTCAGGCACGTTGTCGGTCATCGTCGGCTCCCAGGTCGGTCGTGGTCGGTGACCACGGTCAGGTCACCAACCTCGCACGGGTGTCCGGCGCGCGCACGGCGGGCGGATCAGCCGGCCGGGGCGGTCTCCGTCGTCGCGGGGGCGGCCGGTGCGACGACCTGGTCGAACGGGGTGCAGCCGGCCGGGGCGACGAGCGGCGCGGCCGGGTCGAGCGTCACCGTGTCCATGGCCTTGAGCTCCGGGAACTCGGCGCCGAGGACGAGGTCGACGGTCGGGTCGGTGCGCGGGTCGAGGATCAGCACGGGGCCGTCCAGGTGGGCCGCGAGCGTGTAGGCCTGGGCCACACCGGCGGTGCCGAAGATGATGCGGGCCTTGCCGTCGTACGCGACGGCGAAGTTCTCCGTCGCGCCGATGACGAACCCGCGGTCCTGCAGGGCGGCGGCGGTCGCGCCCGCGAGCCCCACCCGGCTGGTCGCGTTGAAGACCTTGACCGTGATCTGCGCGGCGGGAACGGGCAACGAGCCGGCCGGGGGGCAGGGATACGGGTCCTGCGGACCGGTCGTGGCGGCCTCCGTGGCGAAGTCGCGGGCGAAGACTGGGAGGTTGAGGCTGCCGGTGAAGATGGCGGCGGCGCCGAGCCCGGCGAGCGCGAGAGCGGCGAGGAGCACGCCGAAGATCACGGCCTGCCGCTCGTGCATGTGCCGTCGACGCAGCTGACGACCACGGTCCTGCTCGGTCACTTGACCACCAGCACCCGGGCGTGGAGGAGCGCGCGCTGGTGGAGGGCGGCCCGGACCGCCCTGTGCAGGCCGTCCTCCAGGTACATCACGCCGCGGTACTGGACGACGTGGGCGAACAGATCGCCGTAGAACGTGGAGTCCTCAGCCAGCAGCGCATCGAGGTCGAGCGTGCGCTTCGTGGTGACCAGCTCGTCGAGCCGCACCTGGCGCGGCGGGACCTCGGCCCACTGCTTGGCCGTCTCGAGCCCGTGGTCCGGGTAAGGCCTGCCCTCGCCCACCGCCTTGAAGATCACGGACGGAGTCTAGGTGACCCGCCGCTCGGCGGCGCTCATCCTGTGGGTGGAGTCATTGCGTCAGGACCGCAGCGTTGCGCGTCAGGGTTCCGTCAAGACGGCCCACGAGGGCCGCGGCACGGCGTAGACCAGCGGGTGTCCTCCTCGCTCCTTCGTCGGAAAGTCACTGCCATGGCCGACCTGGCCTTCCTCGCGCTGACCGTGCTGTTCTTTGCCGGCGTCGCGCTCCTCGCCCGCCGGACGGACCGATCATGAGCGGCTTCGACCTCGCCGGGCTCGTCGTCGCGGGCGCCCTGCTGGTGTACCTGGTGGTCCAGCTGCTGCGATCGGACAAGGTCCGATGACCGCCCTGTGGGTCGCTATCGCCCAGGTCGCGCTCGTCGTCGTGGTGCTCGCGGTCAGCCACCGTCCGCTCGGGGACTACCTGTACCGGGTCATGTCGTCGACGAAGCACCTCGCGGTGGAACGCGTCGGCTACCGGCTGATGCGGGTGGACCCCGACGCGGAGCAGCGGTGGAGCACGTACCTGCTGTCGTTGCTGGGCTTCTCGCTGGTGTCGGTGCTGGTGCTGTTCGGCCTGGCCCGGCTGCAGGACCGGCTGCCTCTCGACATCGGCGCGCCGCCGATGGACCCCGCGGGGGCATGGAACGCGGCCGTCTCGTTCGTCACCAACACCAACTGGCAGTGGTTCTCCGGCGAGGTAGCCGCGGGTCACCTGCTGCAGATGGCCGGCTTCGCGGTGCAGAACTTCCTGTCCGCCGCGGTCGGCATCGCGGTCGTCGCGGCCCTGGCCCGCGGGTTCGCGCGGTCCGGCACCGACGGGCGGGTGGGCAACTTCTGGGCGGACCTGGTACGCGCCACGGTGCGGGTGCTCCTGCCGCTCGCGTTCGTCGCGGCGATCGTCCTGGTCGCCGGCGGTGTGATCCAGAACCTGCACGCGCACGCGGAGATCACCACGCTGGCCGGCGGCACCCAGTCGGTGCTGGGCGGCCCGGTCGCCTCGCAGGAGGCCATCAAGGAGCTGGGCACCAACGGCGGCGGGTTCTTCAACGCCAACTCCGCGCACCCGTACGAGAACCCGGCACCGTGGACCAACGTGCTGGAGGTCGTGCTGCTGCTCCTGATCCCGTTCGCCATGCCGCGGATGTTCGGGCGCATGGTGGGCGACCGTCGGCAGGGCTGGGCGATCCTGGCGGCGATGTCGACCCTGTGGGTCGCGGCCGTCGGGTTCCTCACCTGGGCCGAGCTGGCCGGCGCCGGCACCGGCCCCCTGGCGGCCGGTGGCGCGCTCGAGGGCAAGGAGGTCCGGTTCGGCGAGGCCGCCTCGGCGCTGTTCGCGGCGTCGACCACCATGACGTCCACCGGCGCGGTGAACTCCACGCACGACTCGCTGACCGCGCCGGGCGGTGGGGTGGCGCTCGTCGGGATGCTGCTCGGCGAGGTGGCCCCGGGCGGCGTCGGCAGCGGGCTGTACGGCATGGTGATCCTGGCGATCGTCGCGGTGTTCCTGGCCGGCCTCATGGTCGGGCGCACGCCCGAGTACCTGGGCAAGAAGATCGGCCGCGAGGAGATCACGCTCGTCGCGCTCGCGGTCCTCACCATGCCCGCGGTGGTGCTGCTGGGATCGGCGGTCGCCATCTCGACGCCGGCCGGGCTGAGCGGTCTGCTCAACCCCGGCGCGCACGGCCTCTCGGAGATCGTCTACGCGTTCGCGTCCGCCGGGAACAACAACGGCTCCGCGTTCGGGGGCCTGACCACCGGGACGCCGTTCTACAACACGCTCCTAGGGCTCGCGATGCTGATCGGCCGGTTCGTGCCGATCGCGCTGGTCCTGGCACTGGCCGGGCGGTTCGCCCGCCAGAAGAAGACCCCCGAGACGGCCGGCACGCTGCCCACCCACACGCCGCTGTTCGTCGGCCTGCTGGTCACGGTGACGCTCGTCGTCGTCGGCCTCACGTTCGTTCCCGTCCTGTCCCTCGGTCCCGTCGTGGAGTCCCTGTCATGAGCACGTCCGTCCTGGAGCGGCCCCAGCCGGTGGCCGCGAAGAGCGCGCTGTCCGGCCCGCAGCTGGCCAAGGCGCTGCCCGGCGCCCTGCGCGGTCTCGACCCCCGCAGGCTGTGGGGCTCGCCGGTCCTGTTCGTCGTGGAGGTCGGCGCCGCGTTCACCACCGTGCTGGCCGTCGCCGAGCCGAGCGTCTTCGCCTGGTCGATCACCGTCTGGCTGTGGCTCACGGTTCTCTTCGCGACCCTCGCGGAGTCGGTGGCCGAGGGCCGCGGCAAGGCCCAGGCGGCCAGCCTGCGGGCGACGCAGCGCGAGACGACGGCCCGCCGCGTGCTCGCGCCGCAGGACACGCTGGAGGCGACGACCGGGCTCGCGGAGCTGCCGACCGCGCAGGTGGCGTCGTCCACGCTCAAGGTCGGCGACGTCGTCATCGTCGTGACGGGGGAGACCATCCCCGGCGACGGAGACGTCATCGAGGGCGTCGCGAGCGTCGACGAGTCGGCGATCACGGGCGAGTCCGCGCCGGTCATCCGCGAGTCCGGCGGCGACCGCTCGGCCGTCACCGGCGGCACGGTCGTGCTGTCGGACCGGATCGTCGTGCGGATCACGGCCCCCGCGGGTCACACGTTCGTCGACCGGATGATCGCGCTGGTCGAGGGATCCGAGCGGCAGAAGACCCCGAACGAGGTCGCGCTCAATGTGCTGCTCACCTCGCTCACGATCGTGTTCCTGCTGGCCGTGGTCACGCTGCAGCCGTTCGCCGTCTACTCCGGCGCCCGGCAGCCGCTCATCGTGCTCGTCGCGTTGCTCGTCTGCCTGATCCCGACGACCATCGGCGCCCTGCTCTCGGCCATCGGCATCGCGGGCATGGACCGGCTCGTGCGCCGCAACGTGCTCGCGATGTCCGGCCGCGCGGTCGAGGCCGCCGGCGACGTCGACGTGCTGCTGCTGGACAAGACCGGCACCATCACGCTGGGCAACCGCCAGGCGGCCGACCTGCTGCCGGCCGCGGGCGTCACCCCGGAGGCGCTGGCGGACGCCGCACAGCTGTCGTCGATGGCCGACGAGACCCCCGAGGGCCGCTCGGTCCTCGTGCTGGTCAAGGAGCGGTTCGGGCTGCGCGAGCGGCACGACCTGGCCGGCGCCGAGCTGGTGCCGTTCGCGGCGCGGACCCGGATGAGCGGGGTCGACCTGCCCGGTCGGTCGGTGCGCAAGGGGGCCGCCGCCGCGGTCACGCACTGGGTGCACTCGACCGGCGGGCACACGGGTCCCGACGTCGCCGCGACGGTCGACGCGATCTCGGCGTCGGGCGGCACGCCGCTGGTCGTCGCGGAGCAGCTCGGGCAGAACCCGGCGCGCGTGCTCGGCGTCATCCACCTCAAGGACGTCGTCAAGGAGGGCATGCGCGAGCGGTTCGACGCCCTGCGCGCGATGGGCATCCGGACCGTCATGGTGACGGGCGACAACCCGCTCACCGCGAAGGCCATCGGCACCGAGGCCGGCGTGGACGACGTGCTGGCCGAGGCGACGCCCGAGGACAAGCTGGCCCTCATCCGGCGCGAGCAGGAGGGCGGGCGGCTGGTCGCGATGGCCGGCGACGGCACCAACGACGCCCCCGCGCTGGCGCAGGCGGACGTCGGCGTCGCGATGAACACGGGCACGACCGCCGCGAAGGAGGCCGGCAACATGGTCGACCTCGACTCGAACCCGACCAAGCTGCTGGAGATCGTCGAGATCGGCAAGCAACTGCTGATCACGCGCGGGGCGCTGACCACGTTCTCCGTGGCCAACGACGTCGCCAAGTACTTCGCGATCCTGCCGGCGATGTTCGTCGTCGCGTTCCCACAGCTCGAGGTGCTCAACGTGATGCGCCTGAGCAGCCCGCAATCGGCGATCCTGTCGGCCGTCATCTTCAACGCGCTGGTCATCGTCGCGCTGCTGCCCCTCGCCCTGCGCGGGGTCCGCTACCGGCCGGCGTCGGCGTCGGCCCTGCTGCGCCGCAACCTCCTGGTGTACGGGCTCGGTGGCGTCATCGCCCCGTTCGTCGGCATCAAGCTCATCGACCTGATCGTCACTGCCCTGGGGATGTCCTGATGACCACCGGAACCGATGTCGTGTCCTTCGCCCGCCAGTCGTGGGCGGGCCTGCGCGTGCTGCTCGTGCTCACCGTCCTGCTCGGGCTGGCCTACCCGCTGGCCGTCACGGGGGTGTCCCAGCTCGCGCTGCGGTGGCAGGCGAACGGCTCGCTCGTCTCCTCCTCGGGGGAGCGCGTGACCTCCGCAGCCGCCGCCGCCGGGTCGCTCCTCGTCGGGCAGTCGTTCGACGGGCCGCAGTGGTTCCACCCCCGGCCGTCGGCCGCCGGCGACGGGTACGACTCGCTGGCGTCGGCGGGCTCCAACCTCGGGCCGCTCAACGAGGACCTGGTGGCGACGATCGAGGAGCGCCGGGCCACCGTGGCCGCGCTCGAGGGCGTCGACCCCGCGGACGTTCCCGTGGACGCGCTGACGGCGTCGGCCTCGGGCCTCGACCCCGACATCTCGCCGGCGTACGCGCACCTGCAGGCCGCGCGGGTCGCCCGCGAGAACGGGCTGTCCGTCGAGTCGGTGTCCGCGCTGGTCGACGCCACCACGGTCGGTCGCGACCTCGGATTCCTCGGCGAGCCGCGCGTCGACGTGCTGCGCCTCAACCTCGTGCTGCAGACAATGGGCTCGTGACCAGCGGCGAGGTGCCACCGAGGCGCGGTCGGCTGACCGTCTACCTCGGCGCGGCGCCGGGCGTCGGCAAGACGTACGCGATGCTCGACGAGGCCCACCGCCGCCTCGCCCGCGGCACGGACGTCGTCGTCGGCCTGGTCGAGGACCACGGCCGGGCGGCGACGGCCGCGCAGCTGGACGGCCTGGAGGTGCTGAGCCGGCGGACGCTGGTCCACCGGGACGCGACCTTCACGGAGCTCGACGTCGACGCCGTCCTGGCGCGGGCACCGCAGGTCGTCATGATCGACGAGCTCGCGCACACCAACGTGCCGGGCAGCCTGCACCCCAAGCGGTGGCAGGACGTGCAGGACGTCCTCGCCGCGGGCATCGACGTGGTCACCACCGTGAACGTGCAGCACCTGGAGTCGCTGAACGACGACGTCGAGGCGATCACGGGTGTCCGGCAGCGGGAGACGGTGCCGGACCGCGTGGTGCGCGACGCCGACCAGATCCAGCTGGTCGACCTGGCGCCCGAGGCCCTACGGCGCCGGCTCGCGCACGGCAACGTGTACCGCGCCGAGCAGATCGACGCGTCGCTCACGCAGTACTTCCGGGTGGGCAACCTCACCGCCCTGCGCGAGCTGGCCCTGCTCTGGCTGGCGGACCGGGTGGACGACGCGCTGGCCACCTACCGGCGCGACCACCGCATCGAGACGCCGTGGCCGGCCCGCGAGCGGGTGGTCGTCGCCGTCACCGGCGGGCCGGAGGCGGACACGCTGCTGCGTCGGGGCGCCCGGATCGCCCAGCGCGCGGCGGGGTCCGAGCTGCTCGCCGTGCACGTGCTCGCCACCGACGGACTGCCCAGCGCGCCGCCCGGGGCCATCGCGGAGCAGCGCCGGCTGGTCGAGTCGCTGGGCGGCACGTTCCACACGGTCGTCGGCGAGGACGTCGCGAGCGCCGTGGTCGACTTCGCCCGAGGCGTCAACGCCACGATGATCGTCGTCGGCGTCTCCCGGCGCAGCCGCTGGCGCGAGGCCCTGTCCGAGGGCAACGGCACCGAGATCGCCCGGCTGGCCGGCGTCATCGACGTCCACCTGGTCACGCACGAGAAGGCGCGCGGGGGCCGACGACGGCCGCGACGCTCGCCCCTGTCGCGCTCGCGCCTGATCGCCGGCTGGGCCACCGCTCTGCTGGGGCCGGTGCTGCTCACGGCTCTGCTCAGCGCCAACCGGGACCTGGTGAGCCTGCCCACCGAGCTCATGCTCTTCCTCGCGTTGACCGTGCTCGTCGCTCTGGTCGGCGGCCTGTGGCCGGCGATCGTGAGCGCGGTCGTCGGGTTCCTGCTGCTCAACTGGTTCTTCACCATCCCGACCGGTCACCTCACCATCGACCAGCCGGAGAACGCGCTGGCGCTGTTCGTGTTCGTGCTGGTGGCGGCCGGGGTCGCCTCCGTGGTCGACCTCGCCGCCCGGCGCACGGCCGAGGCCTTCCGGGCGCGCGCCGAGGCCTCCGCGCTCGCGGCGGTCTCCCGGTCGGTGCTGTCGGGCCAGGACACGGCCGCCGCCCTCGTCGCGCGGCTGCGCGAGACCTTCACGCTCGCGGCCGTCGCGCTCCTGGAGGCCCGGGGCTCGGGATGGGAGGTGCTGGCGGTGGACGGCGTCGACCCCGCGCTGCGGCCCGAGGACGCGGACGCGGTCCTCACGGTCGACGACCACCGCGTGCTCGCGCTCACCGGCCGCGTGCTGCCCGCCAGCGACCGCCGCGTGCTGGAGGCGTTCGCGTCGCAGGTCGGCATCGTGCTCGAGCACGAGCGTCTGCACGCCCAGGCCGATCAGGCCCGCCTGCTCGAGCAGACCGACGCCACGCGAACGGCGCTGCTGGCCGCCGTCTCGCACGACCTGCGCACCCCGCTCGCCACCATCCGCGCGTCGGTCGACGGGCTGTCGCTGCAGCTGGACCCGGCCGACCGCGCGGCCCTCGTGCTCACGCTGGCCGAGTCGACCGCCCGGCTGGAGCGGCTCATCGACAACCTGCTCGACCTGTCCCGCCTGCAGACCGGCAGCGTCCGGCCCGTGCTCCGCGCCACCAGCCTCGACGAGATCGTCCCGCTGGCCGTCGAGGGTTTCCCGGTCGTGCTCGACGTGCCGGAGGAGCTGCCGTACGTGCTCACCGACCCCGGCCTGCTCGAGCGCGTCGTCGCCAACCTCGTCTCGAACGCGGTCCGGTACGCGTCGGCCGGAGGTCCCGTGCAGGTGAGTGCCGCGGTGGTCGGGCGTGGGATGGTGCTGCGCGTGGCGGACTCGGGCCCGGGCGTGCCGGACGAGCTCAAGGGGCAGCTGTTCGCGCCCTTCCAGCGACTCGACGACTCCGCCGGGACGGGCCTCGGGCTCGGGCTGGCGGTCGCGGACGGGCTGGCGACGGCGGTCGGTGCGGACCTCTCCGCCGAGGACACGCCCGGCGGAGGCCTGACGATGCTGGTGACCGTCCCGCTCGCCGACGAGCATGCGCCCACGGCACCGGCCGCGAGCGGGTCGCCGGAACCCGACGAGACGGTCGCGCGATGACGGGCAACCGCGTGCTGGTCGTCGACGACGAGCCCGGGCTCGCCCACGCGCTCGCCATCACGCTGCGCGCGTCGGGCTGGGAGGTCGCGACGGCGGCCGACGGCGCCTCGGCCATCACCTCCGCGGCCTCCCGCGCGCCCGACGTCGTCCTGCTCGACCTGGGCCTGCCGGACATGAGCGGCCTCGACGTCATCACCGCGATCCGCGGCTGGAGCAGGGTGCCGATCGTCGTCCTGTCGGCCCGGCAGCACGGCGAGGACAAGGTGGACGCCCTCGACGCGGGGGCCGACGACTACGTGACCAAGCCGTTCGCGATGAACGAGCTCCTCGCGCGGCTGAGGGCCGCGGTCCGGCGCTCGTCGGTGGCGGGCGACCCGTCGGACGAGGCCGTCGTCGTTGCCGGCGCCCTGACCATCGACCTCGCTCGGGCCCGGGTGCTCCGCGACGGCGTCGAGGTGCGGCTGACCCCCACCGAGTGGTCGATGCTCGAGGTCCTGGTGCGCAACCGCGGTCGCCTGGTGGGGCGCCGACAGCTGCTCCAGGATGTCTGGGGGCCCGGCTACTCCGACGAGACCCACTACCTGCGCGTCTACTCCGCCCAGCTCCGCCGCAAGCTCGAGGCGGACCCGGCCCACCCGCGCCACATCCTCACCCAACCGGGCCTGGGCTACACGTTCGAGGTCTGAACTGTCGTCGGCAACCGCGCCGCCCGAGAACGTCACTTCGCCGCGAGAACGGCAGTTCACAGTGACGTTCTCGCGGCAAAGTGACGTTCTCGGGGCGCGGCGAGTCGGGGTGCCGTCGGACGTCCTGAGTCGGCGTCTGGTGCCGCATGCGCCACCGCAACGGCGACTCTCCAGCCCGCCCGGTCGAACTCGTGACGCCGAGCCGAGATCGTGAGTAGGAGCCCACGAGCTCGACAGGTACTCACGAGTTCGGCGCGGGCCCGCGAGGGCGATGGGACGTGGAACGCGTGAAGCCGGCCTCCTGACGAAGCCAGTTCGCGGGTTCGCGCCGAGCTCGCGGGTTGCAGCCCACGAACTCGTCGCCAACCCACGAACCCGGACACTCCGTCACTCGTGGGGCTGCTCGCCAGCCGGTGTCGGCGGCCCGATCGGATAGCGGTTTCCGTTGCCGGGAGCGCTCCCCTCGACGGAATCCGGCGAATGTCTCAGGCCGGGTTGACTCGGGTGAACCAGGCGATACGGTCGTGGGCGGTCGGGGTCAATGGCGCCCCCGACTTTCCTCCTGGAGGGCACMCCGTTCGTCCCTGGGGAACTCCTAGGCGATTGAAAGGATTCAAGGATGAGTCTGACGCATCGAAGAGGATCGACACCGCCCGGATCGCCGGGACGACGCGTGGGATCGGCCGGACAGACGCGGTCGTCGCAGGCGCGAGGGCGCGCGCTGACCGTGCCCGCGATGGTCGTCGGCTCCGTGCTGCTCGTCGGCACGCTGACGGCGACCCCCGCCTCCGCCACGCCGGTCGCCGGCTCGCACGGCGGCGCGACCCAAGGACCGGACGGCCTCACGCTGGAGCGCCTCGACCGCGGGCTCGTCGCGGCGGTCACCAACGAGGGCGTCTTCCTCTCCTGGCGGCTGCTCGCCAGCGAGGTCACCGGCGCCACCACCACGGGCCTCACCGGTCCGGACTTCGCGGTCTACCGCGACGGCGCCAAGGTCGGCACCGTCACCGACTCGACGAACTTCGTCGACCCGGCCGGCACGGCGACCTCCCGCTACCGGGTGGCGGCCGTCGTCGACGGTGTCGAGGTCGACGGCACCGAGGCGACGCCGTGGGCGCAGGCCTCCCTCGACATCCCGCTGCACAAGCCCGCCGACGGGGTCACGCCGGTGGGCGAGGCCTACACGTACTCGGCCAACGACATGTCGGTCGGGGACGTCGACGGCGACGGGCAGTACGAGTACATCGTCAAGTGGGACCCGTCCAACTCGAAGGACGTCAGCCAGGTCGGGTACACCGGCAACGTCTACGTCGACGCCTACGAGCAGGACGGCACGCAGCTCTGGCGCATCGACATGGGCGTCAACATCCGGGCCGGCGCGCACTACACGCAGTTCCCCGTCTACGACTACGACGGCGACGGCAGGGCCGAGCTCATGATGAAGACGGCCCCCGGCACCAAGATCACGCAGTACGCGGCCGACGGCTCGGTCGCCAGTGAGGCGTACGTGACCCTGCCGCAGCGGGACCGCGACGCGGGCGTCACCGACACGACCGACTACCGACTGAGCAAGGCCGGCTACTTCGAGCACCTGGTCCGCATGCTCGAGGGCTGGAGCAGCCACCCGGAGGTCGTCGCGGGTCACTGGCCGTCGACGGTGGAGGAGGCGCTCGGCATCCCGAAGCAGTACACGTACCCGCTCAGCCACGAGGACGCGACGGCGCTGGCGAACTACTTCGTCGACGTCTACGCGCCCAGTCGCAGCACCCGCAACGCGCTGCGCAACTTCGAGGGGTTCATCGTCGACGGCCCCGAGTACCTCACGGTGTTCGAGGGGGCGACCGGCAAGGAGCTCCAGACCATCGACTACAAGCCCGGCCGCGGTGACGACGGCCTGATGTGGGGCGACTACGCGATGGCCCGCATCGAGCCCGCCAACCGAGTCGACCGGTTCCTCGCCGGCGTCGCGTACCTGGACGGGGCCACGCCGTCGGCGATCTTCGCCCGCGGCTACTACACGCGGACCACGATCGTCGCGTACGACTGGGACGGGACGGCGCTGAAGGAGCGCTGGTACGTCGACTCCGGGCACGTGCCGATGACCAACCCGTTCAACGACAGCCCGCACGGGCGCGACGGCACCGACCCCGTCTACGGGAAGATCACGACGCAGGGCTTCCACTCGCTCTCGGCGGCCGACGTCGACGGCGACGGAAAGCAGGAGATCGTCTACGGCGGCGCGACGATCGACGACGACGGCTCCGTCCTGTACTCGTCGTTCGACACTCTCCCGGCGGGCTCGTCGGCACCCGGCACGTTGGCACGCCTGGGCCACGGCGACGCGATCCACGTGACCGACATCGACCCGGACCGCCCGGGCCTGGAGATCTACACGTGCCACGAGGGCGCGACGGGTGCGCCGTACGGCATGGCCCTGCGCGACGCGAAGACCGGCGAGGTGCTGTTCGGCAAGTACTCCGGCGCCGACACGGGCCGCTCGATGATCGGCGACGTGCTGCCGAACGTCCGTGGGCTCGAGGTCTGGGCCAGCCTGCCCGGCGGCTCCGGCTCGCTGGGGCTGTACACGGCGACCGGGCAGTTCACCCCGGGCGCCATCCCCGGCACGAACATGAGCATCAAGTGGCTGCCGGACGGCACCACGCAGATCGTCAACGGCTCGGGCGACCAGAACGTCACGATCGACGACTGGACCCGCGGCCGCCAGCTCACGGCCACCGGCACCCGCGCCAACAACGGCACCAAGGGCAACCCGTCGCTGGTGGCGGACATCCTCGGCGACTCGCGCGAGGAGCTGTTGGTCCGCACGACGAACTCGTCGGCGATCCGCGTGTTCACCAACACGGCCCTGAGCCACAAGAAGATGTACACGCTCATGCAGGACCCGCAGTACCGCGTCGAGGTCGCCCGCCAGCAGACGACCTACAACCAGCCGTCGGACGTGGGCTTCTACCTGGCCTCGGACACGGACTTCACGCAGGTGCCGGTGCCGTCGTACTACGCGCCGGGCAGCATCGACGCCCTGCGCGACGCGACCACGGCGCAGATCGACGCCGGTGCGATCTCGGGTGTCGTGGTCGTGCAGCTGCTCGCGGCACTCGATGTGGCCGACAAGGCGGCCGACCGGGGCAACGAGAAGGTCGCGGCCAAGTCGCTCGCGGCGTACGTCGACCTGCTCACGCCGAAGCAGCCTCACGCGACGGTCACACCGGCCGCGCGGGCGGCGCTGGAGTACCAGGCACAGCAGGTGATCTCGATGCTCAGCTGACGAGGCCGACGAGGCCGACGAGGCCGACGAGGCCGACGAGGCCGACGAGGCTGACGGGCCGACCAACAGCGAAKCCCCCGCCGTCCGGAAGGACGACGGGGGCTTTCGCTGTGCCGAGGGTCAGACGCGGTAGAGCGCCGTCATCGGGCAGTTGAACGGGTCACGGTCGGGCTTCCCGACGGTGTTCAGGTACTTCACGATGATCGCGTACGAGCGCGGCAGCGAGACCTGGACGTAGGGGATGTTGTGCTCCCGGCAGTACGCCTCGACGATCGGCTTGGCACGACGCAGGGACGGGCGGGGCATCGACGGGAACAGGTGGTGCTCGACCTGGTGGTTGAGCCCGCCCATCAGCACGTCGACCCACTTGCCGCCGCCGATGTTCCGGCTGGTCAGCACCTGGCGGCGCAGGAAGTCGAGGCGCGAGTCCTTGGGGATCAACGGCATGCCCTTGTGGTTCGGGGCGAACGAGGCACCCATGTAGAACCCGAAGACACCCATCTGCACGGCGAGGAACACGAGCGCGATCGGCCAGGACATCACGAGGAAGACCAGCGCGGCGCCGCCCACGAGGCGGATCGTCATCATGACGATCTCGGCGGCGCGGTGGTCCAGCTTCTCCCGCGACGACAGGCGCTTGACGGCGGCGACGTGCAGCGCGACGCCTTCGAGCAGCAGCAGCGGGAAGAAGAACCAGCCCTGGTGGTTCAGGAACCAGATCGACAGCTTCGACGTGCGCGTCGCGGCCTGCTCCGGCGTGAAGGAGAGGACCTCGAGGTCGATGTCGGGGTCGGCGTCGATCTTGTTCGGGTTGGCGTGGTGGCGCGTGTGCTTGCGCTGCCACCAGCCGTGGCTCAAGCCGACGAAGAGGTCGGCGAGCACGAGGGAAGTCCAGTTGTTCGCGCGTCCGTCGGCGAAGATCTGGCGGTGCGCGGCGTCGTGGCCGAGGAAGGCGACCTGCGTGAGGATCACCGCGGCGGCGAACGCGACAGCGATCTGCCACCAGGAGTCGCCGACGAGGATGATCGTGGCGATCAGGCCCAGCACAGCGAGCACGGCGGCGGAGAGCCGCACGGCGTAGTGCGCGGGGCGACGCTTCATCAAGCCGGCCGCCTGGACGGTGCGGGTCAGCTCCGTGAAGTCGCTGACTGCTCGGTCGCGGGGGCGGGTGGGGGTGTCGGTCAGCGTCGGGGAACTCATGGCGTCCGTCCTGTCGGTCGTGCGATGCGCGGCGCGAGTGCGGTCGGGTCCTGCCAGAGCGTGTGGCGCCAAGTCGATGATGCGACGAGACCCCGGCCACAAGGCCGGGGTCTCGTGTGGAGCTGTTGAGCTCTACTCAGCTCAGAGAGGCGTGATGTTCGACGCCTGCGGGCCCTTGGGGCCCTGCGTGACCTCGAACTGGACCTTCTGGTTCTCCTCGAGCGTGCGGTAGCCGCTCGTGGTGATGGCGGAGTAGTGCGCGAAGACGTCGGGTCCGCCGTCCTCGGGGGCAATGAAGCCGAAGCCCTTCTCGGCGTTGAACCACTTCACGGTGCCAACAGGCATGATGTTCTCTTCTCTCACGTGCGGTATGGACAACTCCCGGGTGACCGGGACCGGTATTCACGGTGTTCGTCGTCCGTCTCCGAGGTGGTCCTCGAGAACGTCCTGCCAGGGTCTCCCCGTGGCCGTCATGACAAGCGATTCACTGCGACTACAGGGACAACCGTACGGCACGATGGGCCTGACCGGAACGTACGAAACGAAATGGTCTGCTCGGAACCCGCGGCGCGGAGGGTCCGGGCCGCCTCTGCGAGCCCCCGGAACTCTTGCTAGGTTCACGCGGTCGACAGGGTGGAGAGACCGATGAGCGAGACCGACGACCGCTGTCCGTGCGGGTTGGGAGAGACGTACGCCGAGTGCTGCGGCCGGTACGTCGAGGACGGCCGGACGGCTCCGACGGCAGAGGCGCTCATGCGGTCTCGCTACACGGGATTCGCGAGGCGGGCGGTGCCCTACCTGCTGGTCACCTGGCACCCGAGCACGCGCCCGGACGAGCTCGAGCTGGACGAGGCGATGATCTGGCGCCGGCTGGACGTGCTGCAGACGGACGCGGGTGGCCCGTGGGACGACACCGGCACGGTCGAGTTCGTGGCCCACTACCGGCTCGACGACGGCTCCGTGATCGGGCAGCGCGGGCGCCTGCACGAGACCAGCACGTTCGTGCGCGAGGACGGCCGCTGGCTCTACGTCGACGGGGGCATCGGCGCGTAGGTGCTGGTCAGCTCCGCGTGGCAGCCTCGATGAGCACGAGCGCCGCGGCGCGCGCAGCCTGCGCGGCCTCGCGGTCGTGGTCCATGCGGGCCGAGATGCCGACGCCGTCGTAGAGCAGGTGCAGGCGCCGGGCCAGGGTGGCCGCGTCCTGCACGCCGTCGATCGTCGAGGCGAGGTCCGTGAGCAGCTCGCGGACCCAGCGCCGGTACGCCTCCGCCGCGTGCACGACGGCGCCGTCCGGCCGGGCCTCGGTGCTGGCCGCAGCGAACGCGCAGCCGCGGTAGGTGGGCTCGTGGACCATCTCGTCCTGGGCCTCGAACACGGCCAGGAGCCGCTTGGTCGGGTCGGTGTAGCGCTCGACGTGCCGCGCGATCCGGGTGGCGATGCGCGCGTGCCGGGACTCGAGGTATGCCCGGACCAGCTCGTCCTTGCTGCCGAAGGTGTTGTAGAGCGAGGCCTTGGCGACGCCGGCCTGCTCGATGACGCGGTCGATGCCGACGGTCTGCACGCCCTCGGCGTAGAACAGCTCGTTCGCGGCGTCCAGCAGTCGCTCGCGCGCACTCGTCTTCGTCGTCATCGCGCACTCCCCTCGTCAGACAGGTCTGTCTACTGTACGCCGCAGCAGACCCGCGAGGGCGACGAGCGCGAACGCGATCACGGCGATGCCGTAGCCCTGCGCGGTCACCTGCAGCCCGCCGTCGTGGACGACGGCGATCCCGGCGATCACGGCCGGCACCCCCATGCCGAGGTAGGACACGACGTACAGCAGCGACAGCACGCCCGCCCGCTCGTGCGGCAGCGTCTGCGGCACGACCAGGCGGATCGCGCCCTGGAACCCGCTGCCGAAGCCGACGCCCGCGATCGCGGTGCCGACGAAGAAGAGGACGGGCGCGAGCAGGCCGACGGCGACGAGGACGACCGTGAGGCCGACGACGAGGGCCGCGATGCCGAGGAGCAGCACGTCCCGGGCCGGCGTGTCGCGTAGGACGACCACCGTCACGGCCGCGGTTCCGGCGAGCACGAACAGACCCAGCCCGGCGAACACCGCCGAGCTCGACCCGACGAGCGTCGCGACGAGCGCGGGGCCGAGCGAGCCGTAGAAGCCGGGGAGCGCCCAGACGGCGAACAGCACGGGGAGCGCGACGGCCGCCGGTCGACGGACGTTGCGGGGCAGCGCGACGGTCGGCCGCAGGCTGGCGAGCGCACCCGGCTCCGGCGTCACGGTCTCGGGCATCAGCAGGACGCCCACCGACTGCAGCGCGAGGACCACCAGCAGCGCCAGGAAGATCAGGTGGGTGGGCGCAGGCAGCAGGGCGACGACGAACGAGGCGACCAGGGCGCCGAGGGCCGTGCCCATGGCCGGCACCGCCGCGTTGGCCAGCGTGCCGCGGACGCGGTCGATGTCCAGCATGCCGGCGCCGATCGCCGCGACGGCCGCTCCGGTCGACAACCCCTGGACCGCCCGCGCCAGCAGCAGCATCGGGACGCCGTCGGCGGTCGTGAACATCACCAGCGCGACGGCCTGCGCGGCGATCGCGGCGAGCAGCACCGGGCGGCGGCCCACGTGGTCGGACAGCCGGCCGAGGACCAGGAGGGAGATCAGCACCGCGATCGCGTAGGTGCCGAAGACGACGGTGGTCGTCGTGGCGGAGAAGCCCCACTCCGACTGGTAGATCGCGTACAGCGGGGTCGGCGCGCTCGAGGCGCCGAGGAACGCGAGGACGATCGACGCGAGGAGGACGAAGGACGCTCGCGGCGACAGCCGCCGGGGGGTTCGGGCGATCGTGGTCGGTCTTTCGGCGAGCTGGGTCACGAGGAACTCCGATAGGTAGACCGGTCTGTCTAATGCCTTCAAGAGACTAGACAGACCTGTCTGCTGACGTCAACCGTTGCGGGGTGCGGGGCGGTCCGGGATGCTCGCGACGTGCATCACGCCATGGCCGCCGGCGGCGGCGAGCTGCCCTGGGGCCCGCCAGACAACGAGCAGCCGAGCCTGCTCGCGGGACCGGTGCTGCTGAACCGGTCCGACGAGGGAGCCCTGTTCCTGCTCGCGGCGAGCATGTACTCGGTGGGGATCGAGCTGTCGTTCGGGCTGCGCCTGCGCCCCTCGACAACCGTGCCGGACCGCGACGCCTATCAGCTGTGGAACGCGCTGCTGGTGGGCCTCGAGATCGCCGACGGGCGCCGCGTCGTGTGCACCGACCGGGCGTACGTCGGCGGCTCGGCGACCGAGGACGGGGTGCTGCTCACGCAGCGCGGTGGCAGTGGCGGCGGCCGGTCGTACGAGATGACGCTGTGGCTCGCCCCGGCGCCGCCCGACGGCGACCTGGTGCTGTACACGGCCTGCGCGCCGTTCGGGTTCGGGGAGGCGCGGCACGTGATCCCCGCCGGTGCGGTGGCCGCCGCGCGGGCCGGTGTGGTCGAGCTGTGGCCCTGGGAGCCCGAGCCGGAGCACCCGGTGCCGCCGCCGCCGCCGCGGCCGGTCCCGGCGGGCGGCTGGTTCGAGGAGACGCTCGGGCGGTAGCGGGCCGTGCGCGGTGTGGGCGGTCGGGTGCACGATGCCGACATGCAGTTCGCCGAGCTCGCGACGACGTCGGCCGCCCTCGCGACGACGCGGTCGCGGCTGGCCAAGCGCGCGCTGCTCGTCGACCTGCTGCGGCGGACGCCGCCCGAGGACGTCGCCGTCGTCTCGCGGTACCTGGGCGGGCAGCTGCGGCAAAGGCGGACGGGGCTCGGCTGGCGGTCGCTGAGCAGCCTGCCGCCACCCGCGCTCGAGCCCACGCTGACCGTGGCGGGGGTCGACGACGCCTTCGAGGCGATGTCGCTCCTGGCCGGCGCCGGTTCCGGCACCGCCCGGACCGCCGCCGCCGGCGAGCTGTTCGCGGCCGCGACCGCCGACGAGCAGCGGCTCCTGCGGGGGCTGGTCACCGGGGAGCTGCGGCAGGGGTCGCTGGACGCGCTGCTGCTCGACGCGGTCGCGGAGGCGGCCGGCGTGGCCCCGGAGGCGGTGCGTCGGGCCGCGATGCTCGCGGGCGACACCGAGCCGGTGGCCGTCGCGGCGCTGACGCAGCCGGACCCGGTGGCCGCGCTCGCGGCGTTCACGCTCGTGGTCGGGCGGCCCGTGCGGCCGATGCTCGCGCAGTCGGCGCCGGACGTCGACAGCGCCTGGGCGAGCCTGGCTCCGGGGCCGGTGGTCGTGGACTCGAAGCTCGACGGCATCCGGATCCAGGTGCACCGGCGGGGGGCGCAGGTCGCGGTGTTCACGCGGAGCCTCGACGACATCACGGCGCGCGTGCCGGAGATCGTCGAGACGGTCCGGGCCATGCCGGCGACCGACCTCGTGCTCGACGGCGAAGCGCTGGCGGTCGGCCCCGACGGGCGGCCGCGACCGTTCCAGGAGACCGCGTCGCGCTCTGCCACCCGCGACGCCGACGTCGCCGCGGCGGTCACGCTGACGCCGTTCTTCTTCGACTGCCTGCACGTCGACGGGGTCGACCTGCTCGACGCCCCGCTCCTGCGCCGGCTGGAGGCGCTCGACACCGTGGCCGGCCCGCTGGTGGTGGACCGGCTGATCACGTCCGACCCCGCCGCGGCGCGAGACTACTTCGGCGCCGCGGTCCAGGCCGGACAGGAGGGCGTCGTCGTCAAGGCTGCCGACGCCCCGTACGAGGCCGGGCGGCGGGGGGCCGCCTGGATCAAGGTCAAGCCGCGGAACACGCTGGACCTCGTCGTGCTCGCGGTGGAGTGGGGGTCGGGCCGCCGGAAGGGGCTCCTGTCGAACATCCACCTCGGCGCTCGGGACGGGGACGGTTTCGTCATGCTCGGCAAGACGTTCAAGGGCATGACCGACGAGATGCTGCGCTGGCAGACCGCGCGGTTCACGGAGCTCGCGACGTCGCCGCTCGACGGCTGGGTGGTCGAGCTGCGACCGGAGCAGGTGGTGGAGATCGCCTTCGACGGGCTGCAGCGGTCGACGCGCTACCCGGGCGGGCTCGCGCTGCGGTTCGCTCGGGTGGTGCGGTACCGCGACGACAAGTCGGCGGCGGAGGCGGACACGATCGAGGCGGTGCGGGCGCTCGGGGGTTGAAGGGCGTCCTACGATCGATCGGTGGTGAAGCTCTTCCGCCGACGCGTCGACTGGGTGCTCGCTGACGGTGTCGAGCGGCACGCGCTCTCGCCGAGCACGTTCCGGATCGTCGACGACGAGGCGAAGGCCGCCCTGCGGGAGGGTGACCGCGTCAAGGTGATGGTGGTGCCGTCGGAGGGTATCGCCGAGCGTCTCTGGGTCGTCGTGAGCTCGGTCGGCGACGAGGTGCTGCACGGGACGTTCGCGAGCGACGCCGTCGAGCTTCGTGGGCTGCACGCGGGCGACGTCGTGACCTTCGAGAGGCGGCATGTCCTCGGGATCGGGCGGCGCGACGCCTGAGGTCGTGGCATCTGGCTGAACCTGTGGACGCCGCCCCGTCGGCCCTGAGGCTCGCCCCTACGCTCGCGCTCGTGGAGTCCACCCCGATTGCGCACCCCCTCGTCTGGCTGACGTGCACCACGGATTCGCGCTACGTGCGCCGGGCCGTCGACGCGCAGTGGCGGCGCCTGCTGGTCCGGCCGCGGATGGTCGTGGGCGAGGTCTTCGTCGCGCTCCTGCTCGTGCTCGCGCTGGTGGCACCCGAGGTCCGCGGAACCGCGCTCGTGGTGGCGGCGGTGCTGGTCGGCGGCGTGCTGCTCGCCTACGTCAAGGCGTTGGTCGGCTCGGCCCGCCGCGTCCCTGCGGGCACGCAGCTCAAGGTCGCCCTCGACGGGGATCGGCTCGTCGGGGAGGGGAAGGCAGGGACGACGTCGGTCCGGCTCGCGGCCTTCCGTCGGGTGATCGTGGGGCGGCACGTCGTGCTGCTGGAGAACCGCACCAATTCCTACCTCGCGGCGTACCCGCGCGAGATATTCCCGGACGGGGTGCTCGAGGACCTGCGCAACCGCATCGAGGGTGCGTCGCCGGAGGCGCCCGCAACGACGGCGGCGCCCGCTGCGCGACCGCGTCCCGGTGCGCTCGCGTCCTACACGACCGGCCCCGGCTACGTCGACCGCGTGGTCAGCGCGTACGTCAGCGAGGTCGTGTTCGCGCCCCGGCGCGTCCTCGTCCAGGTGCTGATCGCCGTCGGGCTGTTCGTGACCGGCGTCGTGCTGACCGGTGGCGGGACGGCCGGTGTGGTGGCCGGCCTCGTCTACGTCGGGCTCGGCGGCTCAGTCGTGGCGTGGTCGATGTGGCGTCAGCGCAACCGGTTCGCCCGTGTGCTGACGGGCCAGGTCCCCGTGGGGTCCACGTTCCGTGCGGCGCTGCTGCCGGGCGGGGTCTGGGTCGAGGGGCCGGCCGTGACGGGCGAGACGAGCTACGCGGCGTACCGGTCGGTGTCCGTCCGCGACGAGCTCGTGTTCCTGCGCGCCCGGGACACCCCTCTGTACTGGATCTACCCCGCGCAGCTGTTCCCCGGAGCGGCCCTCGACCTGCTCAGGGAGAGGATCGGCGCCGCAGGGTCCGCGACGCCGGCCCGGAAGGCTCAGACGCCCCGGTCGACCCGGTAGCGCACCGCTAGTCGACCGTCGCGAACGAGCGGCGGCCGTACTCGAGCCAGGCGACGAGATACGCCAGTCCGGTGACCACGCCCACCGTGGCGGTCGCTGCCGGGCCCGCGCCCGCGGCCTCGGCGACGAGCGCGCCGAGCGTGCCCGCCACCAGGGTGTTGACGACGTTGACGAACATGGCCGTGCTGCCGGCCACGTGGCTGAACGTCGAGCGAGGCAGGCCCATCGTGTAGGTGCGCATGAGGCCCGCGCGGTCGACCTGCCACGACGTCACGAGGTAGTCGCCGATCTCGGGGTCCAGTGCGACGTAGGCCGCACGGAGCCGGTTCATCCCGAGGATCAGTGCGCTGTCGTCGTGGCTCGCGTTCATGACGCGCACCCCGGTGAGCGTGCCGAGGATCAGGGCGGCCGAGGCGAGCCCGATCGAGAGGACGGTGAACGGGGTGCCGAAGCCCGACGCCTGGGCGACCAGTGCCAGGACGACGAGAGAGGCCGACACGACCGTCAGGTGGATGGTGATGCGGCTCATCACCTCCGACCAGAGCGTGCTGCGGGTGGCGAGCAGGCTCCAGTGCTCCGTGGCGAGGATCTGGGCGCGGATCGCCTGCGAGGGGGTCGCGGGCGTCTCGGGTGAGGACATCGACGTCTCCTTCCGGCGCTGGTGCCCACGCTAGGACGCCTCGGAGCGCGCCGGGAAGATGGAAGGCCCGCGACCCGCATCGCTGCAGGTCACGGGCCTTCGCTGAGGGCTCAGGCGCCCTCGTCGACCCGGTAGATCTCGTCCGCGACAAGGCCGTGCGCCTGCCGGTGGACGGTCGCGGCCGCCTCGGCGTCGGGGGCGTCGACCAGACAGAAGATCTTGCCCTGAGCCTCGTCGACCCAGTACTTCAGGTAGTTCACGTTGTAGGAACCCTGGGTGTGCAGGTCGGCCTGGTGGGCCTGGGCGACATCGTTCATCCCCACAGGTCCGTCGATGTGGTGGATGTCCATGAACAGCGGCATTGTCGTACTCCTTGCGTGATGTGCCGGTATGACACGATCAGCCTCGTGGTGAGCACGTCCGCGGACCATGACCGCGTCACCGGCCTTCCTGATCGGGACCCCACGTACCCGGTCCTGCTGCAGACCGCGCTGGAGCGGCTCCGGCTGGAGGGCGCCGTCTTCCTGCGGGCCGAGTACCGCGAGCCGTGGACGTACGAGTCGATGTCCGGCCCCATGACCGCCGCCATGCTGCGACCGGGCACCGATCGAGTGGTGCTGTTCCACGTCGTCGCGTCCGGGTCGTGCTGGGTGGCGGTCCGTGGTGGCGCGAAGCACTGGGCGGGCCCCGGGGACGTCATCGTGCTGCCGTACGGCGACCAGCACACGATGGGTGGCCTCGAGGTCGCCGACGTCGTGCCCATCACGACCTTCATGCCGCCGGCCCCGTGGGCGCAGATGCCGGTGCTCCGGTACGGCCGGGACGGCTCCGAGACCGACGTCGTCTGCGGCTACCTGCACAGCCTCGACCCGCTCTTCGACCCGGCGTTGCGGGCACTGCCGTCGGTGTTCGTCGTGCACCCGACCGGCCCGGCGGCGCACTGGGTGCGTGCCAACATCGAGTACGCGCTCGAGCAGACGTCGGCGGGCACCCTCGGCATCCCGACCCGCCTGCCCGAGGTGCTGCTGGTCGAGGTCCTGCGCCTGCACCTGGCGACCGCCCCGGCGGTGGACCAGGGCTGGACCGCGGCGCTGCGCGATCCCGTGCTGGCACCCGCGCTGGCGTCGATGCACCGGCGGCCGGAGCGCAAGTGGACCGTCGAGCTGCTGGCGCGGGAGTCGCTGGTGTCCCGGTCGCAGCTGGACACCCGGTTCCGTGAGGTGCTGGGCCGCTCGCCCATCCGCTACCTGACCGAGTGGCGCATGCACATCGCGCAGGACCTGCTGGCGACGACCGATCTCGGGGTGGTCGCGGTGGCGCGCCAGGTGGGCTACGACTCGGAGGAGGCGTTCAGCCGCGCGTTCAAGCGTAGTCGCGGGGACGCGCCGAGCGTCTGGCGGGCGGGGCACTCGACGCTCTCCTGACCCGCAACGCACCGTTGAGCCGCGCCGACCTGAACCGGGCGCCGCTGAGGTCCGCGCGGTCGAGCTCGGTGCCGCTCAGGTCGGAAGACCGGTCGTCGCTCGTGCCCGGCAGGCTAGGCGGAGGGACCGCGTCGAGCCCGGGCGGACGAGACGATCAGCACCAGCCCGACGACGGCGATGATCGGGCCGACCACCGCCCACAGGGTGACCCCCGTCATCGCGCTCCCCCCGAGGTAGCCGAGCCCCTGGAACGTCCAGATCGCGCCGACGACGAGCAGCACGGCGCCGAGCACGATCAGGGCCGGCTTGCGCATGGGTCGTCTCCCTCGGGCATCAGGTACGGGCGCTTCCAGTATCCCCGCGCAGTTGACGGGTGCGGGAGACTTCGGAGGTCAGGGCACCCGATCCCGAGGTGGGCAGCGATGGACGGACGGCCCGTCGCCGGCCACGTGGTGCTGCAGAGCGCCGACAGCAGCGACTACGCGTCGTTGCGGCGTCGGCCCGTGACCCGTGAGGAGCGCTACCGGACGGGCCACGCCCTGCGGGACACGGTGCCGCGCTCGTCGCTCGGGGACTGGTCGCCCACGGACCGCGACCCCGTCGCACAGATCATCGAGAGCCACGAGGGGCGCCTGGAGTCGCTGATCCCGCTCCGCGTCGGACGCATGGCCGCCTCGCCGTACGGGTTCCTGCGCGGGTCGGCGGTCGTCATGGCCAACGACCTGGCGACCCTGCCCGCGACCGGCATCACGCCCGTCGTCTGCGGCGACTCGCACCTGGGCAACTTCGGCTTCTACGCGTCGCCCGAGCGCGACCTGGTCATCGACCTGAACGACTTCGACGAGGCCCATCCCGGCGCGTGGGAGTGGGACCTGCGTCGGCTCGTCGCCAGCATCTGGGTGGCGGGCCGGCAGAACGGTGCACCCGAGCACGCGTGCGAGTCGGCCGCCGTCGCCTGCAGCGCCGCCTACCGCGACGAGATCCGACGCCTGGCCGACCGGCCCCTGCTCGCGCGCTCGTTCGAGCGGCTGGACGTCGACCGGATCCACGAGCGCGCGCCGCACGGGACGCTGGCCGCCGAGATCGACCGGGCCGTCAAGCGCGCCCGGACCCGCACGAGCGACCGCGCGCTGCCGAAGTTCACGGCCTCGGAGGGCGGCCAGCGCCGCATCGTGGAGCAGCCCCCGCTGATCACGCGCCTGTCCGATCGTGAAGCGGACCTCGTCGCCCAAGGCCTCGACGACTACCTGGCCACGCTCGCCCCGCACTGGCGCCGGGCGCTGGGCGGCTACACGCTCGTCGACGTCGCTCAGAAGGTCGTCGGCGTCGGCTCGGTGGGCCTGCTCGCGTACATCGCGCTGCTCGAGGGATCGAGTCCCGACGACGTCGTCTTCCTCCAGCTCAAGCAGGCGCGACGCTCGGTGCTGGCCCAGCACGTACACGGCGACAGCGCCTGGCACGCGCACCAGGGCCAGCGGGTGGTCGAGTACCAGCAGGCGCTGCAGACCGTGAGCGACCCGCTGCTCGGGTGGACGACGGTGGGCGGCCTGCAGTTCTACGTGCGCCAGTTCCGCAACATGAAGGGCACGGTCGCGCTGGACGCGATCGACGCGGCCGCGCTCGCGGACTACGCCGGGATCGTCGGGCGGCTGCTGGCCAAGGGCCACGCGCGGACCAGCGGGGCGTCGATGATCTCGGGCTACGGCGGCCGGTCGGACAAGCTCGACACGGCGATGGCGCGGTTCGCGCTCGCCTACGCCGACCAGACCGAGGCCGACCACGCCGCCCTGGTCCGGGCGGTCGCGGCGGGGCGGCTCCCGGTCGAGCGCGGCGTCTGAGGACCGGGCCCTCGTCGGATACGTTCGCCCGATGAGCAGGGCGAGCGTGGTCGGCGGCGGGCCGGCGGGTCTGATCGCCGCGGAGGTGCTGGCCCGGGCCGGCGTCGCGGTGACGGTCCTCGACCGGATGCCGTCCCCCGCCCGCAAGTTCCTCCTGGCGGGTCACGGCGGGCTCAACATCACGCACTCCGAGGACCTCGACCCGTTCCTGGCGCGGTACGGCCCCTCGGCCGACCGGCTCGCGCCGATGCTCGAGAGCTTCAGCCCGCAGGACCTGCGCGACTGGTGCGCGGGCCTGGGTGAGCAGACGTTCGTCGGGTCGAGCGGACGGGTGTTCCCGCGGTCTTTCCGCGCGACGCCGCTGGTCCGCGCGTGGTTGGCGCGCCTCGCCGATCTCGGTGTCGTGATCGAGCGGCGGCAGCGGTGGACCGGCTGGACGGACGGCGGGCTGCAGCTCACGGGTGCCGACGAGGCGACGCACGAGGTCGTCGGCGACGTGACCGTCTTCGCGCTCGGGGGAGCGTCGTGGCCGCGGCTCGGCGCCGACGGCGGATGGGTCGGTCCGTTCTCCGAGCGAGGGGTGGCGACGACGCCGCTGCGGCCCGCGAACGTCGGGATGCGCGTCGAGTGGACCGGGACGTTCGCGGACCGGTTCCAGGGGGCGCCGCTCAAGCATGTGGGGTTGTCGGCCGGCGAGCAACGGTCCCGCGGGGACGCGATGGTCACGCGGACCGGTATCGAGGGCGGCCCGGTCTACGCGATCGGCGCCCCGATCCGCGACCGCCTCGAGACCGACGGACGATGCGTTCTCGAGGTCGACCTCCGTCCGTCGCTCTCGCACGAGCAGGTCGCCGAGCGGCTGCAGCGCCGTCGGCCGAAGGACTCCGGCTCGAACTGGCTGCGCCGGACGCTCGCCCTGGACCCGGTCGCGATCGGGCTGCTGCGGGAGGCTGGTGCGTTGCCGAGTGACCCGTCGGCGATGGCGTCGCTGGTCAAGGCGGTGCCGGTGGTGGTGACCGCGACGATGCCGATCGAGCGGGCGATCTCGACCGCGGGCGGCATCGCGTGGTCGGAGGTCGACGAGTCGCTCATGCTTCGGCAGCTCCCGGGCACGTTCGTCGCGGGCGAGATGCTCGACTGGGAGGCGCCCACGGGCGGCTACCTGCTGCAGGCCTCGTTCAGCACGGGCGTGGTCGCGGCGCGGGGCGCGCTGGCCTGGCTCGAGCGGTAGTCGTCAGCCGCACTCGTCGCAGATGCCGGTCGCCGGGAGGGTCATCAGGCACGTCGGGCAGATCACGGGTGCGGCTTCGCGGGTGGGGGCGGCCCGGACGACCGGCGTGCGTGTGGCCCGCGGCGCGCGGACCGGGGCGGCCCGCACGGCCGACGCCGGCTCGGTGACCTCGAAGCCGCGCTTGCGCAGGATCGCCACCGCGCTCTGCATGCCGCCGTGGAACTCCTCGGTCGTCGCGAGCCGTCCCGTCGCATACCGGTGCGCGACGCCGAGGACCGCCCTCGAGTCGTAGCTGCGGCCCTCGTGGACCAGCGGGTAGCCCGCGGCCGGCGTGAACCCGTAGAGGTCGAGGAACTCGCTGCCGCCGCGCTCGTCGTACTCGGCGATCGCCTGGAGGACGTGCTGGCGCGAGACGGAGGAGAAGGTGGCCACGACGAATGAGCGTACGTCGGACCGTGCCCGATCGGTCCACGGTCGGTTCCGCGACGACATGACGAAGGGCCCGTCACCCACATCGCTGCAGGTCACGGGCCCTTCGGTGCGCGGAGGATGGGGGATTCGAACCCCCGAGGGCTTTCACGTCAGCGCTCAGCGTCTTCGATGTCGGTGAGGCAGCAAGGCGCCAGGCCGGCCCGACTCGCTCGCGCGACGTAGCTCCCGGAAGCGAGGGCCTTGCCGTGCGCCGTGAGGTGGCGGCCTCACTCGGCATCAGACATTGTCTTGTCACGAGGCTCGCGCGCGGGCCGTACGTCGACCCGCAGGAGCGGCAGTGACCGACACCCCCTCCACCTCACGCTGGAAGCAGTTCTGGGACCGAGGCGGGTGGTGGCGGGCGGTTCTGGTCGCCGTCGCATACCTCGTCCTCTACATCCTGGGCGGCCAGCTCGTGGGCGTCCTGTTCGGTGACCAGGTGAACACCGAGGACTTGCTCGCGACGCCGCAGAGCGTGTTCTTCGGGCTCGTGCTTCCCCTCGCGTTCGGCGCCGTCGTGCTCATCGCGTTCGTGGCGTCCGTCGGCTGGTTTCCGGCGCTTTTCGCACGCCAACCGATCCGCGGCCGCTGGTGGATGTGGGTCGCGCCCGTCGCCGTGCTGGCAGCGATCGTGCTGCGGCTGCTCGGCATCGACTACGCCTCCTACGCCTCCGGGGTGGTCGCGGTGACGTTCCTCGCCGGCCTGCTCGTGGGCTTCGTCGAGGAGATCCTGACCCGCGGCATCGTCGTCAAGATGCTGCGCGACGCCGGGAAGTCCGAGTGGGTCGTCATGGTGGTCTCGTCGCTGATCTTCGCCGTCCTGCACGCGACGAACATCCTGTCGGGGCAGCCCGTCGTCACCGTCCTGCTGACCGTGGTGTTCGCGTTCGGGTTCGGCATCTGCATGTACCTGACCCTGCGGGTGACCGGCCACCTGATCTGGCCGATGCTGCTCCACGGCCTGTACGACCCCACGCTGTTCCTGGCCACCGGAGGGATCGACGAGGTTCACTCCGGACCTCAGAGCCAGCTGCTCACGCTGGCGGGGCCGGCGAACATCTTGTTCATCCTCATCGCCGTCGCGGGGCTGATCTTCGTGCGTGGACGGGTCCAGCGCACGCAGGAGGTCGGTGCCGCGTGATCGAGGTCGAGCGGCTCTCCAAGACGTACGGCGACAAGGCCGCCGTCCAGGACCTTTCCTTCACCGCCGCCACCGGCCGCGTCACGGGGCTCCTGGGGCCGAACGGAGCCGGCAAGTCCACGACGATGCGGATGATCCTCGGGCTACACCGTCCGACCAGCGGGACGGTCCGCATCGACGGGCGCTCGTTCGTCGACGACCCGGCGCCGATGACGTCGGTCGGAGCGATGCTCGACGCCCACGCCGTGCACCCCGGCCGGACGGCGCGCAACTACCTGTCCTCCCTGGCCGCGACGCACCACCTGCCAGCCACGCGGGTGGACGAGGTCCTGGAGCTCACCGGGATGACGGCGGCGTCGGTGCGACGGGTTGGGACGTACTCCCTCGGCATGGTCCAACGGCTCGGGATCGCGGCCGCACTGCTCGGAAGCCCGCGCACTCTGGTCCTGGACGAACCGGTCAATGGGCTCGATCCCGACGGCGTCCACTGGGTCCGCGAGCTGGTGCGCAGCCTCTCGGCCCATGGCACGACGGTTCTGCTGTCCAGCCACCTGATGAGCGAGATGGCCCAGACCGCCGACGACGTCGTCGTCCTGGGACGCGGTCGCCTGATCGCCGCCGGCCCGATGGCGGACGTCGTTGCGGCCGCGACCGCCAGCAGCGTGCGGGTCCGGCTCGCGACGGGTGAGGCCACCGAGCCGCTCACCGCGGCGTTGAGTGTCGCGGGTGGCACGATCGCTCCCCATGGTGACGCGCTGATCGTGACTGGGCTCACCAGCGAGCAGGTCGGTCAGGTCGCGGCGAGAACCCGATCGGTGCTGGCCGAGCTCATTCCTCAGAGCGCCTCGCTGGAGGACGCCTTCTTCGAGCTGACCAAGGGTTCCATCGAGTACACGACGGGGGGAACGACGCGATGACGGTCACGACAGAGACCACCGTGGCCCGGCGGCTCGACTTCGCCGGATTGCTTCGCAGCGAGGTGATCAAGGCTCGTGGCCTTCGCTCGATCCAGTGGTTGCTGGCCCTCATCGTCGCGCTCCCCATCGTGATCGCGGTGCTCTCGGCGCTGACGACCGACGCGACCGGCGCGACGCACGATGAGCTCGTCGCGCAGGCGCTGTCCGCCGGCACCGGGACCAACTGGGTGCCGCTGCTGCTGGTCCTGCTGCTCGGCACGATCGTGGCGACGGCGGAGTACGAGCGCGGAGCGGTGCAGATGACATTCACCGTCGCACCGCGGCGCTCGTCCGTCGTCTTCGCGAAGGCGACACTTGTCGCCGCGACCGTCCTCGTCATGACGCTCGTGTCGTTCGTGATCGCCTACCTGGCGGCAGCCGCGCTGCTGGGCGGTGACCAGCCAGCAAGCCTCGGCGACCCCGACGTCCTGCGCGTGATCGTCGGTATCGCCCTGTACGCGGCTGCCGTGGGCGTGATCGCCATGTGCCTCGGGTTCCTGACGCGCTCAAGCATCGGTGGCGTCGCCGCGACTATTGGGTTCCTCTACGTGCTTCCCGCACTGCTGGAGGCCATCCCGATCGAAGCGGTCGGCTGGTTCGCTCGCACGATCCCTGGGGCTGCGGCCACCCCGCTGGAGCTCCCGGGCCACCCGACCGGAGACCTCACGTTCACCACCGCGCTGGTTGCCGTCGTGCTCTGGACCGCTGCGACTCTCCTTGTCACCTGCGCCGTGGTGCGCCGCCGGGACGTGTGACGCCCTCGAACCCGGAGTCTTCCGCGACGGGTGCGACCCCATCAGCTGCCTACTGAGGTGTCTACCGAGCGGGCAAGACGAAGGGCCCGTGACCTACATCGCTGCAGGTGACGGGCCCTTCGACCGGCGGAGGATGGGGGATTCGAACCCCCGAGGGCTTTCACCCAACACGCTTTCCAAGCGTGCGCCATAGGCCGCTAGGCGAATCCTCCCGGCCGACAGAGGATACCCGAGGTCGACGGGTGCGCCGAATCCCGCTCGCTGACGGCCGTCGCCGCGCAGGCTGTCGTCCCTGCGGGGCAAGATCTACGCTTGTCGGGTTCCGGGCCTGCCACCCCCGGGGGCCCGCCAAGGCAAGCGAGGAGCGAGGCCATGGCGCACGGCGACATCACGCACATCGACATCCCGGCAGACGACCTCCCGCGGGCGACGGCGTTCTACTCGGCGCTGTTCGGCTGGGACATCAAGGAGCCGCCCGGCTACGAGGGGTACCCGATGTGGTCCGCCCCGAACGGCATCAGCGGCGGCGGGATCACCGCCCGGGCGGGCAACCTGCAGGTGCCGCGCAGCTACGTCGAGGTGGACTCGATCGACGACACGCTCGCGCGCGCGCAAGGGCTCGGCGGCCGCACGGTCCTGGAGAAGACGGAGATCTCCCCGACCAGCTGGTGGGCGGCCCTCGAGGACTCCGAGGGCAACCAGATCGGCCTGTACGAGGGCACGACGGCAACCGACTGACCGACACCCGTTCACCTGGGCGTCGTGCGCAGGGGTGATGATGCGGCCATGACCACGCTCATCGCCCAGGATCTCCAGCCCGACGTCGACCTCGCGCTGCGCGCCGTCGAGGCCGGCCTCGCGGTCGTGCGGGGGACCGACGACCGCGCGGTCCTGCGGCTCAAGGGTCCGAACGACCTGGTCACCGCGGTCGACCTGGCGACGGAGGACGCGGTCGTCGGAACGTTGCGGGCCGGGTCGTCGCTGCCGGTCCAGGGCGAGGAGGGTTCGCCGCGGGAGTCCGCGCCCGACCGCTGGGTCGTCGACCCGATCGACGGGACCGCGAACTTCGTCGCCGGCCTGCCGCTGGTCGCGTGCACGCTGGCTCGGCTCGCGGGCGGTGAACCCGTGGTGGGCGTCACCGCGGACGTGACCACCGGCGAGATCGTGTGGGCGTCGCGCGGGGCCGGGACGTGGCGCCGGACGGACGACGGGGACGTCCGGGTGTCGACCCTCGGAGGCCCGCTCGACTCGCTCACCGTGACGGTCGGGGACCTGTCGTGGACGTCCGTCGCTCCCTGGCCGCTCGACGTGCGCGCCGGCGCCCTGCGGGAGGTGGCGGCAACCGTCGGCAAGGTGCGGGTCGTCGGGACGTCGGCCACCGAGCTGGCGTGGGTCGCGACGGGCCGTACGTCGGCCTCGATCGCGTTCGGGAACGCGGCCTGGGACGTGGTGGCAGGCGTGGTGCTGGTCCGGGAGGCCGGCGGGGTCGTCGTCGACGCGCGCGGAGAGCCGTGGTCGCTGGAGTCCGACTCCATCCTGGCGGCGGCGACGCCCGAGATCGCCGACGCGATGGTGGCGGCCGTCGCGCGCGGGCTGGCGGTCGTCACGAGCTGAAGCGGTCTACCTGCCGGATCTTGTTCGTCGCGTCGAGCGCGGCCACCTTGTACGCCTCCGAGAGCGTCGGGTAGTTGAGGACCGTGTCGACGAGGTAGTCGACCGTGCCGCCGCACGCCATGATCGCCTGGCCGATGTGCACGAGGTCGGTGGCGGAGGTCCCGAAGATGTGGACGCCCAGCAGCTCGCGCGTCTCGGTGTCGACCAGCAGCTTGAGCATCCCGTAGGAGTCGCCGACGATCTGCCCGCGCGCCAGCTCGCGGTAGCGAGCGACGCCGACCTCGTAGGGCACCGCCTGCGTGGTGAGCTCCTCCTCGGTGCGCCCGCAGTAGGAGATCTCGGGGATCGTGTAGATGCCGATGGGCTGCACGGACTGCAGCTCCCGGGCCGGCTCCCCGAACGCGTGGTAGGCCGCGAGGCGTCCCTGGTCCATGCTCGTCGCCGCCAGCGCGGGGAACCCGATGACGTCGCCGACCGCGAAGATGTGCGGCACCGCGGTGCGGTACTGGTCGTCGACCGCGATGCGCCCGCGCGAGTCCGCCGACAACCCGGCCGCCGCGAGGTTGAGCGCGTCGGTCTGCCCCTGCCGCCCGGCCGAGTACATGACGGCGTCGGCGGCGATGCGCTTGCCCGAGACCAGACGAGTGACGGTGCCGTGCGTGTTGCTGTCGACGCCCGCGACCTCCTCGCCGAACCGGAACGACACCGACAGGTCCCGCAGGTGGAACTTCAGCGACTCGGCCACCTCCGGGTCGCACATCTCGAGCATCGCCGGCCGCTTGTCGATGACCGTGACGCGGGTGCCCAGCGCCGCGAACATCGACGCGTACTCGATCCCGATGATCCCGGCGCCGACCACGACCATCGAGTTCGGCACCTTCTCGAGCGCGAGCACGCCGTCCGAGTCGAGGACCGTCCTCCCGTCGAACTGCACGGTGTTCGGCCGGTGCGGCTTGCTGCCCGTCGCGATGACGACGAAGCGCGCGGTGAACTGGGTCCGGCGGGTGCCGTCGTCGTCGAGGACCCCGACGGTGTGCTCGTCGAGGAACGAGCCCGTGCCGTTGAGGATGTCGACGTGGTTGCGCAGCAGCTGCGCGCGGATCACCTCGTGCTCGCGGCCGATCACGTGCTGCGTGCGGGCGAACAGGTCCTCCATCGTGATGTCGGACTTCACGCGGTAGCTGGCCCCGTAGACCTCCCGCTGCGCCATGCCGGTCAGGTACATGACCGCCTCGCGCAGGGTCTTGCTCGGGATGGTGCCCGTGTTGGTGGAGACGCCGCCCATCATGTGCCGGCGCTCGATGATGGCGACCTTGTGGCCGAGCTTGGCCGACGCGATCGCGGCCTTCTGCCCGCCCGGACCCGAGCCGATCACCATGAGGTCGTAGTCGTAGCGGGCGTCAGCCGGTTCCTGTGCCGCCGCGGACTCGCCGGGAACCCCGTCAGTCGCCATGAAGGCAGTCTGCAACCAAAGCCGCCACCATGTGAGTCCAGCAGGTGAACGTTGGCCGGGCGACAGCTCCGTCGGCCCGCTGACGCGGTCATCGTCACCGACGGATCGGGTTAGGATTTCCGGCAGACCCCTCGTGCGGCGTCATCTCGCTGAACTCCCCCAGGGCCGGAAGGCAGCAAGGGCAGGTGAGCTCTGGCGGGTGTGCGGGGGGTCCTTTCATGCCCGCATGGCGAGCCGCGTGAATGTCTGGGCCACCCCCGCCTCCCGCTTCAGCCGCCGGACGAACAGGTCCAGCGCCGCCGGGTCGGTGACCACGGCGTGCAGCAGGTAGTCGTACGACCCGGTCACGTGGACGGCGTCGAGAACCTGCGGGAAGCCCCGCCGGTCCAGCGCCTCCGTGAAGTCCTCGTTGGTGGTCCCGTCGGCCAGCCGCACCTCGACGAACACCTCGAGCCCCGGCCCGGGTGCGACCGCGGCGGCTCCGCGGACGATGGTGAACGCGCGGATCGTGCCGTCGGCCACGAGCCGCCCCACGCGGTTGGCGGCGGCGTTCGGGCTGAGGCCGACGCGGGCGCCGAGCTCGCTGTAGGGCAACCGCGCATCCGCGGTCAGCTCGCGGAGGATTGCGTCGTCGATGGCGTCCACGATGCGATTCTCGCAGTGTGCCGACGAATTTCGCAGATCGAGCGTGACGCGATGGATCTCCATCGCGCAGGCTCGGCCGCATGACCACGGCCTTTCTGCTCGGCGTGCTCGCGGGCCTCTCCGTCGCCATGCCCGTCGGGCCGGTCGGCGTGCTGCTGCTGCGCACGGGCCTGGTCGACGGGGCACGGGTCGCTGTCGGGGCGGCCTGCGGCATCGCGACGATCGACCTCGGCTACGCGGTGCTCGCCGTGGCGCTGGGGGCGCCGGTGAGCCGGGTGCTGGGGCAGCACACCGAGCTCGTCCGGTGGGTCAGCGCCGGGGTGCTCGTGGTCGTCGGGGTCGTCACGGCCGCTCGGGCGTCGCGGGACCCCGTCGCGGCCACGGTGGTCGCTCCGTCGGCGCCGCGGGCCTACCTGCGGTTCGTCGGGCTCACGGCCGTCAGCCCGCTCACGGCCGTCACGTTCACGACGATCGCCGTGGGGCTGGCGGCGCAGGTCGGGGGAGCCGGGCCGGCGTCGGCGTTCGTCGTCGGCGTCGGGCTGGCCTCCCTGGCGTGGCAGCTGGTGCTCGCCATGACCAGCGGGGCGCTCGGTCTGCGCGTCCCGCCGCAGGCACGCCGGTGGGTGTCGATGGCCGGCGCGGGCGTCGTCGTGCTCGCGGGCGTGGCACTCGTCGTCTGACCCGGCGGCTGCGGTCCCACGGTGGGCGGACCCGTGTCCGCCCGCGGGCGCACGCCGGTGCCTCCAGAAGCAGCCCGGGGGCCGACGCGAACCGGCTGCCGCCGGCACCAGCCTGAGAGCATGACCACCGCCTCGCCCCGCCTCTCCGCCCGCGGCCTCGTCAAGCGCTTCGGGCCGACGACCGCCCTTGCCGGCGTCGACGTCGACCTCGCCGCCGGGGAGTCGCTCGCCGTGATGGGCCCGTCCGGGTCCGGCAAGTCGACCCTGCTCCACTGCATGGCCGGCATCCTGCTGCCCGACGCGGGCGCAGTGGCGCTCGATGGGCGCGAGGTCGGCGGGTTGTCTGACCGCGAGCGCTCGCTGCTGCGGCGCCGGCACTACGGGTTCGTGTTCCAGTTCGGGCAGCTGCTCTCCGAGCTGCCCGCCATCGAGAACGTCGCCCTGCCCGCGATGCTGCTGGGGACGTCGCGACGCGATGCCACCGCGCTGGCCGGGCAGTGGCTCGGCTCCCTCGGGCTCGCGGGGATGGAGGGCAGGCGACCGGGCGAGCTCTCGGGCGGCCAGGCACAGCGCGTCGCCGTGGCACGCGCCCTGATCACCGGCCCGGCGGTCGTGTTCGCCGACGAGCCCACGGGCGCCCTCGACCAGTCCACCGGGCACGACGTCATGCAGGTCCTCACGCAGACCACCAAGGCGGCGGGTGCGTCGCTGGTCGTCGTCACCCACGACGCCCAGGTGGCCGACTGGTGCGACCGGCGCATCGAGGTGCGCGACGGGCTCGTCGTCGGGGCCGGCGCGCCCGCCGAGGTCGCCCGGTGAACGCCGTCGTCGCCCTCGCGCCCCGGTTCCAGCGTGCCGGGGGCCGCGACGCCCGCGTGACGACCGGCCTGGCGATCACGGCGTTCGCGGTGACGACCGGGCTCACGCTCAGCGTCGTCGGCGGCCTGCTGGGCTTCGCCGCCCGCGCCGCGCTGCCGGTCCCGCCGGGCCAGAACGACGTGCGCAGCCTGTACCTGACTCTCGCGTGGATCGCCGTGGTGCTCCTCGTCGTCCCCCTGGTGACGCTCGGTGGCGCCGCCGCCCGCCTCGGGGTCGCGCGCCGCGACGCACGCCTGGCCACCCTGCGGCTCCTCGGTGCGACACCCCGCGAGGTGGTCGGGCTGACGGTCACCGAGACGGCGTGGCAGGGGTTCGTCGGCGCCCTGCTGGGCATCGTGCTCTACGCCGCGCTGCTGCCCGTCTGCGCGCTCCTGCCGTTCCAGGGCACGACGTTCAGCGTGGCCGAGCTGTGGGTCGGTTGGCAGGGGCTCCTGATCACGGTCGTCGCCGTGCCGCTGCTGGCGGCCCTGTCCGGGGCCTTCTCGCTGCGCCGCGTGAGCGTGTCGCCGCTCGGGGTCGCGCGTCGCGAGACGCCGAAGGGCATGACGTGGCTGCGTCTGGTGGTCGGCGTCGTCGGCATCGGCACGTTCATGGTGGTCAGCGCGGCCGCCGGAGCGCTCGGCGCCGCCGCGGCCGGGGCGCTCGTCGGTGCGCTGGCGGTCGGCTTCGCGACGCTGAACGCGGTCGGGCCGTGGGTGCTCGGGCTCGTCGGCAAGGTCTCCTTGAAGCGCGCGACGACGCCCGCCCGGCTGCTCGCCGCTCGGCGCCTGCTCGACGACCCGAAGGCGGCCTGGCGCGTGGTCGGCGGGCTGGGGTTGGCGGGGTTCGTCGCCGGGGCACTCGCGGTCCTGCCGGCGATCACGGCGGTCGACACGTCCGCCGACCCGGAGGGCGCAGTGCTCATGGACGACCTGGTCACGGGCGCGATGGTGACCCTGGTGGTCGCGTTCCTGCTGGCCGCCGTGTCCGCGGGCATCGCGCAGGCCGCCGGCGTGCTGGACCGGCGCCGTGAGATCGCGCTGCAGAACCTCGCCGGCACGCCCGTCGAGCTCCTCGACGCGGTTCGTCGGCGGACCGTGCTGGTGCCGCTGCTGTTCGTCGCCGTCGGCTCGGCCGTGGCCGCGCTGGTCATGTTCTTCCCGCTGTTCGGGCTGGCCGTCTTCAGCTCCCCGCAGGGCGTCGTGCTGCTCGTCGCGTTCCTGACCGGCGGGTGCGCGCTGGTGTTCGCGGCGACGGAGACGTCGCGGCCGCTGCTGCGATCGGTTCTGGCCGACACGGTGGTGCGCGCTGACTGAGTGAGGCTGAGGACGAGGGGCTCCGTCTGTCGGCGAGGGCGTCTAGGGTTCGTGGCGTGACGACAGCCCTGTACCGCCGCTACCGGCCGGAGAACTTCGCCGAGGTGATCGGTCAGGACCATGTCACCGCACCCCTGCGGCAGGCGCTGCGCAGCGGTCAGGTCAACCACGCGTACCTGTTCTCGGGCCCGCGCGGCTGCGGCAAGACGACGTCGGCCCGCATCCTGGCCCGCATCCTCAACTGCGCGCAGAACACCGAGGAGCACCCCACCGACACCCCGTGCGGCGTGTGCGAGTCGTGCGTCGAGCTGGCGCGCGGGGGCCCGGGCAGCCTCGACGTGGTCGAGATCGACGCGGCGAGCCACGGCGGTGTCGACGACGCCCGCGAGCTGCGCGAGCGCGCGACGTTCGCTCCGGCCCGCGACCGGTACAAGGTGTTCATCCTCGACGAGGCGCACATGGTCTCGAACCAGGGCTTCAACGCGCTGCTCAAGATCGTCGAGGAGCCCCCGCCGCACATCAAGTTCATCTTCGCGACGACGGAGCCGGACAAGGTCATCGGCACGATCCGGTCGCGGACGCACCACTACCCGTTCCGCCTGGTGCCGCCCGACGTGCTGGTGCCGTACCTCCTGCAGCTCTGCGACAGTGAGGGCGTGCCCGTGGCCTCGGGCGTCCTCCCGCTCGTGGTGCGCGCGGGCGGCGGCTCGGTCCGGGACACGCTCTCGGTGCTCGACCAGCTCATCGCCGGCTCCGGCGGCGGCGAGCTCGCGTACGAGGGCGCCGCGGCGCTGCTCGGGTACACGCAGGCCTCGCTGCTGGACGACCTGGTCGAGGCGGTCGCGGCCCGCGACGGCGCCTCGGCGTTCCGGGTGGTCGAGCGCGTGATCTCCACCGGGCACGAGCCCCGACGGTTCGTCGAGGACCTGCTCGAGCGCCTGCGCGACCTCATCGTCATCGCGGCCTCCGGCGACGCCGCCGACGCGGCCCTGCGGGACGTCCCGTCCGACCAGCTCGACCGCATGCGTCTGCAGGCGCGGCACCTCGGCCCGTCGGAGCTGTCACGCTCGGCCGACCTCTGCAACGCCGCGCTCACCGAGATGACCGGTGCGACGTCACCGCGCCTGCACCTCGAGCTGCTCATGGCCCGGCTGCTGCTGCCGGCGGCCGAGGACACGCGCACGGGCATCGGGGCGCGGCTCGACCGGCTCGAGCGGGGCCTGCCGGCCGACGGCGGCGCTTCCGTGCGGGTGCCGACACACGACGCGCCGCCCGCTGCTGCGCCCGCTTCGGTTGGTGCCGCTGCGCCAGCGCCCGTCGTCGCTGCTGCGCCTGCGCCGGTCGCTGCTGCTGCACCCGCTCCCGCTCCCGTGGCCGTGCCGACCGCGGAAGCCGCTCCTGCACCGGCATCGACGGCTGCGCCGCTTGGTGAGCCTGCCCCCGCCCGTGCCGCTGTCGTGACCCCTTCGTCTGCCTCCGAGCCCGTCGACGAGCCGGCTCAAGAGCCTTCCTCCGCCGTACCCGAGCCCGCCCCGGCGCCTGTGGCCCCAGCCGAGCACGCCCCGGCACCAGTGGCAGCTCCGGCGCCCGCCCGCTCCACCGGCGGCCCCGACACCGAGGTGCTCCGGCGTCGGTGGCCCGAGGTGCTGGAGACCGTCAAGGGTCTGCGCCGCGTGACGTGGGCGCTCATCGACCCCCGCAACGCGCAGGTGGCCGAGCTCGACGCGACGACGCTGCGGATCGCGTTCGACAACCCGGCGCTGGCCACCACGTTCCGCAACGGCGCCCACGCCGACGTCGTCGCCCGGGCGGTGCGGGAGACCCTGGGATTCGACGTCCGGGTCGAGGGCATCCTCGCGGAGCAGGTCGCGCCACCGGCGGCGCCGGCCGCGTCGTCGCCCGTCGCGACCGCGGGCGACCGCGCCAACCCCCGCGC
>NZ_JBFUMP010000009.1:0-154583 GCF_054049315.1 Cellulomonas sp. P5_E12 | reverse complement strand
ACCTGCTTGTCCCGGAGGCATGGGGACGCGGATACGCCACCGAGGCCTGCGAAGCCGCACTCCTCTGGTTCCCCGGCGCACTGCCCGGCGAAGCCGTCGTACTCACCACCCAGACCGCGAACGAGCCGTCGATGCGCCCTGCAGCGCGGCTGGGGTTTGTCGAGGTTGAGCGGTTCGAGGCCTACAACGCCGAGCAGTGGTTCGGCAGGTGGACCCCAGCCGCAGCGACCGGCTGAACCTGGTCCGCACGGGCCGCGGTGCGCGGAGATCCGAAGGTATCGGGTAGTCAAACGAAGACGACTGTCCAGACAAACAACCTTGTGGCTCCAGCGCCTGCCGGGCGGTCAGTGTTCATGATGGCCGCCAGGACCAGACCAATGGTGAACCCCACCGTCTGCGATGGGCACGGCCGGCCGGCCGGGTTACGCCGTTGCGGGCGGCGCGAAGCGCTCGATGAACTCGAGCGAGGTCTGCGCTACCTCCTGCCATCCGTGGTCGATCGTCAGAGAGTGTCCGCGGCCTGCCATCTCGACGAACTCGGTGACCGCGACGTTCTTGCTGTGCTTCTTGTAGGCGGCGTGCGAGATGGCGCGCGGAACGGTGTGGTCCTTCTCGCCCGACACCACGAGCAGGGGTCCCCTGGCCGCTGCCTTGTAGTCCACCTTCGTCTCGCTGAAGGGATTGAGGTTGGCTGCGGCGGCTTGAAAGATCGGCACACCGGACGCGGCCACGTGGAACTCTTCGTACAGCTGCTTGGCCTCGTCCTCGTCGAGGTTGTTGGCCCAGCCGTACAGAAACTCGTCGTACGTCAGCGTCACCGAGCGGCGGGCGTTCGCGGGGTTCCCGAGCACCGGTGAGCCGGCCTTGAGCGCTGAGGCGGGCAGCGGGAGGACGCCCCGGCCGGGGGCGGGGTCGATGGTCACCGTCACTGCGGCGACCTCCTCTCCCGCGATCTTCTGCACGATCAGGCCACCGAACGAATGCCCGACGATGGCCGGCTTCGTGGTCAGCTCGCGGACCGCCTCGAGGTAGTGGTCGGTCACGGCCTGCACCATCTTGTGCGCGAAGGCCTCCGGGTGGGCCCGGGCCTCGGCCACCGTGTCGGGGTCGTCCGGCCAACCGGGAGCGACGGTTGCGTAGCCGGCGTCCTCGAACAGGGCACGCCAAGGGTCCCAGCTGCTGGAGAGCAGCCAGAGCCCGTGGACGAACAGGACCGGCTGGCGGCCCGAGTCGTTCGCGCTCTGGAGCTCGGCGAGCTCGCGCTCGGTCAGGGTCTTTCGCGGGAAGTCGCTCACGGCGTCGTCGCCTTCCGGTCGGTCGTGCGGGTGGGGGTGTCAAGAGACGCTAGATCGAACCGGCATCGATGGTTTTGTTCAGGCTGCGTGAGTCTGTGCCGTGTGCGCATGCGTCGGGGGCCGACCGCGCACCTGCCGCCCTGAACGCGCCCCGCCCGGCATGACCCGGCGGGCCGGATGTGTGCTGAGCGTGCACGGTTCGTTGCCGGTCATGTGTGCCGGCCGCGGGCATGCTTGTGCGCACCGCGGGCCGTGACCATGCTGTACGGACGTGGCCACCCGGCCGCGACATCGATGCTCACGGGCAGGCATGGAGCACCGGCATGACGACCCTCTGGAGCGCTGCCGAGGCGCCAGGAGTCGATCGCGCGGCGGCAGTCCGAGAGGCGGTCGGCAGCAACGTCGTGCGCGTCGACATCGACCTCCCGGATGACCCCCGCAACATCGACGTCGAGCTGGCCCTCTCCGTCGCCGGTCCGGTGCAGGTGCTCACGGTGCGGTCGATGGCAACCACGGTGACGCGGAGCCCACGGCTTGCGCATGACGGATCCGAACCGCACCTGTTCCTCACGCTGCAGGGCACCGGCCGCTCGGCGATGGCGCAGCACGGCCGGCATACCCAGCTGCGCACCGGCCAGTTCGCGGTCTACACGACGACGAGCCCCTACACGCTGATGTTCGACGGCGGCCTCGATGCGCACTTCTTCCGCATTCCGATCGCCGAGCTTGCCCTGCCCGACTCGGCGATCCGCGAGGTGTCGTCCCGCGCACTCGGCAGCAACGACCCAGTGGCAGCACTCACGTCCACGTACCTGGGCCAGCTCGCCATCAGCCCAGGCCTGCGGACCCGGGCCCTCGCGGACAGTCTCGCCCAGCCCACCATCGACCTGATTCGCGCGGCCCTGGTCTCCAGCCTCGGCGACCCCGCCCTCGGCAAGGAGTCCCTCCAATCGACCCTGGAGATGCGGCTGCTGGAGTACGTGCGCGCTCATCTTGCCGACAACGATCTGACTCCTGGCAGGGTCGCGGCCGCGCACAACATCTCCGTCCGGCACCTGTACACCGTCCTCGGTCGCGCGGGAGTGAGCTTCGGAGAGTGGGTCCGTACGCAACGACTCGAGGCATGCCGCCGCGAGCTCGCCCATCCGCACGCCCGAACACGCACCGTCGGCTCCATCGCCCGCCAGTGGGGCTTTCCGGACGCGACGCACTTCAGCCGAGTCTTCCGCGAGGCTTACGGCGTCACGCCTCGTGAATGGCGCGACATGAAAGCAAGCCAACGCCCCTCCGGGCTTTCCTAGCAAGGCGGCGCCGAGCAGAGCCCCGAGCCGGCTCGCCGTGGTCCGACGGACGGCGGCGCACGCCTGCTAGTCGCCCCCAATCGCGGGAAAGGGAGTGGTGGTCTTGTGATCCCGCTCGAGATCTTCACCGCCCGCGCCCTGGCTGATCGCGAGACACGGTCCAACCCGAGCAGCCCAGCCGGCGGGCACCTTCTCCGGATCGTGGACCGGCTCACGGCACACGGCGTCGCCCGCCCAGACCCCCGAAGCATCGACAAGTTGGCGACCGAAGGAGCCCACCCGTGAACCAGCCCACCATCGCCGTCACCGGTGCCACCGGCCACATCGGCGGCCTCGTCGCCGCGCACCTGGACACCGCAGAGCGCGCGCAACGGCTGCTCGTGCGCGACCCAGCCAGTCCGCGACTGCCGCAGCTCGGGTCGGTCACCGAGGTCGCGAGCATCGACTACGCCAACCAGGATCTGTCACAGGCGGCGCTGCGAGGTGTCGAGGTGCTGTTCATGGTCTCCGCGCACGAGAGCCCCACCCGCACCGCCGAACACGCCGCCTTCATCGACGCGGCGGTCGGCGCCGGGGTGCGGCACGTCGTCTACACCTCGTTCGCCGCGGCAGCGCCTGACGCGACGTTCACCCTGGCCCGCGACCACTACGCGACCGAGGAGCACCTGTTGGCCTCCGGCATGGCGTGGACATTCCTGCGCGACACCTTCTACATCGACTTCATGGAGCAGCTCGTCGGCACGGACGGCGTCATCCGTGGGCCGGCCGGCAGCGGGAGGTGTGCGATCGTCGCACGCGCCGACGTCGCCCGCGTCGCAGCCGCGGTGCTCCTGGACCCCGAGGCCCACGCCGGGAACACCTACGACCTCACCGGCCCGCAGGCGCTGTCACTGCGCGATGTCGCCCGCACGATCAACGACGTCCGCGGCGGGACCGTCACGTTCCACGACGAAACGATCGAGGAGGCCTACGCCTCCCGCGCGTCCTACGGCGCCCCGCCATGGCAGGTCGACGCCTGGGTCAGCACCTACACCGCCATCGCCAGCAACGTCATGGCCGACCCGACAGACGCCGTCGAGCAGATCACCGGCACACCGCCGATGAGCCTCGAGCAGTTCCTCCGGGGCCGCTGATCAACGGGTGTCGAGATGCACGACAGGTTGACCGACGCTGAGCGTCGTACTTTGACCGGTCGGTTGGTCCCAGCCCGGCCGGTCAAAGTCCGGCGTCGACGGAATTCTTGCGACCATGGGCCCGTGCCAGCCATGAGCCCCGTGCGGAGCAAGCTCGTCTTCCTCGACATCGACGGCACCTACGCGGTGCACGGGGTGGTGCCACCGGGTCACGAAGACGCCGTGCGCCGGGTGAGGGCGGCCGGCCACCGCGTCTTCCTGTGCACCGGCCGCTCCAAGGCGCTGCTGCCGACCGGCATCCTCGACGTCGGCTTCGACGGGCTGGTCGCCTCGGCCGGGTGCTATGTCGAGGTCGAGGGGAACCTGCTCATGGATCGCCGCTTCCCTGGTGACCTGGCCCGACGAGTGGTGTCGCTCCTGGTCGAGCACGACGCGGCGTTCGTCCTCGAAGCGCCGGAGGCGCTGTACGGACCGCCCGGCGTCGGCGACCGGTTGAGGGCGCTGCTCGGGCCAGGGGGCGCCCAGGAGCAGCACGGCGCCGACGACTTCCTCCGCGCGCTCCGGACGCTCGAGGATCTCTCGGAAGTCTCGTTCGCCAAGGTCACCTACTTGGCGGCAACGGCACCGTGGACCGAGCTGCTGAGCTCGCTGGGGCCGAGGGTGGGTTTCGTGCCCAGCTCGATCGTCGAGGCCCACGACTTTGCCGGCGAGCTGTACCTGGTCGACGTCCACAAGGCACTCGGGATCGAGCTGGTCCAACGACACCTCGCGGCTGAGCGAAGCGACGTCATCGCGTTCGGAGACGGCATCAACGACCTGGAGATGCTGGAGTACGCCGGGGTCGGCGTCGCGATCGAAGGGTCGGACGACAGGGTCCTGGCGGTCGCGGACGCGTTCGCACGGGGCCCTCACGTCGAGGGACTCGTCGCGTCGTTCGACGACCTCGGTCTGTACCGAACAGGGCACACCCGGCTCGATCCGGAACCGGGACAGTTCGGGTAGTTGATGTCGGGATGCACGACAGGTTGAACGACGCAGTACGTTGCCGGCATGCCTGACTTTCAGATCAGGGCGCTCACCGACGAGACGTTCGAGGACTTCGCCGCTCTGCTCGAGCGCAACGGGGGCATGTTCGCCAGTTGCTGGTGCACGAAGTTCCATCCCGACTGCGCGGAGAAGGACCAGAGCGCTGAGCGGAACCGGCAGTTCAAGCGACGTCTCGTGGTCGAAGGGCTCGCGCACGCGGCGCTGGTCTACGACGGCGACCGGGCCGTCGCGTGGGCGCAGTACGGGTCACCCGAGGAGCTGCCCAGCATCCATCACCGCAAGGATTACCTCGCCACCGCCGAGCGACTGCCCGACTTCCGGGTGACCTGTATCCAGGTCGAGCGCGGGCGTCGCGGTGAGGGCCTGGCGGTGGTCGCTCTGCGCGGAGCCGTGGAGTTGATCGGGCGGGCCGGCGGCGGTCTGGTCGAGGGCTACCCGCACGACACCGGCGGGGTGCGGAAGAAGAACTCGTCCTTCCTCTACAACGGCACTCGCACGATGTACGAGCGCGAGGGTTTCACGTACGACCGACCCAAGGGCGTGGTCAACTGCGTGATGGTGCGCGAGGTTGCACCGAGCACGCGCGACTGAGCCGGTCGCTCGCCGCTTCGAGGCGAGCGGAGAGGGTTTCGGGCACAGCAACTCCGAAGCCGCTTCCGAACGAAGCGGTGGCTGAGGCGACGGGTCACCCGTCGGTCGAGCGGCTACGACGACGCGGCCCCTCTCAAGGACCCGGGTATGCGTTCTGCCCCTCGTCGATCGCCACCGATCGACTTCTGCTCCGCCCCCCGGCAGCGCGCGATCGCCCGGCATTCGTCGACCTGTACACATCACCCGACGTCGGCACCTTCACGGGCGGAGCACGATCGCGTGAGGCGGTCGAACGCGCGCTACCTGCGGCTCCACAGGAGCGTCCCGGTCATTTCGTGATCGACCTCGACGGAGCGATGGTCGGGACGGTCCAGCTCGAACGGCGCGACGTCGACTACGAGGTTCGCCTGGCGGCCGGYCAMGTGGACCTTGGTTACCTGCTTSTCCCGGAGGCATGGGGACGCGGATACGCCACCGAGGCCTGCGAAGCCGCACTCCTCTGGTTCCCCGGCGCACTGCCCGGCGAAGCCGTCGTACTCACCACCCAGACCGCGAACGAGCCGTCGATGCGCCCTGCAGCGCGGCTGGGGTTTGTCGAGGTTGAGCGGTTCGAGGCCTACAACGCCGAGCAGTGGTTCGGCAGGTGGACCCCACCCGCAGCGACCGGCTGAGCTTCAAGAAACCTGGTCCGCGCGGACCGCGGCGCGCGAAGACCCGGACGTGTCGGGTAGTCAAACTAAGACGACTGTCCAGACAAACAACCTTGCATCTCGACAGCCGCACCACCGCGGTATGCAACATACGAGCCCTTTTGTGCAAAGTAGAACTCGTCTCGACAACTGTCGAGATGCACGACAGGTTGACCGACGCTGAGCGTCGCACTTTGACTGGCTGGCGGGTCTTCCGGTCTCGCGGGCAAGGTACGCCGCGGCCGGTACCGCGTCTTGGCGGCAACCTCGGCGGTACGAGCGATCAGCGTCGCGAGATTCGTACGGTGGCCGACCTGAGTCCGGATCCCTGCATGATCGGCACGGCGGAGCTGCCCTGGTACTTGGCCTCGTAGGCGGAATCGATCACGGCTTCGTCGGCCTCGGTCGCCGACTCGAATGTGACGTCGAAGTCCTGGCCGTCGACGCGCACCCGACCCGCCTGCTGGGCCATCGCGGCCCGATACCAGCGTGATTGCGGACCGTTCGCGGCGCGGACGTAGACGTCGCCGTCCACGACGAGAGCCCAGGTCTGGGTGGGGTGCCGTAGGTGTGGCCGTCGGGGCGGAACGGGGAGACGAACAGGTCCTCGTTCTGCTCGATGACGGCGAGCTGCTCGGCGGTCCGGTGCGTCACGGTGCCCTCCTGTGGTGTTCGAGGTCAGTGGTCGATCGAGGCCATGTTGGCCTCGTCGTGCCGCTCACCGGCGGCGGGCTCGAGGTTGTCGAGGCGGTGCAGCTGTGCCGGGGTCAGCTCGATGGCGTCGGCGGCGGTGTTCTCTTCAACGCGGGACACGCGGCGGGTGCCGGGGATCGGGGCGATGTCCTCGCCGCGGCTCAGCAGCCAGGCCAGCGCGGTCTGTGCGGGCGTGGCGCCGTTCTCGGCGCCGATGGCCCGGACCTCGTCGACGATCGCGAGGTTGCGCGCGAAGTTCTCGCCGGTGAAGCGGGGGTTGGTCTTGCGCCAGTCGTCGTCGGCGAAGTCGGCCACGGTGCGGATCTGCCCGGTGAGCAGGCCGTGGCCAAGCGGGGAGTAGGGCACGAACCCGATGCCGAGCTCACGCAACAGCGGCAGGATCTCTGCCTCGACGTCCCGTGTCCACAGCGAGTACTCGGTCTGCAGAGCGGTGAGCGGGTGCACGGCGTGCGCGCGGCGGATGGTGTCCGCACCCGCCTCGGACAGGCCGATGTATCGGATCTTGCCCTCGGTGACGAGCTCGGCCAGCGCCCCGACGGTGTCTTCGATGGGCGTGGCCGGGTCGACGCGGTGCTGGTAGTACAGGTCGATGTGGTCGGTGCCCAGCCGGCGCAGGGAGCCCTCGACGGCGGCCCGCACGTTGGCAGGACTGCTGTCGGTCACGCCGGGGACCGGCTCGCCGCCCGTGTGCTGGACGAGCCCGAACTTGGTCGCGATGACGACCTCGTTGCGTCGGCCCCGGACAGCCGTCCCGACGACCTCTTCGCTGTGGAACGGTCCGTAGATCTCGGCGGTGTCGATGTGGGTGACGCCCAGGTCCAGCGCGCGGTGGATCGTGCGGATCGACTCGGTGTCGTCCAGGGCGCCTTCGCTGGTGTACGTGCCGGCCATCGTCATGGCGCCCAGCCCGATGCGGGAGACCTCGAGGTCCGCCAGGTGTGCAGTCTTCATAAAGGTGACTCCCTGTCGTGAGGTTCGGGCCGGGTGGCACGAGCCATGCAACCCGCCACGAGAGAGGCGAAGAAGTCACTGCTGGAAGGTGTACCGACAGCCCACCCCAGGGCCGACCGGCCGGTCGTACGGTGGCGAAGTGGACAACCGCGACGAGATCAAGGACTTCCTGCGCATCCGTCGAGCCCGGCTCACCCCAGAGGACGCCGGCCTGACCGCGTTCGCCAGCAACCGGCGGGTGCCCGGTCTCAAGCGCGGCGAGGTCGCCGACCTGGCCGGGGTCAGCGTCGAGTACTACGCCCAGCTCGAACGCGGCAACCTGGCCGGGGTCTCCGACAGCGTCCTGGACTCCCTGGGACGCGCCCTGCAGCTCGACGAAGCCGAACGCACCCACCTGGCAGACCTCGCCCGCGCCGCTGGTCCGGCGACCCGGCAGCGCCGCAGGCCGGCGCCCGGTCAGATCCGCCCCGGGGTGCAGCGCCTGCTCGACCTCATCGGCGACGCCGTCCCGGTCATCGTGAACAACGGCCGCCTCGACCTGGTCGCCGCCAACACCCTCGGCCGCTCCCTGTTCTCACCGGTGTATGCCACACCCCACCCGGTCGGCAGCCCCGCCAACCACGCCCGGTTCACCTTCCTTGACGACCGCGCCCGCGCCTACTGGATCGACTGGGAACGCGCCGCCGACGACGCTGTCTCCCAGCTGCGCACCGAAGCCGGGCGGGACCCCTACGACCGGGCATTGACTGACCTGGTCGGCGAGCTCAGCACCCAGAGCCCACCGTTCCGCACCCGCTGGGCCGTGCACGATGTCCGCCTACACCGCACCGGACGCAAGCACGTCCGCCACCCCGTCGTCGGCGAGCTCCACCTCGATTTCGAGGTCCTCGACCTGCCCGCCGACCCCGGCCTGACTCTCATCACCTTCACCAGCCCGGCAGGCTCGCCCGACGAAGACGCCATCCGAATGCTGGCCAGCTGGGCAGCGACCAATACCGAGACCGCACCGAGCACGCGTCGTCCGTAGCCACGTTCAGAGCTTGACTGTCCGTACTTGAAGTATCCGAGCCCGATTTTCAAACAATCTTGCAGCTCGACAGGCGAGCAGCGTCAGGCCTGCATGTCCACGAAGCGCGAGTAATGCCCCTGGAACGCCACGACCAGCGTGTCGGTCGGTCCGTTTCGGTGCTTGGCGACGATGACGTCGGCCTCACCGGCTCGGGGCGACTCCTTCTCGTATGCATCCTCGCGGTGCAGCAGGATCACGATGTCGGCGTCTTGCTCGATCGAGCCGGACTCACGCAGGTCGCTCATCTGAGGACGCTTGTCGGTGCGCTGCTCGGCACCACGGTTCAGCTGCGAGATGGCGATGACCGGGACCTCGAGCTCCTTGGCCAGCAGCTTGAGCGCTCGGGAGAACTCCGAGACCTCCTGCTGGCGGGACTCGACGCGCTTGCCGGACGACATCAGCTGCAGGTAGTCGATGACCACGAGCTTGAGGTCGTGCTTCTGCTTGAGCCGCCGGCACTTGGCACGGATCTCCATGAGCGACATGTTGGGCGAGTCGTCGATGAACAGGGGCGCCTCGGAGATCTTGCCCATGGTCGCGGCGATCTTGGCCCAGTCGTCCTCGCCCATCTGACCGTTGCGCAGCTTCTGCAGGTGCACGCGCGCCTCGGCCGACAGCAGACGCATGGTGATCTCGTTGCGGCTCATCTCGAGCGAGAAGACGACGGACGTCAGGCCGTGCTTGATCGACGCCGACCGCACGATGTCGATGCCCATGGTCGACTTGCCGATGGCGGGACGCGCGGCGAGCACGATCATCTGGCCCGGGTGCAGCCCGTTGGTCAGGCGGTCCAGGTCCGAGAACCCCGTGGGGACGCCGATCATCCCCTCACCGCGGTGGCCGGCGGCCTCGATCTCGTCGACGGCACCGCCGATGATGTCGCCGAGGATCAGGTAGTCCTCCGACGACCGCCGCTCGGTGACGGCGTAGACCTCGGCCTGCGCGTTGTTGACGATCTCGTCGACGTCGCCGCCGTCCGTGCCGTAGCCCAGCTGCACGATGCGGGTGCCGGCCTCGACCAGCTTGCGGAGCACCGAGCGCTCGCGCACGATCCGCGCGTAGTAGCCGGCGTTGGCGGCGGTCGGGACCGATGAGATGAGCGTGTGCAGGTAGGGGGCGCCACCGACGCGCTGGATCTCGCCGCGCTTGGTCAGCTCGTCCGCGACCGTGATGGCGTCGGCGGGCTCGCCGCGGCCGTACAGGTCGATGATCGCGTCGTACACGACCTCGTGCGCCGGGCGGTAGAAGTCGGTGCCGCGGATCTGCTCGACGACGTCGGCGATCGCGTCCTTCGAGATCATCATGCCGCCGAGCACGCTGCGCTCGGCGTCGAGGTCCTGGGGAGGGGTCCGGTCGTACCCGCCGCCACCGCCGTTGCGGTTGCTCGACGGAGCGCCGTACTCGAGCTCCTCGATCGTCATCAAGTCCCCATCAGTCGTCGTTCGTACACATGTTGCATGAGGGGTCTGACAACCGCCTCGGACACCCCACATCGGGTGCCCGCACACGCGACGTTAGGTGCCCGGAGCCGGTGTTCCAAACGTCGGAATCGGCTTGTGGGGAACTGCCCGCAGATCTGTGGGGCGAGCTGTGGAGATCTGTGGAGCACGGCTCGCCTACTGTGAGCGGAGCTGTGGATCGGGTCCGAATTTATCCACAGGCCGTGGACAGGCGTGTGGACGGCGAACGGATTTCGGGCGCGGATCTGCGTCCCACCCGCGCAAACGCTGTGCACCTGCTGTGGATGCGAGAAAGGTTGGCTGAGATTTCATCTGTCGGACACCGCCCGCCCGGCATCGACCGCCAGATCCTGGCGCTCGCCCTCCCGGCGCTCGGCGCCCTCGTCGCTGAACCCCTGTTCGTGCTCGTCGACTCGGCCGTCGTCGGGCACCTGGGGACCGCCCCGCTGGCCGGCCTGGCGCTCGCCTCGACCGTGCTGGTGACGGTGGTCGGGCTCTGCGTCTTCCTCGCGTACGCCACGACGGCGGCCGTCGCGCGACGGCTCGGCACGGGTGACCGCAGCGGAGCGCTGCAGGTCGGGGTGGACGGGATGTGGCTCGCGCTGGGCCTCGGCGTGGTGCTCGCGGCGGTCACGTGGCTCAGCGCGCCGTGGCTGGTGGAGGCCCTGGGGGCCTCCGGCGAGGTCGCGAACCAGGCCGTCACCTACCTGCGCTGGTCCGCGCCCGGCCTGCCGGGGATGCTCCTCGTCCTCGCCTCGACCGGGGCGCTGCGCGGGCTGCTCGACACGCGCACGCCGCTCGTCGTCGCCTCCCTCGGCGCCGTGGTCAACGCGGTGCTCAACATCGTGCTCGTGTACGGCGTCGGCATGGGCATCGCGGGCTCCGGCCTGGGCACGGCGCTGACGCAGATCGGGATGGCCGTCGCGCTCACGGCGGTCGTCGTCCGCGGCGCGCGGGGTGCCGGCTCGCAGCTGCGACCGGCCGCMGGCGGCATCCTGGCGAATGCCCGCGCCGGGGCGCCGCTCTTCGTCCGCACGCTGTCCCTGCGGCTCGCCATCCTGCTCACCGTCTGGGTGGCGACGGGCCTGGGCGCGGTGGAGCTTGCCGGGCACCAGGTGGTGAACGCCGTCTGGGGGCTCGCCGCGTTCGCGCTCGACGCCCTGGCCATCGCGGCGCAGGCGCTCGTCGGCCACGCGCTCGGTGCCGCCGACGTCGCCCGCGTCCGCGCGATCCTGCGCCGCACCCTGCAGTGGGGTGTCGGGGCCGGCGCCGCCCTCGGCCTCGTCATCGGCGGGCTCTCCTGGGCCTACGTGCCGCTCTTCACGTCCGACGACGACGTCCGCCAGGCCGCCGTCGCCGCCCTCGTCGTGGCCGCGGTGACCATGCCGATGGCCGGGTGGGTGTTCGTGCTCGACGGCGTGCTCATCGGTGCCGGCGACGGCCGCTTCCTCGCGTGGGCCGGCATGGCCACGCTGGTGGTCTACATCCCGTTCGCGCTGGCCGTCCGCGCGGCCGCACCGCCCGGCGCGGCGGGCCTGGCGTGGCTGTGGGCGGCGTTCGCCGGGGTCTTCATGCTGGCCCGCGCCGTGACCACCGGTTGGCGCGCACGCGGCACGGCCTGGATGGTCACGGGGGCATAGAAACGCCCCGCTCCCACGAGGGGAACGGGGCGTTTCCGTGCAGCTCAGCTCAGGCTGCGACGACCTTGACGGTCACCGTCGCGGACACGTCTGCGTGCAGACGGACCGACACCTGGTACTCGCCGAGGGCCTTGATCGGCTGGCCGATCTCGACCTTCCGCTTGTCGATCTGCGGCGCGCCCGACTTCTTGACCGCGTCAGCGATCTCGGCAGTCGTGACGGCACCGAACAGACGGCCCGACTCGCCGGCCTTGGCCGACACGACGACCGGCTTGCTCTGCAGCGAGTCGCGGATCGCCTTGGCGTCGTCGAGCGTCGCGATCTCGCGGGCCTTGCGGGCCTTGCGGATCGCGGTGACGTCCTTCTCGGCGCCCTTGGTCCAGGCCGTCGCCAGGTTGCGCGGGACGAGGAAGTTCCGGGCGTACCCGTCCTTGACCTCGACCACGTCGCCGGGCTCACCGAGACCGGTGACCTCGTGGGTCAGGATGATCTTCGCCATGATGGTCCCCTTTCTCAGCGCGCCGACGACGAGTACGGCAGGAGAGCCATCTCGCGGGCGTTCTTGACGGCACGCGCGATCGCGCGCTGCTCCTGGACGGACACACCGGTCACCCGGCGAGCGCGGATCTTCCCGCGGTCGGAGATGAACTTGCGCAGCAGCGCAGTGTCCTTGTAGTCGACGACGTCGATCTTCGCCGCCTTGAGCGGGTTCTGCTTCTTCTTGGGCTTTCGGACCACGGCCTTGGCCATCGTGGTGCTCCTTGTCTGCTGGAGCCCTGGGCGTTGCCGTGCCCAGGGATGGGGAATGTCTGAGTGTCAGGCGCCGATCAGAACGGGGGCTCGTCGGAGTAGCCGCCGCCGGAACCACCTGCGGGCGTCGCCCACGGGTCGTCCTGCTGGCTGCTGCTACCGCCGCCGGAGCCACCGAATCCGCCGCCACCGCCACCGTTGCTGAAGCCGCCGCCGCCTCCGCCGCCGAAGCCACCGCCGCCGCCACCCGAACGCTGGGTCCGGGTGACCTTGGCCGTGGCGTAGCGCAGGGACGGGCCGACCTCGTCGACCTGGAGCTCGTACACGGTGCGCTTCTCGCCCTCGCGGGTCTCGTAGGAGCGCTGCACGAGCCGACCGGTCACGATGACGCGGGTGCCCTTGGTGAGCGACTCGGCGACCGACTCGGCCGCCTCCCGCCAGATCGAGCAGCGGAGGAACAGCGTGTCGCCGTCCTTCCACTCGTTGCTCTGGCGGTCGAACGTACGGGGGGTGGACGCGACGGTGAAGTTCGCGACGGCAGCCCCCGAAGGGGTGAAGCGCAGCTCGGGATCCCCGGTCAGGTTCCCGATCACCGTGATGACGGTCTCACCGCTCATGCCCAGCTCCTCGTTCGTTCGATCAGTCGGTTGATGTGGAGCCGCACGCTACGTGCAGCCACCCACAAGAGAGATCAGGCGTCGGCGCGCAGGACCTTGGTCCGCAGGACGACCTCGTTGAGGCCGAGCTGGCGGTCGAGCTCCTTGGCGGTCGCGGGCGTCGCGTGGAAGTCGATGACGGCGTAGATGCCCTCGGACTTCTTCTGGATGTCGTACGCCAGGCGACGACGGCCCCAGATGTCGACCTTGTCGACAGTGCCACCGTCGGTCTTGACGACCGTCAGGTACTTGTCGAGCGACGGAGCAACGGTGCGCTCCTCGATCTCGGGGTCAAGGATGATCATGAGTTCGTACTGACGCAGGCTCATACCCACCTCCTCTGGTCTTCGCGGCCACGGTCGATCCGTGGCAGGAGGGTGTGTGCGTCGCTGGCCGGCGAGATCCGTCCATGACGACGGGCCGCTCCGGGCACAGCAATCTCCAAGGCTACCCGGCCGGGGCCCACCGCCGAAATCGGCTGTGGACGGACGGGTACCCGGAAGCTCCGGCGAGGAGCGGCGGACCGCTCCTCGCCGTGGATCAGGGGGTCGGCGCCGGGGTCGGCGTCGCGGGCGGCGCTGTGGGCGCCGGGGGTGCCGGCGTCGCGGGCGCCTTCGGGCCGGTCGAGATGACCAGGGTGACGCTGCTACCGGGGGCCAGCTGGCTGCCCGCTCCGGGATCGATGCGGATCACCCGACCGCTCGTCACCTTGTCGGACGGCTCCGACGTGATGGACGGGTTGAGACCGACGTTGAAGAGGGCGGCGGACGCGTCGGCCTCGAGCTTGCCCTCCAGCCCGCCGGGGACGGCGACGGCAGCGGGCGCCTGCTCGGTGGGCGCGGTCGTCTCCTCCGGGGTGGGCGTCGCCGACGGCTCGGCTGTCGGCTTGACCTTGCCGCCCACGTTCGCGCGGTCCGGGAACGGGACGACGTCGGCGTAGGCGGGCATCGCGAAGACGTTCTTCATGTACGACGCCCAGAGGAACGCCGGCCACGAGCCACCCGTGACCTCCTTGAGCGTCCTGCCGCCCTTGGTCTTGCCGAAGGTCAGGATCGAGTCCTTGCCCTTGCCGTCCTCGGACTGCTGGCTCAGCGACACCTCGGTCACGATGTTCGGGGTGAAGCCGATGAACCACGCCGACTTGTTCTCGGTCGACGTCCCCGTCTTGCCGGCGATCGGCCGGTCGAGCGGCTTGACCCAGTCCTCGCCGGAGCCGGACTGCACGACCTGCTGCATCGCGAACGTCGTGTCGGCGATGACGTCGGCGGCGAACGCCGGCGTGCCGACGACCTTGTGCTGGAACGCGACCGTCCCGTCGGGGTTCTTGACCGTGGCGACGATGAACGGGTCGTAGCGGGTACCGCCCGAGGCGATCGTCGCGTACGCGCTCGCCATGTTGAGGGGGTGGACGTCGTCGACGCCGAGGACGTTCGAGTTGAACGTCGTCAACCCCTCTCCGACCCCGGCCTTCTCGGCGGTCGCCGCCGTGTTGGCAGCACCCACCTGCATGTTGAGCTGGGCGTACACGGTGTTCACGGACTGCGCGGTCGCCTTGACGAGGTCCATGGAGCCGGGGTTGCCCGGCTCGAAGTTGCGCACGGTGTTCTTGCCGGAGGACGGGTCCCAGCCCGGGATGTCCTGCGGCGAGTTCCCGTTGAACTTCGTCGTGAGCGGGATGCCCTGCTCGAGCGCGGTGATCAGGGCGAAGGGCTTGAACGTCGAACCCGCCTGGATCAGGTCGTACGTCGCGCGGTTCTTGGCGTCGGCAAGGTAGTCCGGGCCGCCGTACAGGGCGAGGATGGCGCCGCTCTTCGGGTCGACTGACGTGATGGACGGCCGGACGCGTGCGGCGACCGAGTCGTCAGGCTTGCCGCTCTGGCCCTCGAGCGTCCCGGCCATGAACCCGTTGACCTGGTCGACGGTCATCTGCTGCATCTCGGGGCTGATCGTGGTGACGACGCTGTAGCCCTTGCGGTTGAGCTCGTCGCGCGTGATCTCGTACGGCGGCTTCTCCAGCTCGTCGATGACCATCTGCAGCAGGTACCCGTTGGTCCCGCGCATGGTCTCGCTCTGGACGTAGTCGATCGTCGGCGGGAACACCATCGCGGCTCGCGCGGCGGGATCCACCCAGCCCTGCTCCTCCATGGAGTCGAGCACGATGTTCCAGCGCGCCTCGGCCTTGGCCGGGCTCACCTTCGGGTCCCAGTTGTTGGGCGACGGGATGATGCCGGCCAGCATGGCCGACTGCTCGATCGTGAGGTCGGCCGCGTTGACGCCGAAGTAGGCCTGGGCAGCGGCCTGGATGCCGTACGAGTCGCGGCCCCAGTAGATGGTGTTGAGGTAGCCGTCCATGATCTCGGCCTTGGACTGGCTCTTGGCGATCTTGATCGCCAGCAGCGTCTCCTTGAACTTGCCGACGTAGTCCGTCGTCGTCTTGTCGACGTAGTACCGCTCGACGTACTGCTGGGTCAGCGTGGAGCCACCCTGGGTCTTGCCGCCGCGCAGGTTGTTGATGAGCGCGCGCGACATGCCCGTGACCGAGACGCCGCTGTTGTTCGTGTAGAACGTCTTGTCCTCGGCCGCGGCCACCGACTGCCCGACGTACGCGGGGATGGCCGTGGTGTCGACGATCTGGCGCTTCTGCATGGCGAAGGTCCCCATGACCGGACCCGGCTGGCCGTCGGCGGTGTTCGCGAAGTAGATGGTCGACGTCTGCGCGCTGGTGTCGTCGGCAGGGGTCGGGATCGACGTGTACGCATAGGCGCCGACGACGGCACCGACGCCGAGGAAGCCGACGCCGAGGATGGTGCCGAGCACCACGCGCCACGACGGCAACCAGCGGTGCAGACCGTGGAACCCGGTGCGGGGGTAGTCGAAGAAGCGTCGCTTGGGGGCGCTGCTGCGCGACGAGGGCTTCGTCGACCCGCGGGGCGCACTGCGCTTGCCCCGGGCGGGAGCCCTCCGATTCGTGCCTGCCAACGCGCTGCCTTCCGTTCGATGAGTGTGGGGGCGGGCCGCCCGGTTTCGGGCAGGCTCCAGCCGCGACGCCCAGTATGGGGGACCGTTCTGTGCCTCGCAGGGGGCCGATAGGCCTGTCGGGGCGAGCCTTCACACGATCGGCACCGCGCCCTCGGACACCCGCCGCATGGATGCCCGCAGAGGTGACGCCGGTCACCGCCGGAGGGTCGGACTTGCTCGGTTAGTCGTTCTCGACATACTCTCCGGATGTATCGAGTTGATACATCGACTCCACCAACAACCTGAGGAGGTGCCCCCGTGCGCGGTCGTTCCGACGTGCTCGAGCCGGCCATCCTCGGGCTGCTGCACGAGTCCCCGATGCACGGCTACGAGCTGCGCAAGCGGCTCAACCTGGTGCTCGGCTCGTTCCGGGCCCTCTCGTACGGCTCGCTGTACCCCTGCCTGAAGTCGCTGGTCGACCGCGGGTGGATCCAGGGCACCGAGTCGGTCGTCGCGCCCCACACGGTGGCGTCCAAGCGCGCCCGCATCGTCTACCAGCTGACCGCCGACGGCAAGGAGCACCTGCAGCAGGTGCTCGCGTCGTCCGGGCCGGCCACCTGGGAGGACGAGAACTTCGACGTCCGGTTCGCCTTCTTCGGGCAGACCGACGCCGAGACCCGCCTCCGGATCCTCGAGGGTCGGCGCACGCGCCTGACCGAGCGTCTCGAGACGGTCCGCCAGTCCTTCGCCCGCACCCGCGAGCGCATGGACGAGTACACCCTCGAGCTCCAGCGGCACGGCCTCGAACAGGTCGAGCGTGAGGTCCGCTGGCTCGACGGGCTGATCGACAACGAGCGCGGCATTCGTCGCACCCGTCCTGCAGGCACCGGTCGTCCGGCCGTTGCTGACACACCCGCTGGGGACGACGACGTCGTCCCCGCGCGAACCACCGAGAAGGAGCGAGGATGACCTCCATCCGCGTCGCCATCGTCGGCGTCGGCAACTGCGCCGCGTCGCTTGTCCAGGGCGTGCACTACTACGCCGACGCAGACGCCAACAGCACCGTGCCGGGTCTCATGCACGTGCAGTTCGGTGACTACCACGTGCGCGACATCGAGTTCGTCGCCGCGTTCGACGTGGACGCGAAGAAGGTCGGCTTCGACCTGTCCGAGGCCATCGTCGCCTCGGAGAACAACACGATCAAGATCGCCGACGTCCCGCCGCTCGGCGTGACCGTGCAGCGTGGCGTGACCAACGACGGTCTCGGCAAGTACTACCGCGAGACGATCACCGAGTCCGACGCCGAGCCGGTCGACATCGTCGCCGCCCTGCGCGAGGCCCAGGCCGACGTCCTCATCTGCTACCTGCCCGTCGGGTCGGAGATCGCCGCCAAGTACTACGCGCAGTGCGCGATCGACGCCGGCGTCGCGTTCGTCAACGCCCTCCCCGTCTTCATCGCGTCCGACCCGGTCTGGGCCGCGAAGTTCGAGGCTGCCGGCGTCCCGATCGTCGGCGACGACATCAAGTCGCAGGTCGGCGCCACCATCACGCACCGCGTTCTCGCGAAGCTCTTCGAGGACCGCGGCGTCGTGCTGGACCGCACGTACCAGCTGAACGTCGGCGGCAACATGGACTTCAAGAACATGCTCGAGCGCGAGCGCCTGGAGTCCAAGAAGCTCTCCAAGACGCAGGCCGTGACCTCCAACCTGACCGGCCCCCTGGGCGGCAAGAAGGAGGACCGCAACGTCCACATCGGCCCGTCGGACTACGTGGCGTGGCTCGACGACCGCAAGTGGGCCTACGTCCGCCTCGAGGGTCGCGCCTTCGGCGAGGTGCCCCTGAACCTCGAGTACAAGCTCGAGGTCTGGGACTCGCCCAACTCGGCCGGCATCATCATCGACGCCCTGCGCGCCGCGAAGATCGCCAAGGACCGCGGCATCGGCGGCCCGATCCTGTCGGCGTCGACGTACTTCATGAAGTCCCCGCCGGTCCAGATGGAGGACACCCTGGGCCGCGCCCAGCTGGAGTCGTTCATCCGCGGCGAGAACGAGCGCTGAGCTGTAGTGCAGCGAAGGGTGGGGGCGCTCCAGCGCACCCGCCCGTAGCGGAACGGAAGTTCAGCGCGAGCGACAAGCACCGCGCGCTTCCTGCCGGCTGACGACGAAGGCGCGCATCCCTCGGGGTGCGCGCCTTCGTCGTCCCCGCACGGAGCCCCCGTCGGACATCCAGTCGACTTGGTCCTAGCTGGCAGGACGAAGTCGACTCGGTGTCGTGGGCGGCTGTGGAGGGAGGGAACGGGAGAACGCGGCGCTGCGGCACGCTGCGCGGATGACCGACCGACCCACGCCGCCGCCCCGTCCGCGGCTGCCCGCCCGGACCGATCCGCGCGCTGCCGCGGTCGTCGCACGGCAGGACGCCGTCGCGACGACTGCGCAGATGGAGGCCTGGGGCGTGCGAAGGTCCCTCGTGGCTCGTCGAGTGGCGGACGGCGAGTGGCAGCGCCCGTTCCGGGGTGTGGTCGTCCTGCACTCCGGGGCGGTGACGTGGCGGCAGCAGGCCCGCGGAGCGCTGTTGTACGCGGGCCCGCGCGCGGCTCTCTCCCACGGGTCGGCCGCATTCGTGCACGGGCTCGTCCGTCGGACGGGCGCTGACCTCGTCGTGAGCGTGCCCGCCGGACACAAGGTCACGGCGCAGCCGGGCCTCGTCGTCCACCGCCGGAACCGGATGCCGTTCGCCGGCGGTGCCCTCCGGACGGTCGGCGTGGACGCGACGGTGCTCGACGTCGCCGACGAGCTCGAGTCCGAGGACGACCTCGTCGGGTTCGTCTGCGACGCGGTCCGCCAGGGCGTCATGCCGGGTCGCGTGCTCATGCACGCCGCCGACCGGCCCCGTGTGCGGCACCGCGCCCTGCTGCTCGACCTGCTCGGCGACGCGGGTCGCGGCATCGAGTCGCCGCTGGAGCACCGGTACGTGCGGGACGTCGAGCGGCGGCACGGCCTGCCGGCGGCACGGGCCCAGGTGCACGAGCAGGTGGAGGGTCGATGGATCCGGGCCGACCGGGTCTACGTCGGGCTGGGCGTGCGGGTTGAGCTGGACGGGCAGCTGGCCCACCCGTTCGGGCGGACGGACGACGACACCTGGCGGGACAACGCCGTCCTGGTCGCGCGCGGCGACCTCACGCTGCGCTACCGATGGCGGCACGTCGTCGCCGTGCCGTGCGTGACGGCGGCGCAGGTGGTCGCGGCGCTCCGGTCGCGAGGCTGGCCGGGCCACCCCCGACCCTGCGGCGCCGCCTGCCCTGTCCGGCCGTGAGGCAGATCGAGTCGACTTCGTCCTACCTCGCGGGACAAGGTCGGCGCGATGTGCCGAGCGGGGCGGCGGGGGCGCCGACAAGCGGGTGCGAGGATGACACGGTGCAGGTGATCGCCGACCTCAAGGCCCTGTGGCCCCTGAAGGACTTCCGCAAGCTGTTCGCCGTCCGGCTCACGAGCCAGACGGCCGACGGCATGTTCCAGGTCGGGCTCGCCACGCTGTTCTTCTTCTCCCCGGAGAACGCCAGCACCGCGGTCGGCGTCGCGACGGCGTTCGCGGTGCTGCTGCTGCCGTTCACCATCGTCGGACCGTGGGCCGGCGTGCTGCTGGACCGGTGGCGGCGCCGGCAGGTGCTGTTCGTCGGCAACCTGGTGCGCGTCGCGATCACGCTGCTCATCGCCGTGATCATGGTGACCGACGGCGTCGGCCCCGCCGTGTACGTGCTGGCGCTGGTGAACCTGTCGATCAACCGGTTCCTGCTGTCGGCCCTGAGCGCGTCCCTCCCGCGGACGGTCGACGGGCCGCTGCTGCTCACGGCGAACTCGCTGACCCCGACGCTCGGGGCGGCGGCCGCGGGTCTCGGTGGCGCGATCGGGTTCGTCCTGGGCCTCGTGCTGCCGGCGGGCCGGGGCAAGGACGCGGCGGCGCTCTTCGTCGCGGCGGCCGTCATGGCGGCTGCTGCCGGCCTGGCCACGCGGCTGGGCAAGGACCGGCTGGGTCCCGACGAGCGCGCCGACGCCCGCCAGATGCGCGCCGCGCTCGGCACGCTCGCCCATGGCCTGGTCGCGGGCGCCAAGCACCTGATCGCGCGGCGGACACCGGCGCGGGCCCTCGGGATCATGGCCGCGCACCGGTTCCTCTACGGCGTCACGTTCATCGCCAGCATCCTCATCGCCCGCAACCTCCTCTCCGACCCGGCCGACGCGGGCGAGGGTCTGCGCACGTTCGGGCTCGTGCTCGGGGCGTCGGCGGCCGGGTTCGTCCTGGCCGTGGTGCTCACGCCCGTGTTCTCCCGGCGCACCGGCCCGCACGTGTGGATCGTGCTCTGCCTGCTGCTCGCCGCGGTGAGCCAGCTGCTCCTCGTCGCGTCGGCGGGCAAGACGGCCGTGCTCGTCGCCGCAGGCGCCCTGGGGCTGGCAGCGCAGGGCGCGAAGATCTCGGTCGACACGATCGTGCAGCGGGACACCGACGACGAGTTCCGGGGCCGGGCGTTCGCGCTGTACGACGTCCTCTACAACGCGGCCTTCGTCGGCGCAGCCGCGCTCGGTGCCCTCACCCTGCCGGACACCGGCTACTCCCGCGGGCTGTTCTTCGTCCTCGCGCTCGCGTACGGCGGGTTCGCGGCGCTCTACGGGTACACCTCCCGGGGGGTACCGGCGGCGAAGGTCGCCGAGGCACGATTGGCCTCGTGAGCAGCGACGACAAGCTTGTCGGCAGCCGGGACGGCCTCCCGCTGAACGCGGTGCTCTCGAGCGACCTCGCCCTGTCCATCTCCGACGCGCTCCGGCCCGACGATCCCCTGGTGTGGGTCAACGGCGCGTTCTCCCGGCTCACCGGGTACCCCACCGACGAGGTGCTCGGCCGCAACTGCCGGTTCCTGCAGGGTGCGGACACCGACCCGACCGCGGTGGGACGCATCCGCACCGCGATGGACGAAGGCCGCGCCGTCGCGACGGTCATCCGCAACTACCGGCGCGACGGCTCGGCGTTCTGGAACCAGGTCGTGATCAGCCCGGTGGTCGACGAGGCCGGGCAGGTGACCCACCACGTCGGGATCCAGGTGGACGTGTCCGACGGGGTGGACACCGTCCGGGACCTGGAGCTCGACCTCGTCCACGAGACGACGGCGCGGCTGGACCTGCTGGCGCGGATCAGCGACGAGATGGCGCAGCACCTGGAGTACGACGGCGCCGTCGACGCGCTCGGTGACATCGCCGTGCCGGCGCTGGCGACGTGGGGGTTCGTCGCCGTGACCGACGACCGCGGCCGCTTCACCCGGGTCCACCTCGTGGTCGGCGACCCGGACGACCGCGAGATCGCGCACGCCCTGGCCAATGAGGACTACGGCTGGCTCATGAGATCGCCCAAGGTCAACGAGGCGCTGAACAGCAGCCCGGGGTTCGTCGCGACGCCGTACCAGGTCGACCTCCCGAACCTTCCCGGGCGGACGACGCCGGTCCAGCTGGACCTCCTCCGCCGACTGGGCCTGGGCAGCGCCATGATCGTGCCCTTGCGCGCTCGTGACCGCGTGATCGGGGTGCTCTGCCTCGTCGCCGTCGACGGGTTCCGTCCCGACGCGGTCGTCACCGCGGCCCACCTGGGGCGTCGCGCGGGGCTGGCGCTGGACAACGTCCGGCTGTTCCTTGCCGAGCGCACCGCCGCGCTGACCCTCCAGCACAGCCTGCTGCCCGAGATCCCCCACATCGCGGGCCTCGACGTCGCCACCGCCTACGTGCCGTCCACCCGGCGCACCGAGGTGGGTGGCGACTGGTTCGACGTGCTCTCCCTACCCGATGGTGCGATCGGGCTGGCGGTCGGCGACGTCGTCGGCCACGACCTGCGGGCGGCCGCCGCGATGGGCCAGCTGCGGTCGCTGCTGCGGTCCTACGCGTGGGACGGCTCGTCGCCGAGCGAGGTGCTCGCCCGCGCGGACCAGCTCGTGCGCGGTCTCGACATCGCCGACATCGCCACCTGCGCGTACCTGCGCTGGCAGTCGACCGTGGACGGCGCGCAGGTCACCTACGCGCGCGCCGGCCACCCGCCGCCGCTGCTGCGGCTCGCCGGCGGGGAGGTGGTCGCACTCGACGAGGGGCTGTCGACGCCCATCGGGTTGGCCGGTCCCGGCGGCGCCGAGGGCAAGATCGACGTCCCGCCGGGCGCGACCCTCGTCCTGTACACCGACGGGCTGGTCGAGCGGCGGGACCGCGGGCTGCGCGAGGGGATGGCCGCACTCACCGCGGCGCTGTCGGCCCTGCCCGACGACGCCGACGCGACCGAGGTGAAGGACCGGCTGGTCGAGGCGTTCGTCGACACCCACCAGGAGGACGACGTGTGCCTGCTCGTGGTCAGGCGCGCGCTGCCCACCAGCTGAGCAGCTCGTCCCGCGCCACCTCGGGGCCGAGCGGGCCGCGCTCCATCCGCAGCTCGAGCAGGTACCGGTAGGCCTCGCCCACCTCACGACCCGGCGCCAGCCCGAGGACCGCCATGATCTGCGTGCCGTCGAGGTCGGGCCGCACGGAGTCCAGCTCCTCCTGCTCCTGCAGGCGCGCGATCCGCTCCTCGAGGTCGTCGTACGCGGCGGACAACCTGGCCGCCTTGCGCAGGTTCCGCGTGGTGCAGTCGGACCGGGTGAGCCGGTGCAGCCGCTCCAGCAGCGGACCGGCGTCGGTCACGTACCGGCGCACGGCCGAGTCGGTCCAGCCGCCCTCGCCATAGCCGTGGAAGCGCAGGTGCAGCTCGGTCAGCCGCGCGACGGCCTGCACGGTCGCCTTGTCGAAGCGGAGCTCCTTCAGGCGCTTGGCGACGAGCTTCGCGCCCACCATCTCGTGGTGGTGGAAACTGACCCCGCCGCCCTCCTCGAACCGCCGGGTCTTCGGCTTGCCGATGTCGTGCAGCAGCGCCGCCAGCCGCAGCACCAGGTCCGGGCCGGGCACCGCGCCGTCCGGGCCGGTCTCCAGGGCGATCGCGCGCTCGAGGACCATGAGCGAGTGCTCGTACACGTCCTTGTGCCGGTGGTGCTCGTCGATCTCGAGGCGCAGCGCCGGTAGCTCGGGCAGCACGTGGTCGGCCAGGCCGGTGTCGACCAGCACCTCGAGGCCCTCGCGCGGCTGCGCCGAGACCAGCAGCTTGCTCAGCTCGTCGCGCACCCGCTCGGCCGACACGATCGTGATCCGGTCGGCCATGTCGACGATCGCCGCACGCGCGGCCGGGTCGACGGCGAACCCGAGCTGACCCGCGAACCGCGCGGCGCGCATCATCCGCAGCGGGTCGTCGTCGAACGACTGCCGCGGGGCCACCGGGGTGCGCAGGACACCGGCCGCGAGGTCGGTGAGGCCGTCGAAGGGGTCGACGAACGTCAGCTCCGGGAGCCGGACGGCCATGGAGTTCACGGTGAAGTCGCGCCGGGACAGGTCGCCCTCGAGGGAGTCGCCGAACGCGACCTGCGGCTTGCGCGACGCGGGGTCGTACTCGTCGGTGCGGTACGTGGTGACCTCGACGACGACGTCCTCGGCCAGCGACGAGCGACGCCCCGCGAACCGGCGCGCGCCGATGGTGCCGAACTCCTTGCCGATGTCCCAGTGCGCGTCCCCCCAGCGAGCCAGGATCGCCTCCGTCTGGTCCGGCGACGCGGACGTCGTGAAGTCGAGGTCCGCCGACGCCCGCCCGAGGAACGCGTCGCGCACCGGCCCGCCGACGAGCGCGAGCTCGTGCCCCGAGGCACGGAAGAGCTCACCCAGCTCGAGGGCGTCGGGCGGCAGACCCGCGAGCACGCCCAGCGCACGCTTCTGCAGCGCCACGAGAGCGGCGCTCAGGTCGGGGGTCTCGGGGTTGACGGGCGGATCGAGGGACGGCACTCGTCCAAGCCTGCCATGTCCCGAGTGCTGGGTGGAGTGCAGCGGAGGGTGGGGGCGCGCCAGCGCACCCGCCCGAAGCAGAACGCAACCCAGCGCGAGCGAAGGCCCGAGTGCTGGGTGGAGTGAAGCGGAGGGTGGGGGCGCGCCAGCGCACCCGCCCGCAGCRGAACGCAACCCAGCGCGAGCGAGGGATCTGCCGCGATGCGGACGGGACCCTGCGTGCCGAGTAGTTACAGTGTCGATATGTCGAGCCCGGCGCACCCACCCGTCCCCGGGGGCGTCCCATCGCCACCGGGCGGTCATCCGCTGCGCATCGACCCGCGTCACACGCTCGTCCGGGTGCCCTCCGTCCCGCTGCCCGTCGTCGACGAGACCTCGGCCGGCGGCATCGTCGTCAGCCGCCGCGACGGCGTCGACCACGCCGCCGTCATCGCCCGCCGCAACCGCGCGGGCCGTCTGGAGTGGTGCCTGCCCAAGGGGCACCTCGAGGGCGACGAGACGCCGGAGCAGGCAGCGGTCCGGGAGATCGCCGAGGAGACCGGCATCACCGGGGAGGTCCTGCGGCGGCTCGGTGTCATCGACTACTGGTTCAGCGGCGACGACCGTCGCGTGCACAAGGTGGTGCACCACTTCCTGCTCGGCGCGACGGGCGGGTCGCTGACCGTCGAGGGCGACCCGGACGGCGAGGCCGAGGACGCGGCGTGGATCCCCGTCGCCGAGCTGCACGGGATCCTCGCCTACCCGAACGAACGCCGGCTCGCCGAGGCAGCACTCCTCGTGCTCGTCGGCGAGGCATGAGCGCCCGCTCGCTGCGACGCCGGGTGCTCTGCGCGGCCCTGGCGGTCGCGGGCGCGCTCGCGGGCGTCGCAGTCCCCGCGCAGGCGGCGACCGACGACCCCGACCTGCCCGTCTCCGTGGAGATCACGGCGGTCTCGCCGAGCGTGCTGCGGCCGGGCGACGACCTGCACGTGACGGCGGTCCTGCACAACGACGGCGACACCGAGATCGCCGCGCCGAGCGCCGCACTGCGGCTCAGCCGTTTCCGCATCGCCTCGCGGACCGAGGTGGAGGCCTGGTCCTCCGCCGGCACCGATGGTCTGAGCCGCACGTCCCGGGTCGCCACCGCGCCCGTCGTCGCGCCGCTGGCTCCCGGCGCGAGCGCGACCGTCGACCTCGTCGTCCCGGCGGCCGGGATCCGCCTGCTCGAGGGTCCGGACACGTGGGGGCCCCGTGGCCTGGTCGTCGAGGCTCTCGACGGGTCCGACCGCGTCGGCCTGCAGCGCACGTTCCTGCTCTGGCTCACCACCGACGACCTCCCGCAGACGCCGGTGTCGATCCTCGTCCCGGCGGTCGGACCCCCGTCGCCCGCACCGCAGACGGCCGACGACAGGTCGACCGCCCAGCTCGACCAGGCAACCGCGCCGGGCGGCCGGCTGCACGCACTGTCGACCGCGATCGCGACCGACAGCGACATCGGCGTGGCCGTGGACCCCGCGCTCCTCGCCTCCGCGGACGCCGGCACGCCCCGCACGCAGACCTGGGCCGACGAGCTCACCGACACCCTCGCCGCGCACGACGTCATCGCGCTGCCCTGGTCGGACCCGGATCTCGCGGCCGCGGCGCACGCGGACCAGGACGACCTCGTGCAGCTGGCCGTCGACCGGACCGCGCACGCGGGCGTGCCCGGCCTCGCGGCGACCACCGGCCTGCTGTGGTCGCCCGGGACCGACCTGCCGGACCAGGAGACGGCGGCCGTGACCCCGCAGGTGGGTGCGGATCTCCTCGTGCTGCCTCCGCGGACCGACACCGACGCCGCTCAGACGCCGGATACCCGTGCGTCGGCGCGCACGTCGGCCGGCACGGTCACCACGCTCGGACCGGACGCGACGCTGACGCAGCTGCTGACCAACCCGGAGAAGGTCGAGCCCGGCGCGACGCCCGCGACCGCCGCGCAGCGGACCCTCGCGGAGCTCGCCGTCATCAGCCGCGAGTCGGACGAGCCGCCACGGATGCTCGTCGCGCCCGGGCGCGGGTGGGTCCCCGACCAGGCGAACGTCGCCGCACAGCTCGCCGCGCTGCAGTCCGCCCCGTGGGTCCGGCTGACCCCCGTGTCCACGTTGCTCGACTCGACCGACACCCCGGCGCGCACCGTGCTCCCGGCGGACAGCACCAACCCCGCCGAGCTGGCGCCGTCCAGCGTCCGCGCCCTGGCCGATGCCCGCAGCAGGGCGGTGGCCTTCGCGAGCGTGACCAGCGAGCCCGCGATCCTGCTGGACGGCGTGGACGACGAGGTGCTCGCGCCGCTGGCGGTCGCCTGGCGCAGCGAACCGGTCGGTCGCGACGCGCTCGTCACCTCGGTGGTCGCGGACGTCGACGCGCGCACCACCGGCCTGAGCATCGCGCAGGTCAGCGACGTCCGCGTCGTCGCGGCGGACAGTGAGCTGCCGATCATCGTGCGCAACACCCTCGCCGTCCCGGCGACCGTCCTGCTCGAGGTCACGCCCCGCAAGGCGTGCCTCGAGGTCGGCGAGGTCTCCCCGGTGGCGGTCGACGCGCAGAGCGAGGCGAACGTCCGGATCCCCCTGCACGCCCGGGCGAACTGCTCGGTCGTCGTCACCGCTCGGCTCACGGCCACGGACGGCCTCCCCGTGTCGCCCGCCGTGCGGTTCACCGCGCAGGTCGCGCCCACCATCGAGAGCATCGGCACCATCGTCGTCGGCGTCCTGCTCGCGCTCGGTCTCGTCCTCGGCATCGTGCGCACGGTCCGCCGCGGCCAGAGCGCCCGCCGCGGAGCCAAGAGGGAGGCGGAGTCGGACGCACCGACGTCCCTCCCGGTGCTCGGCGGCATCCCCGACGACACGACCGAGAAGGACGCCCGATGAGCGCGCCGTCCGACGGAGGGGTGCGACGCGGCGCGGCGCTGATGGCGTCCGGCACCGCCGCCTCGCGGATGCTCGGCCTGCTGCGCGGCATGGTGCTGGTGGCGGCGATCGGGGCGGTGGGCCAGGCGGCCGACGCGTTCGCCGTGGCCAACAAGCTGCCGAACGTCCTCTACATGCTCCTCGCGGGCGGCGTCCTCAACGCGATCCTGGTCCCCCAGGTGGTCCGCGCCTACCGGCGGTCCGCCGGCCAGGAGTACGTGGACCGGCTGCTCACCTTCGGGTTCGTCGTGCTGGCCGGCGCCTCGCTGGTGCTCACCGTCGCGGCCCCGCTGCTGGTCAGGCTCTACTCCGACCCGTGCAGCCAGTCCCAGACCGGCCTGGCGACGACGTTCGCCTACTGGTGCATCCCGCAGCTGTTCTTCTACGGGGCGTACGCACTGCTCGGTCAGGTGCTCAACGCGCGCGGCTCGTTCGGGCCGTACATGTGGGCGCCCGTCGTCAACAATGTCGTCTCCATCGCCGGCTTCGGCGTCTTCATCTGGGTGTTCGGCGTCGCCAAGGACACCGACGTCGAGATGGCGTCCACCTGGACCACCGGTCAGGTGGCGCTCCTCGCCGGCGCGGCCACCCTCGGGGTTGTCGCGCAGGCCGTGGTGCTGATCCCGTCGCTGCGTCGCGCCGGGGTGCACTACCGGCCGCGCTGGGGCCTGCGGGGCTCGGGCCTGGGGCGCGCGGGGAACGTCGCCACCTGGACGCTCATCGGCCTGACCGTGGGGCAGCTCGGGTACATCGTCGTATCGCGCGTCGCGTCCCAGGCGCCGGGCGCCGCGGCCGGTGCCGTCGCGTGCGCGGCGCCCGGCGCGATCGCCGGCAACGCGGCCTACGACTACGCGTTCCTCATCTTCATGCTGCCCCACTCGCTGGTCACGGTGTCGCTGGCCACGGCGCTCTTCACGCGGCTCTCCGGCCAGGCGCACGACGCCGACGTCGACGGCGTCCGCGCCACCCTGTCGTCCGGGCTCCGGGTGGTCGGCATCTTCACCATCGCGGCGACCGCCGTCGTCGCCGTCCTGGTCACGCCCATCACGCAGCTCGTGCTCTGGACGGCCACCCCGGCAGCGGCCCACGCCGTCGCGGGCGTCGTCCTGACGATGATCCTCGGGCTGTCGGCCTTCGGTGCGTGGTCGATGTGCCAACGCGTCTACTACGCCTACGAGGATGCCCGTGGCATGGTGCCGATCCAGGTGGTCATGGCGGCTGTCGTCGTCGTCGGCACGCTGCTGGGCCGGGCCGTCCTCACGCCGGCGCACTGGGTGGCGGGCGCCGGGCTGGCCATGAGCGTGTCGTACTTCGTCGGCACCGGACTGGCTCTGTGGCACCTGCGGCGGCGGCTCATCACCGTCGACGGCCCCCACGTCGTGCAGGTCCACGCGCGCGCCCTGCTCGCCGGGATCGTCGCGGCGGCATTCGGCCTGGGCCTCCAGCTGGTGCTCTCCCACACCCTGCCGGGCGGCCACCTCAGCTCCATCATCGAGTGCGTGGCCGTCGGCACCCTGATGGGCCTCGTCTACCTGGGCGGGCTGCGCGTGCTCCGCGTCCGCGAGCTGGACCAGCTGCTGGGGCCCCTCCTCGCCCGGATCCCCGGAGCCGGTCGCCTCCGCGGAGGACGCCGCTGATCCGGCACGTCTAGCATGCAGGTGGTCGGGCGGGTGCTCGTGCGGTGATCGACACGGAGGTGCTGGTGAGCGAGGTCGTCGGACGAGGCACGGTGCTCGCGGGCCGTTACCGCGTGCTCGCCCCGGTGGTGTCCGACCTCGAGGGGGCCAGCGCCTGGCAGGCCACCGACCAGATCCTCGACCGCCCCGTCCGGGTCCGCATCCTCGAGCACGGCGCCGTCGCGCCCGCGCTCGACGCCGCCCGCCGCGCGGCGCTGGTCACCGACTCCCGACTCGTCCGCGTGCTCGACGTCGGCACGCACGAGGGGTACGGCTACGTCGTCTCGGAGCAGCTGGTGGGCCCGTCGCTCGCGGCGCTCGTCGCGCAGGCGCCGCTGACGGCCGACCAGGCCCGCGCGGTCGTCGGCGAGGCCGCCTCGGCGCTCGAGGTCGCCCGGCGGCGCGGCGTCCACCACCTGGCACTGCGACCGTCCGTCCTGCACGTCAGCCCCGACGGGCGTGTTCTCCTGGGCGGGCTGGCGCTCGACGCCGCGCTGCTCGGCGACTCCGGCGGGGATGCCCGCCTCACGACCCGCGCCGACGCCGTCGGCCTCGTCCGGCTCCTGTACGCCGCCCTGACCGGGCTCTGGCCGGCCGACCCCCGCGCACCCCAGACGCCGGGCGGCGAGACCCTCCCGCCGGCGCCGGTGGTCGACGGCTCACCCGTCGCCCCCGCGGACCTCGTCCCGGGCGTGCCCAACGACCTCGACACCCTGTGCGTCGTGACGCTCGGCCCGAACGACGACGGTCCGCACAGCCCCGGCGAGCTCGTGCGCGAGCTCGAGCCCTGGGGTGAGATCCGCGCCTCCGGCGGCAACGTCGCAGCCGTCGGCGGTGCGGTCGCCGCGGCGCAGTTCCCGCCCACCGGCGCGGCCGCGCCCGGCGGAGGAGTGCCCGTCCCCGACGAGGACGACCAGCAGGACACCGCGCCCGTCGTCGTGCAGCGCCAGTCGGTGCGGACCGCGTTCCAGCAGCAGGACCCACCCGGCGCGAACCGGCCCGGCACACCCCCGCCGGCCACCCCCGCACGAGCGGGCTCGCTCGGCGCGGCCCCGACCGACGACACGCCCGCGATCGGCTTGGCGGTGCCGCCGATCGCCGCCGCCGCAGCGCTCTCGGCCACCGTGCCGCTCCCGCCCACCGCGCCCGAACCCCCCGTCGTGCCGACCGTGATCCGCCGGCCCGTTGCGCAGACGACCGGGGCCGGTGCGCCGCCGTCGGTGCCGMCCGCCGCGCCCTCACCCGTCCCGCCGGTTCCGGTACCGCCGCCCGACCAGCCGACCTCGGCGTTCGACTTCGGCGACGTCATCGGCGCGGAGCGGGCTCCCCGGCAGACGAAGCTCCGGTTCGACCCGACCGCGTTGGTGCTGATCATCGTCGCGATCGCGGTGATCATCGGCGTGGTCCTGGCGTTCAAGGCCCTGTTCGCGTCCACGAACCCCACCGGGTCGCCCCAGCCTGCGCAGAGCACCTCCGCGGCCGCGACGCCCGCCGCACCGACGGAAGCGGCCGCCGCACCACCCGCCGAGCCGGCTGCACCGGCCGGCGGTCCACCGGTCATCGCCTCGGCCACGACGATCGACCCCTCCGACGCGGACGGGGAGCACCAGGAAGACGTCGCCAAGGCCTACGACGGCGACCCGTCGACGTTCTGGTACACCCAGACTTACAAGCGGGCGGACTTCGCAGGTTTCAAGGACGCCGTCGGCTACGCGATCACGCTCACGACGAAGACCACCGTGAGCACCGTGACGCTGCACTCCAACGCCACGGGCGGCAACGTCGAGATCCGCGCGACGGACGCGGCGAACCCGACCACGGGGCCGGTGCTGGCCTCCGGACCGTTCGGGCCCGACTCCGTCTTCACGCTCAACCCGGCCACGGAGACGCAGAGCCTGGTCCTGTGGATCACCGACCTCCCGACGATGCCCGACGGCTCATTCCGCCTCGAGCTCACGGAGATCGCCCTCGCCTGAGGCGTCCTGACGCGGGGTTCCGGAACAGATCCCGCCTAGGATCGGTTGATCCCGTCAGCCCCGCCGGAACGTCTCTGGCATGTCGAGCCGCAAGGAAGTCCCCGTGACCGAGCAGTCCACCACCATCCGCGATCTCGTCATCGTCGGCTCGGGCCCGGCCGGCTACACCGCCGCGATCTACGCGGCCCGCGCGGGCCTGGCGCCCCTCGTCATCGCGGGTTCCGTCACCGCCGGTGGCGCGCTGATGAACACCACCGAGGTCGAGAACTTCCCGGGCTTCCCCGACGGCATCCAGGGCCCGGAGCTCATGGAGGGTCTGCAGAAGCAGGCCGAGAAGTTCGGTGCCGAGGTGCTGTGGGACGACGCCTCGTCGTTGGACCTCACCGGCGAGATCAAGACCATCGAGACGCTCGGCGGCGAGACCTACCAGGCACGCGCCGTCATCCTGGCCACCGGCTCCGCCTACCGCGAGCTCGGGCTCGACGACGAGAAGCGCATGTCGGGCCGCGGCGTCTCGTGGTGCGCCACGTGCGACGGGTTCTTCTTCCGCGACCAGGAGATCATCGTGGTCGGCGGCGGCGACTCGGCCGTCGAGGAGGCCACGTTCCTCACCCGGTTCGGCAAGCGCGTCACCCTCGTGCACCGCCGGGACCACCTGCGCGCCTCGAAGATCATGGCCGACCGCGCCGAGAACGACCCGAAGATCGAGTTCGCGTGGAACACCGAGGTCGTCGGCATCCACGGCGACGCCAAGGTCACCGGCGTGACCCTGCGCGACACCGTGACCGGCGAGACCCGTGAGCACCCCGCGACCGGCGTCTTCGTCGCCATCGGCCACGTCCCGCGCTCGGAGCTGCTGCGCGGCCAGGTCGACCTCGACGACGAGGGCTACGTGCAGGTCATCGGTCGCTCGACCGCCACGAACGTCACCGGCGTCTTCGCGTGCGGCGACCTCGTCGACCACACCTACCGCCAGGCCATCACGGCTGCCGGCTCGGGCTGTGCCGCCGCGCTCGACGCCCAGCACTTCCTGGCGTCGCTCGGCGACCTCGTCGCGCCCGTCCCCCCGATCGAGTCCTACGTGCAGGAGATCCGATGAGCACCACGACCCCCGTCACCGACGCCACGTTCCAGGCCGAGGTGCTCGACTCGACCGTCCCCGTGATCGTCGACTTCTGGGCGCCGTGGTGCGGCCCGTGCCGCATGGTGGCCCCTGTGCTGGAGGAGCTCGCCGCGCAGTACGACGGCCGGGTGAAGATCGTCAAGCTCAACTCCGACGAGAACCCGCAGGTCACGGGCGACTACGGCATCGTGTCCATCCCGACGCTCAACTTCTACGCGGGCGGTGAGCTGGTGAAGTCCGTGATCGGCGCCCGGCCCAAGTCGATGATCGCCGAGGACATCGAGAGCGTGCTCGCCTCCGTCTAGTCCTTCCTCGAGAGCCCCCTGCCCAGCGGCAGGGGGCTCTCGTGTCGCTGGGACGGTGCACGGACCATCGCCGACCGCGTGCGAAACTCGGGTGCATGACTGAGCACCCGGTTCCCGACGGCGAGACGTCGGGCCCCCCCACGTCCTCCGCCGCCGGCACCGGTACGCGCCTTGACCGCTGGCTCGGCGCCTACGCCGAGCGCACGCACGGCATGCGCTCCAGCGAGATCCGGGCGCTGTTCGCCGTCGCCAACCGTCCCGAGGTCGTCTCGCTCGCCGGTGGCATGCCGTTCCTCGAGGGCCTCCCGCTCGACATCCTGGGCGATCTCGCCCAGCGCGTCGTCGCTACTCGCGGACTGCAGGCGCTCCAGTACGGGTCCGGCCAGGGCGACGAGACGCTGCGCGAGCAGATCCTCGACGTCATGGCGCTCGAGGGCATCGACGCCCACCCCGACGACGTCGTCGTGACCACCGGCTCGCAGCAGGCGCTCGACCTGGTCACCCGCATCTTCATCGACCCGGGCGACGTCGTCGTCGCGGAGGCGCCGTCCTACGTCGGCGCCCTCGGCGTGTTCCGGGCGTACCAGGCCGACGTCGTGCACGTGCCCATCGACGCCGACGGCCTGATCCCGGCCGCCCTGGAGTCGACGCTGTCCTCGCTCGCCCGCGAGGGTCGCCGGGTCAAGTTCCTCTACACGGTGCCCAACTTCCACAACCCGGCAGGCGTCTCGCTCTCCGTCGCCCGGCGGCCCGAGATCCTCGCGATCGCGCAGCGCTACGGCGTCCTCGTGCTCGAGGACAACCCGTACGGCCTGCTCGGATTCTCCGGCGACCCCCGCCCGGCGATGCGGTCGCTCGACGACGACGGCGTGCTCTACCTGGGCTCGTTCTCCAAGACGTTCGCTCCCGGCTACCGGGTCGGCTGGGTGGTCGCCCCCCACGCCGTCCGCGAGAAGCTGGTCCTGGCCAGCGAGAGCGCGATCCTCTGCCCGTCCAACGCGTCGCAGATCGCCATCTCGACCTACCTGGCCACCTGCGACTGGCAGGGGCAGATCAAGTCGTACCGCGAGCAGTACCGGGAGCGGCGCGACGCCATGGTCTCAGCGCTGTCCGAACACCTCCCCGATGCGTCCTGGAACGTGCCCGACGGCGGCTTCTACACATGGGTCAAGCTCCCCGACGGCCTCGACGCCAAGGACATGCTGCCGCGAGCCGTCACCGCACGGGTCGCGTACGTCCCCGGGACGGCCTTCTACTTCGACGGGTCCGGCGCGGACCACATGCGGCTCTCCTTCTGCTACCCGACGCCTGAGCGCATCCGCGAGGGTGTCCGGCGCCTTGCCGGCGTCGTCGCCGGCGAGCGCGAGCTCGTCGAGCTCTTCGGCACGACGGGATCCACGGGACAGCGAGACGTCCAGTCGCCTGCGCCCGATGCCTTCTGACCTGCAGGTTCACCCTCGGATCGTCTGTCCCTTCGTGGCGACAGCCGTTCGCTCCGCCCCACTGTCCCGTCCCGCGTCGTTCGTTCGTCTCGCCATCGGAGTCGTCCAGCCGTGACCACCACACCGTCGCCCCGCGTCGTCGTCCTCGCCGGGGGCCTCTCCCACGAGCGTGACGTCTCGCTGCGCTCCGGCCGACGCGTGGCCGACGCACTGCGCTCCGTCGGGGTGGACGTCTCGGTGCACGACGTCGACGCCGACCTGGTCCCCGCGCTCGTCCAGCTCGACCCCGACGTCGTGTGGCCGCTGCTGCACGGGACCAGCGGCGAGGACGGCTCCGTCCGCGACGTCGTCCAGATGCTCGGCCTCCGCCTCCTGGGCACGGGACCCCGCGAGAGCCGGATCGCGTGGAGCAAGCCCATCGCGAAGACCGTCGCCGCGCGTGCGGGACTGGCGACGCCGGACTTCGTGACGCTCCCACAGTCACTGTTCCGCGAGCTGGGCGCGGCCCAGGTGCTCCACGCCATCGTCCGTCGGCTCGGCCTGCCGGTCGTCGTCAAGCCATCGCGCGGCGGTTCCGCGTTGGGCGTCACGCTGGTCACCGACGCCGACGCGCTGCCGCAGGCGATGGTCGACTGCTTCGCCTACAGCGACACCGCGCTGGTCGAGCGAGCCGTGTCCGGTACCGAGGTCGCCGTGAGCGTGGTCGACACGGGAGACGGGCCGTTCGCGCTCCCCGCCGTGGAGATCGTGACGGATGGCCCGTACGACTTCGACGCCCGCTACAACCCCGGCCGCACCGAGTACTTCGCTCCGGCGCGGTTGTCGACCGCCCTGAACGAGCGGGTCGCCGAGGTGGCCGTGGCCGCCCATGTGGCGCTCGGGCTCGACGGGCTGTCGCGGACGGACCTGATCGTCGACGACGCCGGAACCGTGTGGTTCCTCGAGGTCAACGTGGCCCCTGGCATGACCGAGACCTCGCTGCTTCCTCAGGCCGCCGAGGCCGCTGGGCTGCCCCTCGGTCAGCTGTATCGCGCGCTGGTCGACGCCGCGCTGAGTCGCTGAGCTGCGGCAACGGTGGATCTGTACGATATGTCGGTCGATTGATGTACTGATCGACTCCGGCTGGGGATAGACCGCCTCGCTCGCCGCCGCGCAACGCCGTATTCGCTCAAGGGCCGGACCGACTGCGCCCTGGCGCGACAGGTGCTCGCCGGACGAGTCCCGCAGGCGGCGTCACGCAGCGTCCGTCCCGGTCGTGCGACGTCGGCCGTCATCGCGGCGTCGCTCCAGTCGCGCGGCGTCGTTCCGTGCGCGCGACGTCGTTCCGTGCGCGCGGCGTCGTGCCGTGCGCGCGACGTCCCCGCCGCCCCGATCAGCCCTTGAGCAGGCCCGGGTCTTCCGGCGCCAGGCTCGCGAGGATCCGGTTCAGGTCCTGCACCGAGGCGAACTCGACGGTCAGCCGTCCGCGCGACTTCCCCAGGCTCACCTTGACGCGCGTGTCGAATCGATCGGAGAGGCGGGCGGCCAGGTGGTCGAGCGCCTCGTTCTTCACGCCCGCGCGCGGAGCGGCCCGTCGTGCAGCAGGTTCAGCGTCTCCCCCGAGGGACACGATCTCCTCCACGGCCCGGACCGACAGGCCCTCGGCCACGATGCGCTGAGCCAGCCGCTCGATCGCCGCGCCGTCATTCAGCCCGAGCAGCGCCCGGGCGTGGCCGGCCGACAACACCCCGGCAGCAACGCGCCGCTGGACCAAGGGTGGGAGCTTCAGCAGGCGGAGAGTGTTGGAGATCTGCGGTCGTGAACGCTGGATCCGCGTGGCCAGCTGCTCGTGCGTGCAGCCGAAGTCGTCGAGCAGCTGCTGGTAGGCGGCAGCCTCCTCGAGGGGGTTGAGCTCCGACCGGTGGAGGTTCTCCAGGAGCGCGTCGCGCAGCAGGTCCCCGTCCTCGGTGTCGCGAATGATGGCGGGGATCGTGGCCAGGCCTGCCGCCTGGGTGGCGCGCCAGCGGCGCTCTCCCATGATCAGCTCGTACCCGTCCCCTGCGTCGCGGACGACGATCGGCTGAAGGACGCCGACCTCTCGGATCGACCCGACGAGCTCGTCGAGGGCGTCCTCGTCGAAGACGGTGCGGGGCTGCTTCGGGTTGGGACGGATGTCCCCGACAGGCAGCTCAGCGAACCGGGCACCAGGCACGGGCACGAGGCCGTCTGTGCTCTCCTCCGCCGGTGCGGCGGCGACCGAGGGCTCGACGGCCGCCCCGTTGACCGACGCCGGTGGCTCTACGTCCTCGATGGTTGCCGCCTCGGTCGGCGACGTCGCGTCAGCCAGGTCCTCGACCGAGGTCGTCGACGTCTCCACCGGGGGTGCCTCGGTGAGCACGGCCGTCGCGCTGCTGCCCAGCGCGGCGGCGCCGTCGCCGTTGTCGCGCTTGGGGTCGGGGAAAAACACGTCGACCGGACGCTCCGCCCCCGTGGGACGCTGGCCGTCCAGCCCGGTCGGGATGAGGGCTCCGAGGCCCCGGCCCAGGCCGCGTCGCTTCTCGCTCACTGTTCCTCCTGAAGCACGGCCGTGGCCGCCTGGTGTTCGTGGTGTACGTGCTGGGCGGACTCGCCGGACGGCTGCCCGTTCGTGTGGGATGACGCGCCGGCGGCATCGTCGTCGATCCCCGCGGCCCCCCGCTCGGCTACCTCTCGGGCAGCCTCGAGGTAGGCCAGCGCGCCCGACGACCCGGGGTCGTACGACATCACCGTCTGGCCGTAGCTCGGCGCCTCCGAGATGCGGACGGAGCGGGGCACGGTCGTCTTGAGCGTGCGCTCGGGGAAGTGCGTCCTGACCTCGGTCGCCACCTGCTGCGCGAGGTTGGTCCGCGCGTCGTACATGGTCAGGAGGATGGTCGAGACGTGGAGCCGAGGATTCAGGTGCGCCTGGATGAGCTGGATCGTCTTGAGCAGCTGGCTCAGGCCCTCGAGTGCGTAGTACTCGCACTGGATGGGGATGAGGACCTCGCGTGCGACGACGAAGGCGTTCACTGTCAGCAGGCCGAGGCTCGGCGGGCAGTCGACGAAGACGTAGTCGATGCGCGACTGTCCGGTGGCCGTCCGCCACTCGAGGTAGGTGTCGAGGGCGTTCCTGAGGCGGGTCTCCCGAGCGACCATCGAGACGAGCTCGATCTCCGCGCCCGACAGGTCGATCGTCGCCGGCAGGCACCAGAGGTTCGGGACGTCCGGGCTTTCCTGAACGGCGTCGGACATCGGCGCCCCGTCGACCAGGACCTCGTAGATCGACGGCGTGCCCGCGCGGTGCTCGACGCCGAGGGCGGTGGACGCATTGCCCTGGGGGTCGTTGTCGAGGACGAGGACGCTCAGGCCCGCCTGAGCCAGTGCCGCGGCGAGGTTGACCGTCGTCGTCGTCTTGCCGACGCCGCCCTTCTGGTTCGCCACCGTGATGACCCGGGTCTGCGGCGGACGCGGGAAACGCCGGCCGCGAAGCTCGATCCGCCGCCGGGCGTCCTGCTTGAGCTCCGCCATCAGCGGGGTGTCGTCAGTGACGGTCGGCAGGCTCTCGACCAGCGCGGCGCGACGGCTCTCCTCGGGATCGAGCTCGTGTCGCGGTGCCATGGGCGAGATGGTGTCATGCGAGACCCCGGCTTCGGCGCCACCATCCCCCGCACGCGCTGACTCGTCGCTCACATCGGCGTCGCCGTCGTCGTTCAGACTCGACACCGCCGCCGTTCCACGTGAAACGTCAGTAGCGATGACGTTCTGCAACGAAGCGCCTGGGTGTCCCCCTGCATCGGGCAGGTCTGTCGACGGTGGCGACGAGTCGCCGGGGATCTGAACAGGGCTTTCGGGTGTGGCTGTTTCACGTGAAACGGCGGGGGCGGCACCGGTCGCCTTGTCCGCCAGATGCTCCGCAGCTCCGGACGTAGAGGGGTGAGATCCCCCGGACTCTTCGGTTTCACGTGAAACGGCGGCCGCTGCCTCATGGGCCGATCCATTCGCGCCTGTCGACTCATTGCCGATGGCCATGGCCGTCGGCGCTACGCCGGGAGGCGCGGACACGGCGGATTCGCCATCACCAGCGGCGTGGGGCGTCGGTACATCGGGCACCCGTGAAGCCGGACCGCCACCCGGCGCGTGCGGTTCGACGCCCGGCTCAAACACGCGAGGGCCAGGCGCGCCCGACGGGGCTCCGGACGGGGCTCCGGCCAGCGTTCCGGACGGCGCTCCGGACGGTCCGGGCACGGGTTGGCCGTCCCGGGGCGCCGGGGCGGCGGCGACGGGCGCCGTGGACGACTCGACAAACGGTGCAGACGTAACGCCTGCCCCGGACATGTATGGGGGGGCGACGTCCTCGACCGCCTCGTGCTCTACGTGCGCGTTCTCCGAGATCGCGGGGTCGTCGTGCCGCCGCTTCTTCCTACCGAACACCAGGAACAGCCTCCCGTACGACGCGGACCACCCTCGTCACTTCGACTCCCTCGATCGTCGGAGCCTCGATCACAGAGGCTGCTCCACCACCGAGCTTGCGACCCACGTGCTTGGCCGTCTCGATCTCCTCCTCCGCTCGACCGCCTTTCAGGGCCACCAGCGAGCCACCTGCACGCAGAAGGGGCAACGCCCAGCGGTAGAGCTTGTCGAGCGACGCAACGGCGCGCACAGTCACGGCGTCCGCCGTCAGCTGACCGTGCTCGTCCTGTGCCCGTCCGCGGCGAACGATGACGTTGTCGAGCCGAAGCGTCTCGGCGACCTCGCCCAGCCAGTCGGTCCGCCGCTCCATGGGCTCGAGCAGCACGACCTCGACGTCCGGAAGCATCGCAGCCACGACCACCCCGGGGAGTCCGGCTCCGCTGCCGAGATCGATGATGCGGCCTGTTGTCGGGAGGAACGGAACCACGGCGGCAGAGTTGAGGATGTGCCGCTCCCAGAGCCTGGAGACCTCCCTCGGCCCGACCAGGCCGCGCAGCTCACCCTCACGGAGAAGCAGGTCGTGGAAACCGAGGACGTTGGGCCAGGCACTACCGAAGAACCGCTCGAGCCGCGGGTCACCATCCAGAGGGTCGGCTCCATCGACGTCTGTCGACCGAGCTTCCGTCACCGTCTGGTCCCCTTGGTTTCACGTGAAACGAACTGTGCGCGAGTGCCACGAAGGCCGACAGCCGGCGTCTCACTCGATCAGCGCGGCCCTACCGTACCGTGCCTCGGCACCGTCGCTCCGACCCCCCGCCGGGGCGTGTGGATAGATCCGACTTCCGGTGCAACCACACTCCAGAACAAGAGGAGAGCACACCGCAATCGGCGCAGCCCCGCGCGCCCGGGTGACCAGCCCGCCTCCGCGACGTTCCGTCCGGAGCCGCCAACTGACGCAGTTGCGCGTGTCGACCTTCGCGCAAACGCACCGCCTGGTGCGCACGGCAGGCGCACACCGCACACTCGAGAATGTTGGCGACACACCCGCCCCTGACGGACGGGGCATCCCGTCACGCCGTGGCCCACACGGAGCGTGCATCCGCCGAACTTCCGCCGCATGAGGCCACACCCTCGCCTACAGGACGCTGCAAAGCGCGTCCTCATGAAGCCAGACGATCTCGCCTGCTCAGCAGCGCCCCCACCAACGCAATCGCCGGCCGCGCACGAGGGTGTGTGACTCCGGTCGTCCACACGGGTGCCGCGAAATGGCGCGCATTCTATAAGCCGATGAGTAGACCCCGCATCTAGGCCGGCCGACTCCCCTCGACTGCATCGGTGCCACCCCCTCGGTCGCTCAACTGCAGGCACTCATCCGGCAGTGCCGACGCCACCATCGACGCTCGGAACGTTGGCCCAACGCGGAGATCGACGTCTGAGCACACGTGGCGACAACTGGTGATGCCAGGCTCGCTGTTTCACGTGAAACAGGCGTCCCACGCCACACCCTCGCCAGTGGTGGCGCATGCCACCCACCACTCCCTTCTCCCCAGAGACGTCCGGTGAGCACGGCGGGTTGCCGGCGAAGCCCGACTACGACACACATGCCTCCAAGGGCCCAATTGGCGAGGCTGGGAGCCACGGCCCGGCCGGCGCGGCGCCCGATTTCACCAGCCCCCCGCACATTTATCCCTGCTTGGATTCCCTGTTGATCTTGCTCCGCCTCCCGCACCTCGGGACGCAACTCCTTGCGCCACTGTTTGCGCGCTCGACAACGCCCGGCTGCGCACGGGGATCCGAGTGTCAGAGCCGACGAGAAGATCCAGCCCGAGCGCCCAAGCCCTCGTAGCGGGTCGGGACCTGGGTCGAACCGGCCCGGGCCGAAGCCAGGGAGCGAGCGATGGCGTCACGCGCAAGACCACGCGCGAGTACCGATGGCGCAACGCGCAATACCACGCGCGAGTACCACCCGGCGGGAGGTGGAGCAGTGCATAGAAGCTGCCAACGAGGGCCCCTGTGGCTGTTTCACGTGAAACCTCGAGCCTGACGGCCTCACGCCCTGCCCCAGTCGCCACGAGGGCCGGGTGTGACGGCGCCATGACCACTCGGGGGCGAAAGCGACAAGACCGCTCAGACCGAGACAGGCTCCTGACGACCACTGACGGCGCCGGCCGCACCGTCACTAGGCTGCGGCGCGCGCGGCGTGGTGCTGGGGCGTCCCCGCACTGCAGTCCCTTGCACACGGTCTTGGCACGCCGACAGGTAGATCGGCGTACTCAGCGTCGCGGCGAAGAGCTGCAGTGCGTTGGCCGCAGGCACCCAGGGCTGAGCTCGCCAATTCGTTGTCGCCTTGACCGGTAGGGTCTCGCCTTCGCCGCGCTTCGTGTTCCACTTGAAACGAGAACTCCTGCGGGCCGTGACCGCAGGTAGTCGCTCGAGACTGTCTGCGGGCTGTGACCGCGGGTAGTCCGCTCGAGACCCGCTGTTCACCGCCGACCGCTCGGCATCCCGATGGCGCCCCACCGGGACGACCACTACATCGGTCGTCGACCTCAATCGCCATCTGCGCGTTTCACGTGAAACACCGAGAAGTGACGCGCGTCGACGTCGGGGACCAACCCCACACGCGGTCATCACGCCGGATGTGAGCGCCCGCCACTCACCGACGGCCCGCCATACGCCGACGCCGGCCTGGGTCCCAGGGTCCCGGAGGCCCGGGCGCCGCGTCTCGGCCGACGATCCAGCCGACCTAGCAGAACGCCTCATCCGCAGGTACCGAATGGTCAACGTCGATGAGGACGTCGACCATGACCGGCGCGAAAGGCTTCCTCGACAGCGTCTGGTGAAAGCCCACCGCGCCGTGGACGGTTGCGCACGGACCGAGTGGCCCGTCAGCAGCTCCTCCCCGGTGACGGGAGGTCGCCTCCGAACCACGTCGGCCAAGAACGGTCGCCGGCTATGCGGAGACGCCCGGTGGTGCCACTGTGCAACGAGGGGCCAGACACCGACCAGAACCTGTCCACCAAGCGAAAGAGGGCGCCACACCGCGCACGACTGTTTCACGTGGAACAACCAGGCCGCGTGCGGTCCCGGACGTGTGCAATGAGGACGCGGGGCGCGTCCCTGCGGACATGACGAAGGGGCGAGCTCAACGAGCCCGCCCCTCGGTCATCCGCTGCAGCGGACCTCACATGCTCACGCCGGACGGATCACCACGTGCCGGTTCGGCTCGACACCGTCGGAGTCGCTCGACATCCCGGCGGCGGCCACGGCGTCGTGCACGACCTTGCGCTCGAACGGGTTCATCGCATCGAGTGCGACGGCCTTACCGGACTCACGGACGCGCGCGATCGCCTCGTTGGCGACCGTCACCAGCTCGGCCCGACGACCGGCGCGGTAACCGGCGACATCGAGCATCAGGCGGCTGCGCTCGCCGGTCTTGGCCTGGACGGCCAGGCGGGTCAGCTCCTGGAGCGCGTCCAGGACCTCCCCGTCGGGGCCGGCCAGCCGCGTCAGCGACCTGTCGGCCGGGTCCTCGGAGACGATCTCCACGGCGGCGCGTCCGTGGTCGATGTCGATGTCGATGTCGCCGTCGAGGTCGGCGATGTCGAGCAGCTCCTCGAGGTAGTCAGCGGCGATCTCGCCCTCTTCCTCGAGGCGCTTGGTGCTGACCGTCTCGACGGGGGCGTCAGGCTGGGTCGAAGTCATGGAGTCTCTCCTGATCAACGTCGCGCGTCTGCGCTACTTCTTTGGCTTGGTGGGGGCGCCAGGCGCCTTGGTGGTCGGCCCGTCGGGGTCGTCGTCGGTCGACCTCACGGGCTTGTCGGTGACGTCATCGGCGACGACACGGGGCTTGTTGCGGTCCTTACGCTTCGGCTGCTGCCGCTGGCCGCGCGGCTTCTCCTCGATGAGCAGAGTCGGCGTCGACGGTGCGTCTTCGATGGACGGAGCATGCGCGGACGCCTTGCGAGCCTTCCGCTCCTTCATGGCGAGCTCGGCCTGTGAGCCGGGCGCCGGCATCCGGCGGATCGTGTAGAACTGCTGGCCCATCGACCACAGGTTGGTGGTGGTCCAGTAGATGAGGACGCCGATGGGGAAGTTGACGCCGGAGAAGGCGAAGATCAGCGGCAGGACGTAGAGCAGCACCTTCTGCTGCTGAGCCATCGGGCCCTGGAGCGCCGCCGGCGGCATGTTCTTCATGGTGAGCTGGCGCTGCGTGAGGAACGTCGTCGCGGACATGGCAACGATCAGGACGGCACTGACCACGCGGATGTGCCAGTTGTCGCCGGCCTGCATGAACGTCCCGGACAGCGGGGCGCCGAAGATCGTGGCGTTCTCGGCCGATGCCGCGAGCTCGGCCGTCATCGGCCCGATCGGCGGGTAGGCACCGGACGCGACCTGGGGGAGCTCGATGAGCACCCGGAACAGCGCGAAGAAGATGGGGGACTGCAGCAGGATCGGGAGGCACGAGGCGAACGGGTTGGTGCCGTTCTCCCGGTAGAGCGCCATCGTCTCGCGCTGCAGGGCCTCCCGGGATGCCGGGTCGGTCTTCCCCTTGTACTTCTTCTGGATCGCCTGCATCTGCGGCGCGATGAGCTGCATACCGCGCGACGCCTTGATCTGGCGGAAGAACAACGGGATCAGCGCGATCCGGATGACGATCACGAGCCCCACGATGGAGAGCCCCCAGGCAGCGCCACTGTTGGGGTCGAGCCCGATCGCAGAGAGGAGCGCGTGGAACTGGACCATGATCCAGGCCACGACGACCATGATGGGTTTGAGCAGACCGTCGAACCACGACATGTGGCAGAACTCCTCGTTGGGGTCAGTGCGTGGCAGCAGCCACGTGGGAATGACGGTGAGCGGACCGCGCAGGTGGAACGTCGTCCACGCCACCCAGGTTCCACGGGTTGCAGCGAAGCAGCCGCCAGACCGCGAGCCTCGTGCCACGAATGGCTCCGTGGCGCTGCACGGCGATCACCGCGTACTGCGAGCAGGACGGGTAGAACTTGCAGGTGGGGGGCGTCATCGGGGAGATGAACCGCTGGTAGCCCCGGAGCAGCAGCAGGAGCAGCGTCGCCGGAGAACGCACCACGGCACGGACCACCGAAGGGAAACTCATGGGATGACTACGCCTCGGTCCGACGTCGTGCTCGACGCGCGGCCGTCTCGAGCGCCGCGTCCAGGTCGGCGCCCAGGAGCGCGAACGGTCGGTCGGCCGACGTCGGAAGAGCCCGGATCACGATGCCTGCATCGGACGGGAGACCCGAGATGCGAGCTCGCACGAGCTCCCGCAGCCGGCGCTTGACCAGGTTCCGTGTCACCGCGGTGCCTACCGCCTTGGACACGACAAGACCGACCACCGGCCCGGAGGGCGAGTGATCGGTCCGTGTCGTCAGATGCACCACGAGGGTGTCCCGTCCGCCGCGCGCACCTCTGCGCACCGCCTGCTCGAAGTCGGCAGCGCGGCGCATGCGATGCGCAGCGGACAGCACCGACGGTGGCGTCAGGCCGAGAGCTCCGAGCGGCCCTTGCGGCGACGTGCCGCCAGGATCGCCCGGCCGGCGCGCGTACGCATGCGCAGGCGGAAGCCGTGGGTCTTGGCCCGGCGCCGGTTGTTCGGCTGGAAGGTGCGCTTGGTCACGAGAGTCTCCAACTACATCGGGTGGGCCTCGCATGTGCCGCGCGACCAGGTTCAGGCTGCCGAGATCGACTACTCCGGGACACACAGTCATGCGTGCGGCGTCAGGGCGCGCCAGGAAGAGCCATCGATAAGGCTGCAATACCGTACTTCCCGCCGTAGTGGCCGGTCAAATGCGCGCGACTCGCCGCACCGATCGTGCCACAGCACACCCCGTCGGGCACCTAGGACGTCACCCGTCCGAGCCCTCGCCCGGCCAACGGTCTGCTACTAGCATCAAGGGTCGTCACGGGGGCCGACGGCCTGTGGACCACGACGTGGTGGACAGACCCAGGACACGACGAACCCGCCCCGAAGACGGACCGCGCGTACGCCGTCCTCACCGTGCCGTGGAAGCTCCTGACACCGATCTGGTCATCTGCTCACAGGTGTGGACAACTGTGTGGACAACACAGTCTCGTGCGAGACTCGACCACCCACGCGAACGAACAACCGAGGTAGCACGTGTCACAGGACGAAGAGCTCTCCCGGGTCTGGGGGCACGTGGTGTCGACCCTCGAGTCGAGCCCCGACATCACGCCACGGCAGATCGCGTTCGTCCGCCTGGCCCGTCCGCTCGGACTCCTCGACGGCACGCTCCTGCTGGCGGTCGGCAACGACCTCACCAAGGACTACCTGGAGTCTCGCGTCCGCGGCGAGGTGACCGTCGCCCTGAGTGCGGCCCTCGACCGGGAGGCCCGGTTCGCCATCACCGTCGACCCCGAGCTGGCCGAGGACGCGCCGCCGGCGCTGCGGGTGGTCGGCACGGAGCAGCGGCACGAGCCGTACAGCCCGTCGCGCGACGAGCGCGAGGCGGACGAGGCCGACGCCCGACGCGAGGCCCGCCCGGACCTGTCGCTGGTGTCCGACGACGACGAGACCGACCACGACTCCCGCCGGGGCGGTCGATACAACGGGCGTGGCGACGACCGCCCGTCGTCAGCGAGCACCAACCGACGCCAGCCGGCCGAGCCGGCGCGCCTCAACCCGAAGTACCTCTTCGAGACGTTCGTCATCGGGAGCTCGAACCGCTTCGCGCACGCCGCGGCCGTCGCGGTCGCCGAGGCGCCGGCCAAGGCCTACAACCCGTTGTTCATCTACGGCGACTCAGGCTTGGGCAAGACGCACCTGCTGCACGCGATCGGCCACTACGCGCAGAACCTCTACCCGAGCGTGCGTGTGCGCTACGTGAACTCCGAGGAGTTCACCAACGACTTCATCAACTCGATCAGCGAGGGCAAGGCGGGCGCGTTCCAGCGCCGCTACCGCGAGGTCGACGTGCTCCTCATCGACGACATCCAGTTCCTGCAGGGCAAGGAACAGACGATGGAGGAGTTCTTCCACACGTTCAACACCCTGCACAACGCGAACAAGCAGGTCGTGATCACGTCCGACCTGCCGCCCAAGCAGCTGAACGGCTTCGAGGACCGGATGCGCTCCCGCTTCGAGTGGGGCCTCATCACCGACGTCCAGCCGCCGGACCTCGAGACGCGCATCGCGATCCTGCGCAAGAAGGCCGGCAGCGAGCGGCTGCAGGCGCCGCCGGACGTGCTCGAGTACATCGCCTCGAAGATCTCGACGAACATCCGTGAGCTCGAGGGTGCACTCATCCGCGTGACGGCGTTCGCGAACCTCAACCGGCAGCAGGTCGACCTCTCCCTCGCGGAGATCGTGCTCAAGGACCTGATCACCGACGACCAGACCACCGAGATCACCGCGACCCAGGTGATCGGCCAGACGGCTGCCTACTTCGGTCTGAGCATCGACGACCTGTGCGGTTCGAGCCGCTCGCGGGTGCTGGTCACAGCTCGCCAGATCGCGATGTACCTCTGCCGCGAGCTCACCGACCTGTCGCTGCCGAAGATCGGCCAGGCGTTCGGTGGCCGCGACCACACGACGGTCATGCACGCGAACCGCAAGATCCGCGAGCTCATGGCCGAGCGCCGGTCGATCTACAACCAGGTCACCGAGCTCACCAACCGGATCAAGCAGCAGAACCGGGGCTGACGAACGCCCGGTTCTGCCTGGTTCGACCGACCGCTTCCCCATAGTTATCCACAGCTGTCCACAGGTACCTGGGGATGCTTGTGATGGGATTCACCCGTTCGGCGCATCAGGTGGCCCATGCACTCATCGCGCGGCTCTGACCTGCACCGATACCGGAAACGGGGCAGACCGGCGCGTTCTGCTCGTTCACAAACGGGCATTCGGGGCGTCCCGCCATGAGACAACTCTCACCGGCGAAACGATCCGAAGGCCTTGACCGCAACCTTCACCCTGCGGATGAGACATGCATGGGACGAATCTCCACACCTGTGCGTACACCTGTGGACGACGGTGGACGACCCCCACGTGTCATGTGGACGGCAGGACCGGTCGTGGTGGACGCGGAATCGACGAACCACAGCTCTCCACGCCCGTCCACGGGCTGTCCGATCTGGCCCACAGGCGGCGTGCACAGCAAGAACGTTTCCTGACCTGCACGGACGTTCACGATCCACACAGTGCACAGGACCGATGACGACGACGACACTTCTCTCTGTCATGGATCCACACACCGCCAAAGCACTGTGGCGCCTCACGAACGACACGGTTGTGGTTGTCATCCGCATGCCCGTACCGAGCGTCGGACCACTCGCGTAGTGTTCGCCTGACGCCTGTCCGACCGGACCTCCTCACAACCTGTGACGGCACGCCGGCAGGCCCGCACGACGAGAGGTTTGAGGCATGAGGTTCCGGGTCGACCGCGACGTTCTCGCGGACGCCGTCACATGGACGGCGCGCAGCCTGCCCACACGGCCGCCAGTCCCCGTCCTGGCGGGTGTGCGCCTCGAGGCCGACACCACGGGCACCGTGCAGCTCTCGAGCTTCGACTACGAGGTCTCCGCCCGGTCGCAGATCMCGGCGGACGTCAGCGAGGCCGGCTCCGTGCTCGTCTCGGGACGTCTGCTCGCCGAGATCTCCCGTGCGCTGCCGGACAAGCCCGTCGACGTGGTGCTCGAGGGCACCAAGGTCGTCGTCACCTGCGGGGCCAGCCGCTTCACGCTGCTGACCATGCCGGTCGAGGACTACCCGAACCTTCCGGTGATGCCGCCCACCACCGGCACCGTCGACGGTGACGAGCTCACGCACGCGGTCGCCCAGGTCTCCGTCGCCGCCAGCCGCGACGACACGTTGCCGCTGCTCACGGGCGTGCGGGTCGAGATCGAGGGCGAGAAGGTCACTCTCCTGGCCACGGACCGCTACCGGCTCGCGCTGCGCGAGCTCACGTGGAAGCCGTCGTCGCCGGACATCTCCACCGTCGCGCTGGTCCGGGCACGCACGCTGTCGGACGCCGCGAAGTCCCTCGGCAGCGCCGGGTCGGTCACCGTCGCGCTGTCCACGGGCTCCGGTGTCGACATGATCGGCTTCGAGGCCGCCGGCCGCCAGACCACCAGCCTGCTCGTCGACGGCGACTACCCGGCCGTCCGCCGTCTGTTCCCGGACGAGACGCCGATCCACGCCGTCGTCGGTACGCACGCCCTGGCGGACGCCGCCAAGCGCGTGGCGCTGGTCGCCGAGCGGAACACCCCCATCCGCCTGTCGTTCAGCGAGGGCCAGGTGGTTCTCGATGCCGGTCAGGGCGACGACGCGCAGGCCTCCGAGGCGCTCGAGGCGACGCTGGTCGGCGACGACATCTCGGTCGCGTTCAACCCACAGTTCCTCCTGGACGGCCTGGGCGCCCTGAGCACCACGTTCGTGCGCCTCTCGTTCACGCACCCCAACAAGCCCGTGGAGTTCACGGGCCAGGAGTCCCTGGACGGCGAGGACAACCCCGAGTACCGCTACCTGCTGGTGCCCATCCGTTTCGCCAGCTGACGGCTGACCGGCGCACGACGCTCTGCTGCGGCAGAGTGAGCGGGACACGCAGGACGCGAACTCAAGAAGAGGCAGACGGCATGCACATCGGTCTGGTGGGTCTGGGCAAGATGGGCGGGAACATGCGGCAGCGCATCCGCGCCGCCGGCATCGACGTCACGGGGTACGACCGCAGTCCCGACGTCACCGACGTGCCGTCGTTGGCCGCCATGGTCGAGGCGCTCCCGGCCGGCGAGCGCGTGGTCTGGGTGATGGTGCCGTCCGGCAAGATCACCGATGCCGTCATCACGGAGCTGTCCGACCTGCTCACGGCCGGCGACGTGGTTATCGACGGCGGGAACTCGTACTACCAGGACGACCTGCCGCACGCGGAGCTCTTGGCGTCGCGCGGCATCGGGTTCCTCGACGCCGGCGTCTCGGGCGGGGTGTGGGGCCTGGCCAACGGGTACGGGCTCATGGTCGGCGGCGACGCCGAGACCGTCGCCAAGGTCATGCCGGTGTTCGATGCGCTGCGGCCGGAGGGCCCGCGCAACGAGGGATTCGTGCACGCGGGGACCGTCGGCGCGGGGCACTTCGCGAAGATGGTGCACAACGGGATCGAGTACGGCCTGATGCAGGCGTACGCCGAGGGCTACGAGCTCCTCGCGGCGAAGGACCTGGTCACGGACGTGCACGGCACCATGCGCGCGTGGCAGCGCGGGACGGTCGTGCGCTCCTGGCTGCTCGAGCTGCTGGTCAAGGCCCTCGAGCAGGACCCGGGCCTGGGCGCGATCGACGACTGGGTGGAGGACTCCGGCGAGGGCAGGTGGACTGTCGACGAGGCGATCGACCTCTCGGTGCCGGCCCCGGTGATCTCGGCCTCGCTGTTCGCGCGCTTCGCCTCGCGCCAGGAGGAGTCGCCCGCCATGAAGGCCGTCGCCGCGCTCCGTCAGCAGTTCGGCGGCCACGCGGTCAAGCCCGCCGGGACCACGGGGCCCGTCACGGGTACGCCGCCGGCACAGTCGGTCTAGCCGGGACCCGATGTACGTCGCGCACCTCTCCCTGACCGACTTCCGCTCGTACGCCCAGGTCGAGCTCCCGCTCGAGCCGGGCATCACGGCGCTCGTCGGACCGAACGGGCAGGGCAAGACGAACCTCGTCGAGGCGCTCGGGTACGTCGCGACGCTGGGCAGCCACCGGGTGCCGACGGATGCCGCGCTCGTGCGCGCGGGGACGACGAGGGCGGTCGTCCGGGCGAAGGTCGTCCGTGAGCTCGAGCCGGGACAGCCGCGGTCGTCGCTGGTCGAGATCGAGGTCACCCCCGGCAAGGCGAACCGTGCGCGCGTGAACGGCGGTTCGCCGACGCGGGCGCGGGACGTCCTCGGCATCCTGCGGACCGTGCTGTTCGCGCCCGAGGACCTCTCGCTGGTCAAGGGAGATCCGGACGGGCGCCGGAGGTTCCTCGACGACCTGCTGGTCCAGCTCACCCCCCGGGTCTCCGGCGTGATCGCGGACTACGACCGGGTCCTGCGCCAGCGGTCGGCCCTGCTGAAGTCGGCCGGCGCCGCGCGGCGCGGGGGCGGAGCCGACCTGCGCACACTCGACGTCTGGGACACCAAGCTCGCGCAGACCGGGGCGCAGATCGTTGTCGCGCGTCGGAACCTGGTCAGGTCGCTCGCACCGCACGTCGATCGCGCGTATGAGCAGGTCAGCGCGGGGCAGGGCGCCGCGATCGTCACCTACAAGGCCTCCCTCGACGCGGTGCTGGAGACCGACGACGAGACGGCTTCGGTCGAGCTGGTGGAGGCGCAGCTCCTCGAGGCGATGGGGCGACTGCGCACCAAGGAGATCGAGCGCGGCGTCAGCCTGGTCGGTCCGCATCGGGACGACCTGGTGCTGACCCTCGGCGGGCTCCCGGCCAAGGGGTACGCGAGCCACGGCGAGTCGTGGTCGTTCGCGCTCGCGCTGCGCCTCGCGTCCTACGAGCTCCTCACGCACGGCGACGAGGGCGACGACGGGTGGGGTGGCGGCGACTGGGGACCCGACGGCGAGCCCGTGCTGATCCTCGACGACGTGTTCGCCGAGCTCGACGCCCGCCGCAGGGACCGGCTGGCCGAGCTGGTGGCCCCGGCGCGACAGGTCCTCATCACGGCGGCGGTCGCCGACGATGTGCCGGCACCCCTGGCCGGTGCGCGCGTCGACGTCATGGGTGGCGAGGTGGCTCGTGTCCTCTGAGGACGGCCTCTTCCCCCCGACCAAGGCACCGGACGGCACGCCGCTGCGGGACCTGGTCGAGCTGACGCCTCCGCGGCAGGTAGCGCTCGGCGCGCTGGGCCGGGCGAAGGTCGCAGCCGCGCAGCGGGGCTTCCGACCCGGAGACCCGGCGCGCCGCAAGCCGCTGCTCCAGGTCCAGATGGGCACGGCCGGCCCGGGCGCGCGCGACCCCCAGCTCATTGGGTCCACGGTCGGCGGGCTGCTCGACCAGCTGGGCGGTACCTCGGACCAGGTGGCCGGCGTGCTCAAGCACCGGTGGTCCGAGCTGGTCGGGCCGCAGGTGGCCGAGCACTGCGAGTACGTCTCGTTCGAGGGGGGCTCCCTGACGCTCCGGGCGAGCTCGACGTCGTGGGCGACACAGCTGAAGTTCCTCGCGCCGGCGATGCTGGGCCGGTTCGCGGCCGACCTGGGTGAGGGGATCGTGCTGGAGATCACCGTGCTCAACCCGGGCGGCCCGCGGTTCAAGACGGGCCCGAAGCGCGTCGCCGGGCGGGGCGAGCGCGACACGTTCCGCTGAGCGGGCGGAGCCGCACGAACACCCCGCGCCGACGCCTGTGTGAAAAGACGGTCCAGGCCGCTCCACCAGGTAGACTGTAAAGGTCATTCCTGGCGCATCTGTGCCTGGAACTCCAGCGTCATGGAGTGATCCGATCCGGTGAAGTTCGGTCGGGCCCCTCCGTCGCGTGTGAGAGCTTGAGGAGCACCACCGCCCGTGACCGAGCAGAGCACCCCCCCGTCCAGCACGTTGAAGAGCGGCAACGGCGGGTACGACGCCAGTGCGATCACGGTTCTCGAGGGGCTCGAGGCGGTGCGCAAGCGCCCCGGCATGTACATCGGCTCCACCGGCGAGCGCGGCCTGCACCACCTGGTGTCCGAGGTGGTCGACAACTCGGTGGACGAGGCCCTGGCCGGCTACTGCGACCACGTCGAGGTCACGCTGCTCGCGGACGGCGGCGTCCGCGTCGTCGACAACGGCCGCGGCATCCCGGTCGCCATCCACCCGACCGAGGGCCGACCGACCGTCGAGGTCGTCATGACGATCCTGCACGCGGGCGGCAAGTTCGGCGGCGCCGGCTACGCGGTCTCCGGCGGCCTGCACGGCGTCGGCATCTCCGTCGTGAACGCGCTGTCCACCCGGGTGGAGACCGTCGTCAAGCGCGACGGCTACACGTGGCAGCAGAACTTCTCCGACGGCGGCAAGCCGCTGGGCGAGCTGCAGAAGGGCGACCCGACGGACGAGACCGGCACGTCGCAGACGTTCTGGGCCGACCCCGCCATCTTCGAGACCACCGACTACGACTTCGAGACGCTGCGCGCGCGGTTCCAGCAGTACGCGTTCCTCAACAAGGGTCTGCAGATCTCGCTCACCGACGAGCGCCCGGCCCACCTCGACACCGGCGACGAGGTCGCCGGTGAGGAGGAGAAGGAGGAGGGCGCTCCGGCCCCCTCCCGGAACGTCACCTACAAGTACGACGACGGCCTGGTCGACTACGTGAAGCACCTCAACAGCGCCAAGAAGGTGGAGGTCGTCCACCCGGACATCATCGACTTCGAGTCCGAGGACACCGAGCGCCGGATCGCCGTCGAGATCGCCCTGCAGTGGACCAACGCGTACTCCGAGTCCGTGCACACGTACGCCAACACGATCTCCACCACCGAGGGCGGCACGCACGAGGAAGGCTTCCGTGCGGCGATGACCTCGCTGATCAACCGCTACGCGCGCGACAAGGGCATCCTCAAGGAGAAGGACGAGAACCTCACGGGCGACGACATCCGCGAGGGCCTCACGGCCGTCATCTCCATCAAGCTGGGCGAGCCGCAGTTCGAGGGCCAGACCAAGACGAAGCTCGGCAACACCGAGGCGAAGACCTTCGTGCAGCGCGTGGTCAACGACCAGCTCGGCGACTGGCTGGAGTCGCACCCGACCGAGGCGCGCGACGTGATCCGCAAGTCGATCCAGGCCGCCGCCGCGCGCATGGCGGCGCGCAAGGCCCGCGAGGCCACCCGTCGTAAGGGCCTGCTCGAGTCCGGCGGCATGCCCGGCAAGCTCCGCGACTGCCAGTCGAACCGCGCCGAGGAGTGCGAGGTCTTCATCGTCGAGGGCGACTCGGCCGGCGGTTCGGCGGTCCGTGGCCGCAACCCGCGGACGCAGGCGATCCTCCCGATCCGCGGGAAGATCCTCAACGTCGAGCGGGCGCGGCTGGACCGGGCGCTGGGCAACCAGGAGGTCCAGGCGCTGATCACGGCCTTCGGCACGGGCATCGGCGAGGACTTCGACCTGTCCAAGCTGCGGTACCACAAGATCGTGATCATGGCCGACGCCGACGTCGACGGTCAGCACATCCGGACCCTGCTGCTCACGCTCCTGTTCCGGTACATGCCGAACCTCATCACGCACGGGCACGTGTACCTCGCCCAGCCGCCGCTGTACCGCATCAAGTGGGCGAACGCGGAGCACGACTACGTGTACACCGACCGCGAGCGGGACGCCGTGATCGCCGACGGGCAGGCCGGCGGCAAGCGGCTGCCCAAGGAGAACTCGGTCCAGCGCTACAAGGGTCTGGGCGAGATGGACTACCAGGAGCTGTGGGAGACGACCATGTCGCCCGAGCACCGCACGCTGCTGCAGGTCACGCTCGACGAGGCCGCGGCGGCCGACGAGATCTTCTCGGTCCTCATGGGTGAGGACGTCGAGTCCCGTCGCTCGTTCATCCAGCGCAACGCGAAGGACGTGCGGTTCCTCGATATCTAGTCGGGAACGTCGCACGGGCCACTGCTAGCAACTGACGTAAGGAACCACGTTGAGCGAGACCACCGGCAACGAGATCGAGCACGGCCGCATCGACCAGATCGACCTGCAGCTCGAGATGCAGCGCTCGTACCTGGACTACGCCATGTCCGTCATCGTCGGCCGCGCCCTGCCGGACGTCCGCGACGGCCTCAAGCCGGTGCACCGCCGCGTGCTCTACGCGATGTACGACGGCGGCTACCGCCCGGACCGTCAGTTCTCGAAGTGCTCGCGCGTCGTCGGCGACGTCATGGGCAAGTACCACCCGCACGGTGACACCGCGATCTACGACGCCCTCGTGCGCCTCGTGCAGGACTGGTCGCTGCGGTACCCGTTGGTGGCCGGCCAGGGGAACTTCGGCTCCCCGGGCGACGACCCGGCGGCCGCCCCGCGGTACACCGAGTGCAAGATGGCGCCGCTGTCCATGGAGATGGTCCGGGACATCGACAAGGACACCGTCGACTTCCAGGACAACTACGACGGCCGCACGCAGGAGCCCACGGTCCTGCCCTCGAGGTTCCCGAACCTGCTGGTGAACGGCTCGTCCGGCATCGCCGTCGGCATGGCCACCAACATCCCGCCGCACAACCTGCGCGAGGTCGCCGAGGGCGTGCAGTGGCACCTCGACCACCCCGAGGCGTCGAGCGAGGAGCTGCTCGCGGCGCTCCTGGTGCGGATCAAGGGGCCCGACTTCCCCACGGGCGCCACGATCCTGGGCCACAAGGGCATCGAGGAGGCGTACCGGACCGGTCGCGGCTCGATCACGATGCGCGCGATCGTCGAGGTCGAAGAGATCCAGGGCCGCATCTGCCTGGTGGTCACCGAGCTCCCGTACCAGGTGAACCCCGACACCCTCGCCAAGAAGATCGCCGACCTGGTCAAGGAGAACAGGGTCACGGGCATCGCGGACATCCGCGACGAGACGAGCGGTCGCGCCGGACAGCGCCTGGTGATCGTGCTCAAGCGCGACGCCGTCGCCAAGGTCGTGCTCAACAACCTCTACAAGCACACGCAGCTGCAGGACACGTTCGGCGCGAACATGCTCGCGCTCGTCGACGACGTCCCCCGCACGCTGAGCATCGACGCGTTCGTGCGCCACTGGGTCACCCACCAGCTCGACGTCGTCGTCCGCCGGACCCGGTACAAGCTGCGCGAGGCCGAGGCGGAGATCCACATCTACCGCGGATACCTCAAGGCGCTCGACGCGCTCGACGAGGTCATCGCGCTCATCCGGCGCTCCCCCGACTCCGACGAGGCGCGCACGGGCCTCATGGAGATGCTCGACATCGACGAGGTCCAGGCCAACGCCATCCTCAACCTGCAGCTGCGCCGGCTCGCGGCCCTGCAGCGTCAGCAGATCCTCGAGAACTACGCCAAGCTCGAGGCCGAGATCCTCGAGTACCAGGCGATCCTCGACTCCGAGCAGCGCCAGCGGGACATCGTGTCCGACGAGCTCGGCGAGATCGTCGCGAAGTACGGCGACGAGCGACGCACGACGATCCTGCCGTTCGACGGCGAGGTCAGCGTCGAGGACCTCATCGCCGAGGAGGAGATGGTCGTCACCATCACCCGCGGCGGGTACGCCAAGCGGACGCGCTCGGACAACTACCGGGCGCAGCGCCGCGGCGGCAAGGGCGTGCGTGGCGCGCAGCTGCGCGAGGACGACCTGGTCGACCACTTCTTCGTGACGACGACCCACCACTGGCTGCTCTTCTTCACCAACCTCGGACGCGTCTACCGCGCCAAGGCGTACGAGCTGCCCGAGGGCGGGCGCGACGCCAAGGGTCAGCACGTGGCGAACCTGCTGGCCTTCCAGCCGGGCGAGAAGATCGCCCAGGTGCTCGACATCCGCGACTACACCAAGGCCGAGTACCTGGTCCTGGCCACGCAGCGCGGCCTGGTCAAGAAGACGCGCCTGACGGACTACGACTCCAACCGGTCGGGCGGCGTCATCGCGATCAACCTGCGCGAGGACGACGAGGGCCTGCCGGACGAGCTGGTCTCGGCGAGGCTCGTCGACTCCGACCAGGACCTCATCCTGGTGTCGCGCAAGGGGCAGTCGGTGCGGTTCACCGCCTCCGACGAGTCGCTGCGACCCATGGGGCGGGCCACGTCCGGCGTGACCGGCATGAAGTTCCGAGCCGACGACGAGCTGCTGGCCATGGACGTCGTGCGCGAGGACGCGTTCCTGTTCACCGTCACGGAGGGCGGCATCGCCAAGCGGACCGCGCTCACGGTGGAGAACTACCGCCAGCAGGGTCGCGGTGGTCTGGGTATCAAGGTGGCCAACCTGCCCGAGGCGAACGGCGACCTCGTCGGGGCGCTCGTTGTCGACCCCGACGACGAGGTCCTGGTCATCATGGAGCGCGGCAAGATCGTGCGTTCGGCCACGTCGGAGGTCAACGCGACCGGTCGCACGACGCAGGGCGTCATCTTCGCCAAGCCCGACAACGGGGACCGGATCATCGCGGTCGCGCGCAACACTGAGCGACACCTGGCCGACGAGGCAGGTACCGTGGGCGCTGAGAATGGCCAGGTTTCCGACGGATCGGACGCCACGGACGGCTCAGCGGACGTCGCCCGTGACGCCGAGGCGCCTGCCGACAACGCCGTGACCGACGACCTTCCCGCGGAGGACGCATGACCGATTCCACGCCCCCCTCGATCCCTCCACGCAAACGCCCGACGACGCCGACGACCGCAGGTCGCACCACGACGTCCACGCCACGCAAGGGATCTACCTCGGCGTGGAGCGAGCCCGACACCGACGACGCGGCGACCAAGGTGCCCGGCCTGAACGGCACCAACGGGACGACCGCTTTCACGGTGCCGGCCAGCGTCATGCCGCCGACGGTGAGCCCCACGCGGACGTCGACGCGGCCCGAGGCGCGCCCGGAATCGACCAGCCGGCCTGCGGCCGAGCGTCCGGCGAGCAACGGTTCTGCGGCGCCAGCAGCCGCCGGCGCGGCCGCCACCGCGATATCTCCACAGGATCGTGACACCACCACCGCCACGGTCGACGACGAGCAGGACCCGCCGTCCCCGATGATGGTCGCAGTGGACACCGCCACGGTCTGGCTCAAGAAGGCCGGTGTCGCCACGACCACCGCGTTCGCCGCGGCTACTCGACCCCGGCCACCCAAGGAACCGACCATGACGACCACTCCGGCAACCGCCCCGGCGGCGACGCCGAGCGCCCCGCCTCGGACGGCGACCTCGACCGAGAACCTCACCGGTGCGCGGCCGAGCACGGGTCGCATCCCGACGGTCGGCCAGCACGGCGCCCCGCGCCGCGTCAGGCTCGCGATCTCACGCGTCGACCCGTGGTCGGTCATGAAGCTGTCGTTCCTGCTGTCGGTCGCCATCGGCGTGATGCTCGTCGTCGCGGCGGCGGTGGTCTGGTTCACGCTCAACGGGCTCCAGGTGTTCACCAAAGCCGACAACCTCGTCACGCAGATCACGGGCACGGAGAGCGGGATCGACATCCTGCAGTACGTCGAGTTCTCCCGGATCATCTCCGGCGCGACGCTCATCGCGGTGATCGACGTCTTCCTGCTGACGGCCCTCTCGACCATCGGTGCGTTCCTCTACAACATCGTGGCGGCGCTCGTCGGCGGCGTGCACGTGACCATGACGGACGAGTGACGACTGCCACTCGGTAGCCGGTTTGGGTGCCACCCCTGCCCTGGGGTAGTCTCATCCGGCGCCACTGCGGCGCACGCAACGGCAGTGCACGGGCCTATAGCTCAGACGGTTAGAGCGCTTCCCTGATAAGGAAGAGGTCACAGGTTCAAGTCCTGTTAGGCCCACTCCCGACCCGTGGGGGAACCGATGAAGAAGCTCCTGCTCCTGGTGGCCCTGGCCGCCCTCGGATTCGTCGTGTGGCAGAAGTACGCGCAGGATCGCGACGAGCGAGACCTGTGGGCCGAGGTCACCGACACCTTCGAGTAAGACCACAGGTCCTGCTCACGGGGCCATGGCGCAATTGGTAGCGCACCTGCTTTGCAAGCAGGGGGTTAGGGGTTCGAGTCCCCTTGGCTCCACCACGCACACGACTGCCCCCGCCGAKGCMTCGGCGGGGGCAGTCGTGTTTCAGCGCGGTACCCACCCGATCGCCGTGGCGAGCGGCTCAGATGCCGAGCTGCTCCCGCACCGCCTCCACACCGACGAGGGTCACGGCTGGCCGAAGCTCCGCCGGGCGGGCGTCCCAGGCGGCCCGGTCGAGGACGTAGCGGTTGCTGAGCGCAGGCTTTCCCTCGCGCGCGACGACGTCGACGCCGTTGGGCACATAGCCGATGCGCCGGGTGACGCCCTTCGAGGGCCCGTTGTCGTCGAAGGCGGCCGTGGTTGCGCGCCGGCCATCGAAGCCATCGAACAGCAGGTGCAGGATCATCAGCCGCATCCGGGTACCGAGTCCCTGGCCGTGGTGTCGCAAGCCCAGCCAGGACCCCGTCTCGGCCTCGCGCGTGACGAGGAAGTCCTTCGCGATGAGCGCTTGCGTGCCGACGACCTCGCCGGCCCGGACGACCGCGAGCTCGAGCGACCAGCTGTCCGCGGCCACGGAGGCGCGCCGGGTCCACAGGTAGGTCAGGACGCTGCGCGCCACCTCCGTCGGGGTGCCACGCGTCCACGGGACGGTGAACGGCATGGCCTCCGGGGGGTGGATCCCGTCCGCGGCAAGGCGTGCCAGTGCGACCAGGTGCTCGTCGTCGAGGAACCGCAGCTCCAGGTCACCGCTGCGCACACGCAGCCCCGCCAGCGGCCAGAGGTCCACGAGGTCGGTGGTCATCGGTGCAGGTTGCCGTCGTGGGGCATGGCGGTCAACATCAATCCTGCCGCGCGTGTCGGCCCGGTCGTCTAGGTTGGTCCGCTGTGACCGCTCCTCCCGTCATCGCCGCCCAGGGCCTCACCAAGCGCTTCGGCGACTTCACCGCCGTCGACGGCATCGACTTCGAGGTGCCTCCGGGTGAGTCATTCGGGCTCCTGGGACCCAACGGCGCGGGCAAGTCCACGACCATGCGGATGATCGGCGCGGTCTCGTCACGGACGGCCGGCGAGCTGCGGGTCCTCGGCCTCGACCCGGACACGCACGGGCCCGAGATCCGGTCGCTGCTTGGTGTGGTGCCGCAGGAGGACAACCTCGACACCGAGCTGCGCGTGCGCGACAACCTCATCGTCTACGGCCGCTACTTCGGCATCCCCCGCTCGGTGTGCGCGTCGCGGGCGGACGAGCTGCTCGGGTTCGCGCAGCTCGAGGAGAAGCGCAACGCCAAGGTCGACGACCTGTCGGGCGGCATGAAGCGCCGGCTCACCATCGCCAGGGCGCTCATCAACGAGCCGCGCATCCTCATGCTCGACGAGCCGACGACGGGACTCGACCCGCAGGCGCGACACGTCCTGTGGGACCGGCTGTTCCGGCTCAAGGAGCGCGGCACCACGCTGGTGCTCACCACGCACTACATGGACGAGGCCGAGCAGCTGTGCGACCGACTGGTGGTCGTCGACAAGGGCCGGATCATGGCCGAGGGCAGCCCCTCGAGCCTGATCCGGCAGTACTCGACGCGCGAGGTGGTGGAGCTACGCTTCGGGTCCGACCGCAACGCCGACGCCGCCGTGCGCATGGCCGGCCTGGTGGAGCGGATCGAGGTGCTGCCGGACCGCGTGCTGCTGTACGCCGAGGACGGCGAGGCGGTGCTCGAGCGCGTCACCGACCTCGGCCTGCACCCCACGACCTCATTGGTCCGGCGCTCCAGCCTCGAGGACGTGTTCCTGCGGCTCACGGGGCGGAGCCTGATCGAATGACGACCACCCTGTCCGACGCCGCCGTCGCTGCGGCGGCCCGACCGCGCCGGTTCGGCGCCTGGTACGTCGCGGAGCACCAGCTGCGCGGCATGAAGGCGTACGGCTGGACGATCGTCGTGGGGTCCGTCGGCAACCCGCTGCTGTACCTGCTCGGCATCGGCCTGGGCCTGGCGACGTTCCTCGACCAGTCGGTGGCGTCCGGCGCCGACGGGCCCGTGAGCTACGTGTGGTTCGTCGCCCCCGCGCTCCTGGCGACCGCCGGTGTGACCGTCGCGATGGACGAGTTCACGTTCGTCATCATGGCCGGGTTCAAGTGGCGCCGGATCTTCTGGGGCATGAACGCCTCGCCGATCGCACCGCCGCAGATCATGGCCGGCCTCGTGCTGTCCGTGGTGCTGCGCATGCTCTTCACGACGACGATCTACTACCTGCTCATCGTCGCGTTCGGCGCCGTCGGCAACCCGGTCAGGGGCGCGCTGATGCCGCTGGTCGGCGTCCTGGCCGGGCTGGCGTTCGGGCTGCCCCTCATGGCGTTCTCCGCGAGCCTGACGGAGGACAAGGGCCAGTTCGCGCTGGTTCAGCGCTTCGTCTTCACGCCGCTGTTCCTGTTCTCCGGGACGTTCTACCCCCTGGCCACCCTGCCGGTCTGGCTGCAGTGGGTCGGGTGGATCTCCCCGTTGTGGCACGCGAGCGAGATCGGCCGGACCCTGTCGTACGGCTCGCCGCCCGGGGCGTGGCCCGTCGGCTGGCACCTCGCCATCCTGCTGGTCATGGCCGCCGTCGGGTGGGTGCTGGCGCGCCGCGCCTTCGTCAGGAGGCTGCGAGGATGACCGCCACCACCGCTGCTGCCCCCTCACGCAGCACCGCCGTGAGCGCCCTCTACGCCCGCAACGCGCGGTCGGTCGTGGCCCGCGGGCTCAAGGCGACCAAGAGCTCCAGCGGCATCGTGGTGCTGTCCGGGTTCTTCGAGCCGGTCTTCTTCCTGTTCGCCATGGGCGTCGGGCTCGGCTCGTACATCGGGGACGTCGAGCTGCCGACCGGGGGCTCCGTCTCGTACGCGGCGTTCATCGCGCCGGCGCTGCTCGCGGTGTCCGCCATGAACGGCGCGGTGTACGACTCCACGTGGAACGTGTTCTTCAAGATGCACTTCGGCAAGCTCTACGACGCGATGCTGGCGACGTCGCTCGGTCCGCTGGACGTGGCGTTCGGCGAGATCTCTTACGCGCTGCTCCGCGGCGGCGTCTACGCCCTCGGGTTCCTCACGGTCATGCAGGTCATGGGACTCAACCTCGCGTGGTCCGCGGCGCTCGCCATCCCCGCGGTGCTGCTCGTGGCGTTCGGGTTCGCCAGCGTCGGCATGGCCGTCACCAGCTACATGAAGACCTTCCAGCAGATGGACTGGATCAACTTCGTGATGCTCCCGATGTTCCTGTTCTCGGCCACCTTCTACCCCATCACCGTGTACCCGGGGTGGTTGCAGGGGGTCATCAAGGCGTTGCCGCTGTGGCACGCGGTGGAGCTGGTTCGCGGGCTGACCCTCGGGGTGCTCGACGGCTCGATGCTGGTGCACGTCGCCTACTTCGTCGTCATGATCGGGCTCGGTCTGACGTTCACCACGGTCAGGCTGCGTGCCCTGTTCCTCGACTGACTCCGACCACATATTGAGACACGCGTCCCGTGTAGGATTGGGCAAGTGATCGGGATCATCGACTATCGCACCGGGAATTCGCAGAGCATTTCCTATGCGCTCGAGCACCTCGGTGTCCCGCACGCGCTCGTGGCCAAGCCGAGCGAGTGCGACGAGGTCGACAGGTACATCCTTCCCGGCGTCGGGGCCGCCGGCGTGACCATGGAGTCGCTGGCCCAGGAGGGCTGGATCGACCACCTGAACGAGAAGGTCCGGGGCGATGGCCAGGCCTTTCTCGGTGTCTGCGTGGGTCTGCAGGTGCTGTTCGAGCACTCGGCCGAGGGGGACGTCGAGTGTCTCGGCTGGCTGCCCGGGAGCGTCCACGAGTTCGACCGCGCCGAGGTCCGCGTTCCGCACATGGGTTGGAACAATGTCGACGTGCGCGGTGACCACCCGTTCTCGAGGTCATTCACGCCGGGTGGGTTCTACTATTTCGTGAATTCCTTTTATGCCCGGCCGACGGACGATTCCACCCTGGTCGGCGTGACCACCTACGGCCAGGAGTTCGCCGCGGCGGTCGCGCACAAGAACATCATGGCGACGCAGTTCCACACCGAGAAGAGCGCGCGCGCCGGCCTGCAGGTGCTCAAGTCGTTCTGCGACCTCGACCTCACAGACCTGAAGGATCTCGATGCTCGCTAACCGGCTCATCGCCTGTTTCGACGTGAAGGACGGCCGGGTCACCAAGGCCCAGCAGTTCCAGGACAACATCGACGTGGGGGACCCGGCCGAGCTGGCCGACCGGCTGTACCACGAGGACGTCGACGAGATCGTCATCTACGACATCATGGCCAGCGCCCAGAAGCGCCAGATCGACCTCGACATGGTCCGCAGGGCCGCGCACCGGACCTTCGTGCCGCTGACGGTCGGGGGCGGCATCCGGCACCTCGAGGACATGCACGCCGTGCTGCGCGCCGGTGCGGAGAAGATCAGCATCGACTCCATGGCCGTGCGCAAGCCGGAGATCATCACGCAGGGTTCGGTCGAGTTCGGCCGGCAGTGCATCGTGCTGAGCATGCAGGTCAAGCGCGTGGACAAGACCGCGACGATCCCCAGCGGCTACGAGATCGCCATCGACGGCGCGCGGACCTACACCGGCATGGACGCGGTCGAGTGGGCGAAGCGCGGGCAGGACCTGGGCGCCGGCGAGATCGTCGTCAACAGCATCGACCGCGACGGCACGGGCGCGGGGTACGACCTGGACATCACCGGCATGATCACCGAGGCCGTTCAGCTGCCCGTCATCGCGTCCGGCGGCGCCGGTCTGGTCAGCCACGTGAGCCAGGCCTTCGCCATCGGGGCCACCGGCGCCATCGTCAGCTCGATGCTCTACTCGCCGCGCGTCGAGCACACGCTCTCCGTCGGGGAGATGAAGGCGCAGCTCGGGGAGCTGGGCGAGCGCGTCCGCCCGGTGCACAGCGCGGACTGAACACCCGTCGCCGGCAGCACCGGTCGGGCAGCATGAGCACGTGATCCTCGTCCCGAACGTCGGCCACCACGACTCACCCTCCCTTCGCCGCCAGTACGAGGGATCGTGGCTGGAGATCAGCCCCGAGCGCGTCCGCTGGGTCGCGCCGCCCGCGTCCCCCGATGCCCGAGGCGGTTTCGACATCCCCGTCGGAGGCGGGCCGGGGCAGGCGCGGGCGATCACCCACGTGCAGGCCGCGTTCCCGGCCCGCGGCACCGAGGGCGTCGTCGACCGGTACGCCGTGACGGACGCCGGCGGCGCCGTCCTCGGCTCGTTCCCGTCGGGGCAGGGGGTGAGCGGATCCGCGCTGCCCGAGCACCAGGCGGGCTGGTATCCGATGACGGCGGTGCGGGCCGCAGCCGGGGAGGCCGGTCTGACCTGGGCCGAGCGGGACTTCACCGGCGACACGGCCGGACTCGAGCACGAGTTCCCCGGGGTCCTGCCGCACGTGCGGGCGCTGACCATGGTCGCCTGGTCCCGGTCGCTCGCCTACGCCCTCGGCGGTGTCGTCCTGCTCGCCCTGCCATGGATCACGGCCTCCGGCGACGGGGGAACGTCGCCCGTGCTCCGCGTGGTCACCGCGGTGCTCGGCGTGATCACCCTCGCGGCCGGCATCGGGAACACGCCGCCGATGATGCGCCGGCTCGCGCGTCGGGCGGCCTCCCGGGGATGACGAGGGCGCCGCACCGGGTGGTGCGGCGCCCTCGTGGTCGCGATCAGGAGACCGTGCAGGCCACCCCGTTGACCGTGAAGGCCGTCGGGGCGGTGTTCGTGCCCGTGTGGGACCCGTTGAACCCGATGTCGGTGCTGGCGCCCGGGGCCAGCGTGGCGTTCCACCCCAGCCCCGTGGCCGTGACCGCGCTGCCGGTCTGCGACCACGTCGCGCTCCAGCCCTGGGTCACCTGCTGGCCCGGCGGGAACGTGAACCCGAGCGTCCAGGTCACGGGTGCCGTCGAGGTGTTGGTGATCTTGACGCTCCCCGTGAAGCCCACGTTCCAGCTGTTGGCGGAGTACGTCACCGCGCAGCTGCTCGTGGTCGACGTCGGGAGCGTCGTGAACGTCACCGGAGCGCTCGCCGTCGACACGTTGCCGGCAGCGTCCTTGGCTCGCACCGCGTAGGTGTACGCGGTGCCCGCCGTCAGGCCGGTGAGCGTGGTCGACGCCGATGTCGGCGAGGCCACCAGGGTCGAGGTGGTGCCCTGGACCCGGTACACGTCGTAGCCGGCCAGCCCGCTGCCGCCGGCGTCGGTGGACGCCGCCCAGGTGAGAGCGGCGCCCGTCTGCGTGACGGCCGTCGCGGCCGGGGTGCCGGGGACGGTCGGTGCGGTGGTGTCGGCCGCGGCCGTCGTGGTGAAGGCCACCGACGCCGACGTCGTCGACACGTCACCTGCCGAGTCCTTGGCCCGGACGGCGTAGGTGTAGGCGGTGCCGGCCGTGAGTCCGGTGAGCGCGTACGTCGTCCCGGTGGCCGTCCCGACGACCGTGGACGTCGGGCCGTTGATCCGCAGCACGTCGTACCCGGCCACCGCGTACGTGCCGGCGGTCGAGGCGGTCCACGTGAGCGTCGCGCCGGACGAGGTGATGGCGGAGGCGACGGGCGTCCCGGGCTTGCCCGGTGCCACGACGTCGACGGGCGGCGTCGAGGTGGTGAACGTCCCGGTGGCCGAGGCCGCCGACACGTTCCCCGCGACGTCCTTGGCCCTCACCGCGAACGAGTACGCGGTGCTCGGCGTGAGGCCGGAGAGCACCGTCGTCGCCGTGGTGGTCGAGGCGACGAGCGTCGAGGTGGTGCCCTGGACCCGGTAGACGTCGTAGCCCGCGAGGCCGCTGCCCGCGTCGGTGGACGCCGCCCAGCTCAGCGACGCGCCCGTCGAGGCGATCCCGGAGGCCGTCGGGGTGCCCGGGACGGTCGGCGCGGTCGTGTCGGTGACCGTGCCGGTGGGCTCGGTGCCCCAGATGAGCTTGCCGCCGTCGTAGAGCGTGATCGCCTTGGTCTTGGCGAGCGCGGTGGTGTTCAGGCCGGCGAACGAGGCGTCGTTGGCGGCGTTCCACGTGGAACCACCGGTGATCCGGAACTGGATCTCACGCCGGTGCTGGGACTGGCCACCCGGGTAGATGTTCTGCCCGATGCAGCTGATCTCGGCGTAGTAGAGCGACCCGCCCGCGCTGACCGGCTTGGTGGTCTGCGGGTCGCACTCGCTGTAGTTGGCGGACACCGCGAGGTTGGTCGCCGAGTCGCCGGCGTCGAGGGTGAACCAGTAGCGCAGGGTGCCGTTCTTGAGCGCGCGCGCCGGGAACGCTGACTGGTTGCGGATCATGGCCTTGATCTCGGTGAACGTGCCGCCGGCCGGCTGGTTGAGCATGGCCTCGACGAAGATCTCGTCGCCGTCGGGCTGCTCGGCCACGGGGAAGCTGGCCAGCGCGGTACCGCCGTACTCCTGCGTGAGACGCGCCAGCGCGCTGGAGAAGCCCGCGTTGTAGTCGGTGGCCACCTCGTTGGAGGTGTAGTCCGAGCGGCTGTCCGTGTAGGCGTCGTTGGCCGAGCTCGGCCCCCCGACGAGCGCGCCATAGAGCACGTGCCTCGTCGCGACGGGCGACGTGATCGAGTCGAGCCACGAGCCGTGCGCCGTCCGGTGGTGCGGGCTCTGCGGCGGGTTGACGCCGAAGCCGACGACGAAGCTGGACTTGCGGGGGTTGTCGCCGAGCGCGTAGTTGATCTGCCGGACGCCGAAGTCGTGGTACCTGGCCTTGCGTGTGGCGTCGGTGAGCCAGTCGGAGTAGACGAGCGCGACGAACGAGGTGTTGGCGGCGTACCGCAGCGACCCCCACGAGTCCAGGACGGCCTGGCCGCCCGGCGAGTACGGCACGCGCTGGCCGTTGACGCCCACCGTCCAGTAGTCCAGCCAGCGGTTGGCGTCGTCGACGTACTGCTGCTTGCCCGTCTCCATGGCGAGCAGCGCGTACATCGCGTACGTCTTGTCGTCCCACGCGACGGTCCACTTGTAGGAGTGGGTGGTCGTCTGGTTCTCGACGCTCAGCTTGAGGTACTCGGTCTCGGCCTTCGCCAGGTAGGTGGCGTCACCCGTCGCCTTGTAGAGCCAGTAGGCGCCCCAGACCAGCTCGTCCTGGTAGCCCGACCACGACTTGTAGTACGCCGAGGCGGCCGTGACGCAGTCGGAGTACGCGCCGCGGTAGGTGTCTGCGAACGAGTAGAGCTGCTTGGCGTGCGTGAGCAGCTTCGCCGAGTACGTCGGGTCGTCGGTCTTGAAGACGATCGACGACGACGCCAGCGCGGCAGCGGTCTCCCCGGCGACGTCGGACCCGGGGCAGCTCGCGCTGACCTTGTACGACGGTCGGGCCATCGTCATCACCTCGGCGGGACCCCACCACTTGTGGTCCGCCTCGCCGTCGCCCACCTGCACGTAGAGCTCGTTCGGTGCGGTGTGGGCCTTGACGAAGTAGTCGTCGACCCAGCGCAGGTTGTCCTTGACCTCGTCCAGCTGGCCGGCCTTGGTGTAGCCCTGCGGTGACGCGATGGCACCCCACGCGAGCATCGTCGTGCTGAACGCCATCGGCAGCCCGAACTTCACGTGGTCGCCCGCGTCGTACCAGCCGCCGGTGAGGTCCTTGCCGACGTCGGCGCCGTCGGTCATCGCGGAGTCGCCGCGCCACGAGACCGGGTTGTCCGCCGGCAGGTCGCCGGAGCGCTGGGCCTCGTAGAAGAACATCGACTTCTCCAGGGCCTCGGCGTAGTTGTACGTCGGGTCCGCGGCGCTCGCGGCGCCGGCCAGCGGAGCGACGAGCAGTCCGACGGCTGCGATGAGCACCGCGGGAACAGTGCTGCACGCGATCGCGACGCGACCGCGGGTTCTGGGGCGGTGCATGGGGTCCTCTTCCACGGCGCTGGAGGCGTTGGGGTCGGCGGACGGCCCCGGCGTCGCGTCGCTGCGGCCCCGGAACGACGCGCCTCGCGCATCGTGCAGAGCGTCTCCCGGGAGGGTCAACGGCCAAAACGTTTCGGACAGCGCGCGACCCCCGGCTCCGCGAGGGATCCGGGGGTCGCGCGGTGCGCAGAGCGCGGGCTGCTCGGGTCAGAAGGCGGGCGTGCCACCCTCGGCCGGCGGCTCGGTCGGCGGGACAGTCGGCGTCTCCGGCGCATCGTCCGCCGGCTTCGTCGTCCGACGCGCGGTCGCCTTCTTCGCTGCCTCGGTCGCCTCGCTGACCTTGTCCTTCGCGGCCTCGGTGGCGCCTGCGACCTTCTCGGTGAGGTCGTCCTTGACGTCCGACACCTTCTCGGTCAGCGACTCCGTGGCCGCACTGACCTTCTCGGCCGCCTTGCGCGTGGCGTCGCGACCCTTGGCGACGGCGCTGCCGGCGGCCTCCCCGACCGCGTCCGCGGCGTCGGCGACCCGGGTGTGGGTCGTCCCGGCATCCGTCGGCTCCCACGGCTCGGCCCACGGGTCGACGCTCGAGCGCGACCGCGTCCAGGCGGCTGCGGCCGCGCCGAGGCCGATGAGGGCCGCGAGCAGCCAGAAGACCTTGGCGCCCGTGTGCTTCTTCTTGCCCGAGGCCTCGGCGGCCGCCGCGGCGATCGACGCGGCGGAACCCTTGCCCTTGACGGCCGCGGCGTCGGCGGCCTTCTCGACGGCCGCCCCGGCCTTGACCGCCGCCTCGTTCATGGCGGCGACCAGCCTGGGCAGGAAGTCGTCGACGATCTTGTCGTGCGCGGTGTCGATGGCCGGCGAGACCTTGTCCGCGGCCGTCTCGACCTTGGGAGCGGCGGCCTTCACGCTCTCCTTGTACAGGTGCTCCACCCGCGGGAGGAGCCAGTCGATGAAGGCCTCGACCTTCGGGGTGGTCCAGTCCTTCGCGGTCGACGCCGCGTCCCCGGCCTTGGCGGCGGCGTCCTTCAGGGTCTCGGCCGCTGACCCCGCACCGTCCTTCGCCGTCTTGGCGGCGTCAGCGAGGGTGGCGCCCAGGTCGGCCGCCTGGTCCTTCAGCTTCTCCGTGTCGACGTCGATCTTCGGGCTCTTCGTGAACGGCATCTCGGCTCCCGGCTCGTTCGGCTGCACTTGCCTCCCACTCTGCCACCGCGAGAGCGGCAGCGCAGGATGGTCTTTGTGCAGAACAGAGCCCGTGGCCTGCACAACCGCACATTCACGGGTGTGCCCCAGGGTCGCGTGCGAGACTTCTCGCATGTTTGCGACCCTGCACACGACCGCCGGAGACATCCGGATCGAGCTCTACCCCAACCACGCGCCCCGCACGGTGCAGAACTTCACGGGACTGGCCACAGGAACGACGCCGTGGACCGACCCGACGACGGGCGAGGAGCGCACGGACCCGCTGTACAACGGCGTGGTCTTCCACCGCGTGATCTCCGGCTTCATGATCCAGGGCGGTGACCCCCTGGGCACCGGCCGCGGCGGCCCGGGCTACACGTTCGACGACGAGATCCACCCCGAGCTGTCGTTCAACGAGCCCTACCTGCTGGCCATGGCCAACGCCGGCAAGCGCCTCGACCCGACCACCGGCAAGGTGGGCGGCACCAACGGCTCGCAGTTCTTCATCTCGGTGGCACCCACCGAGTGGCTCAACGGCAAGCACACGATCTTCGGCAAGGTCGCCGACGACGAGAGCCGCGCCATCGTCGACGCCATCGAGAGCACGCGAGTCCGCCCGGGTGACCGCCCGGTCGAGGACATCGTCATCAACTCGATCACCATCGAGGACTGAGACCGACCATCAGCTCGCCAGTAGACGGAGTGCCGGGCGCGCCGGTCGCGCCGCCGGTCTGCCCTCGCCACCCCGACCGGGTGTCGTACGTGCGGTGCCAGCGGTGCGGCCGGCCCACCTGCCCCGAGTGCCAGCGCCAGGCCGCCGTCGGCATCCACTGCGTCGACTGCGTGGCGGAGGCTGCGCGGACGCTGCCGACCACGCGGACCGTTCTCGGCGGCGTTCGCCATGTCGGCCGGCCGGTGGTCACCCTCACGCTCATCGGCCTCTGCGTCGCCAGCTTCATCCTGCAGCTGGTGCTGCCCTCGTGGACCGCCCGGTGGCTCTTCTCCCCGGCGCTCGGGTTCTACGAGCCGTGGCGGTTCGTCACGGCCGCGTTCCTGCACTCGCCCGGCCAGTACCTGCACATCGTCTTCAACATGGTCGCCCTCTGGTACGTCGGGCCTACGCTCGAGAACACCCTCGGCCGCGCGCGGTACATCACCCTCTACCTGATGTCCGCGGTCGGCGGCTCGGTCGGCTCCGTGCTGCTCGCGGACGCGACCCACAGCTGGACCACCGGCAGCGTCGGCGCGTCCGGCGCGGTGTTCGGCCTGTTCGGCGCGATCCTCGTCGTCAGCATGCGGCTGGGCGGTGACGTCCGCGGCATCCTCGTGCTCATCGGCATCAACCTGGCGCTCGGCTTCGTCATGGCCAACATCGCGTGGCAGGCGCACGTCGGCGGTCTGGTCACCGGCGGGCTCCTCGCGGCGGCCTACGCCTACGCCCCGCCCGACCGCCGCCGACTCGTCGCGGTCGTCGCACCGGTCGTGCTCGGTGCGCTGCTGCTGGTCCCCACGGTGCTCGTCTACGCGTCGGCCGGCTTCGTCCGCTGACTGGGCTCTCAGGCCCTCCCACAGCACGATTGTCGGCCCCGCACGATCTCCACATGGTTACTCACACCTGTGGAACTACACCGCTGTAGTTATCCACAGACTTGTGCACCGCTGGGGACAACGCCGACGTTTCCGCAGGTCAGCTGCGGTGCTTGTGGATAGCCGGGGGCGGCCCCGGGTGGGGGTGACGGTGGGGACGGCGTCCGGACGAGCCGGACGGGGACAGACGAAGGCGCCGCCCGCGTGTGCGGACGGCGCCCAGGTCGGACAGCTGAAGGTCAGCGCCAGCGGGTCGTCATGCCGAAGCCGGCGATGATGAGGACGAACCCGATGAGCAGGTTCCACTGCTCGATGCCCGGGATCGGGTACTCCGAGCGCGTGAGGTACGTGACGACGATCCAGATCAGTCCGAGGATCATCAGCCCGAGCATCACGGGCAGGAACCAAGGCGGGTTGACCTTGGGCCCCGAAGACTTGGCGGGCGGCGGTGTGTACGTCGCCTTCTTGCGCGACTTCGACTCAGGCACGTCCGGTGCTCCTGTCCTGCGGCTGTGCGACCCGAGGGCCGCGGGGGACCACGCGGGTGACGTCGTGGCCGGGGGGCTGTCGATCGTGAGGCGTCGGGCCCGCTTCGTCACGGACGCGTCGCATCGTGACCTAGCGTAGTGCCCGCCCGTACTCAGGCATCCCACCCCGAGGAGCCGTTCGTGACCGACCACCCGCACCGCGTGCACCGTGCGCGTCGCGTGGTCGCCCGCGGCACGTTGTCGGTCGCGCTGGTGCTGGCCCTCTCCGGTGCGCTCTTCGCCGCCAACGCCAAGTTCGCGCGCGCGACCGGCGAGCGGCACCCGCAGGACCTGCGGGAGCTGGCGCAGGTCGAGACGAAGCGCGTCGCGCAGCTGTCCACCGAGGTGGACGCGCTGCGCTCGGACGTCGACGGGCTCACCGCGATCGAGAACGAGGCCGCGGGGACGCAGGTGGGCGAGCCGAGCGTGGGGTACCTGGTGGAGGGCGGGCTCGTCCCCGTCTCCGGCCCGGGCCTCACGGTCGAGCTCGACGACGCCCCGGCGGACTCCCCGCGGCGCGAGACAGTGAGCCCCGACGTGCTCGTGGTGCACCAGCAGGACATCCAGGCGGTGATGAACGCGCTGTGGGCGGGTGGGGCCGAGGCGATGGAGCTCATGGACCAGCGGGTGATCTCCACGAGCGCGGTCCGGTGCGTGGGGAACGTGCTGCGGCTGCACGGCCGGCTGTACTCGCCGCCGTACGTGGTCCGCGCGATCGGCAACCCCGCCGACCTCCGCAAGGCGCTCACGTCGTCGCCGCCCGTCCAGTCCTACCTGCGGGACGCCGCCGACGTCGGGCTCGGCTGGTCCGTGACCGACGCGCAGGAGCCGCTCGACCTGCCCGCGTACTCGGGGACCACCGAGCTGTCGTCCGCCACCGTGCCCGACGGTGTCGAGATCCTGCCCGGGCTGGAGGCGGCCGAGGCCGAGCAGCGCGAGCGTGCGGAGACCTCGTCCGACCCGACCCCCGGACGCACCCGGTGAGCGGCGAGACGACGACCGAGCCCGCGCCGACCGGCCGGCGAGCGGGCCGCCGGCAGCAGCGCAGCGGGCGGGTGCGCCACGTCGTCTACACGACCATCGGTGTGATCGGCGAGATCCTCATCACCCTCGGCGTGCTGCTCTTCGCGTTCCTCGTCTGGCAGCTGTGGTGGACGGATGTCGTCGGCAACCGCGCGCAGGCGGAGATCGTGCGCGAGCTGCCGTTCGAGCCGGTGCCCACCGCGACTGCCACGGCGTCCGCGGATGCGCCCGCGGGGCCGGTCATCGCGCCGCCGCGCCACGACGACCCCCCGGTGATGGCCGAGCCGCCGCACGCGACGACGTTCGCGACGATCCAGGTGCCGCGGTGGGACGGCGAGCCCGAGCGGCCCATCAGCCAGGGGACGGACCGGGCGACCGTGCTCGACGTGCTCGGAATCGGTCACTACGAGGGGACGGCGATGCCGGGCGGCGTCGGCAACTTCGCGATGGCCGGTCACCGGACCACGTTCGCCAAGCCGTTCAACCGCGTCGCCGAGCTCCAGGTGGGCGACCCGCTGGTGATCCGCACCACCGACAACATCTGGTACGTCTATCGCGTGACCTCGACGGAGATCGTCGCCCCGACCGACGTCGACGTCATCGCCCCCGTGCCGGGCGACCCGGGCGCGACCCCCACCGAGCGGATGATCACGCTCACCACGTGCCACCCGATGTTCTCGGCGAAGGAGCGGTTCATCGTCCACGGCGTGCTCGACTACTGGGCGCCGACGGCGGACGGCATTCCGGCCGAGCTGGTCGGTGGCGCATGATGGGCACCCTCGAACGACGCGGAGTGAGCTAGATGTACGGATGGTTGTGGCGCCACACCCCCGGCCCGGTCGCCGTGCGCGTGCTGATCCTCGCGGTCGCGGCGCTCGCGGTCCTGGCGGTCTGCTTCGTATGGGTGTTCCCGGCTGTCTCGCCGTACATGCCTTTCAACCAGACGACTGTGGGGGAATGACGTGACGAAGATCCTCGTGATCGACAACTACGACTCGTTCGTCTACACGATCGTCGGCTACCTCAACCAGCTGGGCGCGGAGACGGTCGTCGTGCGCAACGACGCCGTGCCGCCCGTCGAGGAGCGCACCGGGTTCGACGGCGTGCTCGTCTCGCCCGGCCCGGGCACGCCGGCCGACGCCGGCCAGAGCATGCAGGTCATCCGCGACTGCGCCGCCGCGGGGCTCCCGATGCTCGGCGTGTGCCTCGGTCACCAGGCGCTCGGTGAGGTGTTCGGCGGCACCGTCACCCACGCGCCCGAGCTCATGCACGGCAAGACCAGCCAGGTGGAGCACAAGGGCGAGGGCGTGCTGGCGGGGCTGCCGGACCCGTTCACAGCGACGCGGTACCACTCGCTGGCGGTGGTCAACGGGACGATCTCGGACGAGCTCGAGGTCACCGCAACCGCTCACGGCATCATCATGGGGCTGCAGCACGTGTCGCTCCCGCTGCACGGCGTGCAGTTCCACCCCGAGTCGGTGCTCACCGAGGGCGGCCACCGCCTGCTCGCCAACTGGCTCGAGATCTGCGGTGACGACCAGGCCGTCGCGCGCTCGGTGGGGCTGCACCCGCTCGTCCGGCTCTGAGCCAACGACGAAGGGGCCGTCCCGATCTCGGGACGGCCCCTTCGTCGTTCCTGCTACGGCGTCGGCGTCGGCGTCGGGTTCGCTGCCTTGCCGGGCGGGCCCTTCGAGACGTGGAGGTCGATCTGCTGGTCCAGCGGGACCTCGTCGCCGGCCGTCGGGTCCGTGCGGATCACGTTCCCGAGCGGCTGGTCGGACTGCTCGTCGATCCGGTTGAAGTTCTGCAGGCCCAGACCCTGCAGCTCGGCGACGGCCTGGTCATAGGGCTTGCCCACCAGGTCGTTAGGGATGGTCGCGGTGGTCGGCGCGACGGCGATCGACAGGTTGATCGCCCGCCCCTGCTTGACCAGCGTGCCGGGGGCGACGTCCTGGGCGACGACCGTGTCGGGCGTCTGGTCGGACTCGACCGGGCTCGTGTTCGCCTGGAGCTTCGCGTCGTTGAGGATCTGCGTCGCCTCGGCCTTCGTCTTGCCGGTGACGTCGGGCACCTGCACGTTGCCCGTGGAGACGAAGAGCGTGATCTGCGCGCCCGCGGGCACCGCCTGACCAGCGGGCGGGTCGGTCTTGGTGACCTGGCCCTGCGGGAAGGCGGGGTTGTCGTCGTCCTGCCGGTTGGCCGAGACCTGCAGGCCCTGGGCCGACAGGATGTCGACGGCCTCCTGCTCGGTCTTCCCGGCGACGTCCGGGACGGCGAGGCTCGAGGGTCCGGTCGAGATGTAGACCTTGACGTCGGACTTCAGCTCGACGGGGGTGCCCTCCGCCGGGTCCGACCGCGTGACCTGCTCGGCCGGGACGGTGTCGGAGGGTTCCTCGGCGCGGACGAACACCAGGTCGAGGTCGTCGAGCGTGGTCTCGGCCTGCTCGGCGGTCATGCCGGCCAGCGAGGGCACGTCGACCGTCGTCGGCTTGTCGTTCTTCTGCCCGTTGGCGACGAGCAGCGCGACGATGCCGGCGACGGCGAGGACGGCGATCGCGATGAGCAGCGGCAGCAGCCACGGCCGGCGGTTGCCCTCGTCCTCGTCGTCGATGCCGGCGGGGGGGACGGCCGCCCCGGTCGACGCCCACGGGCTGGTCGCGGGCGCCATGGTCTGGGTTGTCGCGACGGGCGGGGCCATGAGCTGCGTGGCGTCGGTGGCCGGGGTCGCGACGAGTGCGGCGGCGGCCAGGGCCCCGACGGCGGGCGCACCGACCGCACCGCCGCGGACGGCGGCCTCGAGGTCGGAGCGGAACTCGGCGGCCGTCGAGTAGCGGGAGTCACGCTCCTTGGCCAGGGCCTTGAGCGTGATCCGGTCGAGGGTGTCCGGCACGTCCGAGGCGAAGGTGCTGGGCACCGGCGCGGCCTCGCGGACGTGCTGGTACGCCACCGCGACGGGCGAGTCGCCGGTGAACGGCGGGCGACCGGTGAGCAGCTCGAACAGCAGGCAGCCGGTCGAGTACAGGTCGGAGCGGGCGTCGACGGTCTCGCCGCGCGCCTGCTCGGGCGACAGGTACTGCGCGGTGCCGATGACGGCCTGCGTCTGGGTCATGGTCGCGGCCGAGTCGGCCACCGCGCGGGCGATGCCGAAGTCCATGACCTTGACCGCGCCCGTCGGCGTGAGCATGACGTTCGCGGGCTTGATGTCGCGGTGCACGATCCCCGCGTGGTGCGAGTACTCCAGCGCCGACAGCACGCCGGCGGTGATCTCCACGGCCTCCTCGATGGGCACCGCGGCGCCGTCGCGCAGGATGTCCCGCACCGTGTGGCCCTCGACGTACTCCATGACGATGAACGGCACGTGCGCGACGACGCCGGTGGGCTCCGTGAAGACGTCCTCGCCGGTGTCGTAGACGGAGACGATCGCCGGGTGGTTGAGCGCGGCGGCCGACTGGGCCTCCCGACGGAACCGGTTCTGGAAGCTCGGGTCGCGCGCGAGGTCCGAGCGCAGGATCTTGATGGCCACCGTGCGACCGAGCCGGGTGTCGTGGCCGATGTGCACCTCGGCCATGCCACCACGGCCGATGAGCTCGCCGACCTCGTACCGTCCGGCGAGGATGCGGGATCCGTCGTCCACCACTAGGCGTCCTTTGCTTCCGTCGATGCCGGGTCCGCGGCGAGCGCTGTGGACCCGTTCTCGGTGATCATCCCATCGAGGGTGACGCCACGAGAGTAATGGGAGGCCGTGGCCGAGAGCCGGGTCTGGCCATCGGGCGGGCCGTCCGCCTTGGTCAGCTGCGCCGCGAGAGCGGCGCCGAGCAGGCCGACGAGCAGCAGCAGGAGGGCGAGCAAGGGCCAGGTCAGCCGGCCGGTGCGGCCGAGCCGGGTGCCGGAGGTCGGGGTGCTCTTGCGGACCGCCGCGCGGGTCGTCGGCTCCTGGGCGCGCCGGGTGCGGCGCGGCGGGTAGGACGGCGGCGGGGCGGCGGCAGTCGGCGGGGCCGACGCGACGGCGGTGGCGAACGTGTCCGGCGTCCGCTCCTGCGTGGCGACGAACACGGGGACGCCCGACGGTGGGGTGCGGGGCACGAGCCGGTCGAGCAGCTGCGCGAGCTCCTCGCCCGACGCGGGCCGGGCGCTGGGCTCCTTGGAGAGCAGCCGGGTGACCAGCGCGGCGAGCTGCCTGTCGACGCTCGCCGGCAGCGGTGGCACCGGGTTGTTCACGTGCGCCACGGCGATGTCGACCGCCGTCGGCCCGGTGAAGGGACGGTGCCCGACGAGCGCCTCGAAGGCGATGATCCCCAGCGAGTACAGGTCGGACAGGGGGGTGGCGGGCTTGCCCACGGCCTGTTCCGGCGAGAGGTACTGGGCGGTGCCCATGACCATGCCGGTCGCGGTCATGTTCACCTGGTTGCGGGCGAGCGAGACGCCGAAGTCGGTGATCTTCACGCGGCCGCCGCGGCCCAGCAGGATGTTGCCGGGCTTGACGTCGCGGTGCACGACGCCGGCCAGGTGCGCGGCGTGCAGCGCCCGGGACGTCTGCGCGAGGATCGGGAGCAGGCGTCGGGTCGGCAGCACCGGCTCGCGCTCGAGCAGGTCGGACAGGGGCTCGCCGACGACGAGCTCCATCACCAGGAAGCCGGAGCCCTCCTGCTCGCCGTAGTCGAACAGCTGCGCGATGTTGGGGTGCGACAGCGACGCCGAGTTGCGGGCCTCGGTGCGGAACCGCTCGAGGAAGCCGCGGTCGCCCGCGAACTCCGAGCGCAGCACCTTGACGGCGACCGGCCGGGCGAGGGCGTCGTCGTACCCCTCCCACACCTCGCCCATGCCGCCGACGGCGATCTGCCGGACCAGCCGGTAGCGCTCGCCGAGCAGGACCCCGGATGCCGTCTTCACGAGCCCAGCACCGCCTCGATGACGGCCTTGGCGATGGGGGCCGCGACCTTGCCGCCCGTGGCCTCGTTGCCCACGTTGCCGCCGTGCTCGACCAGCACCGCGACCGCCACGCGGGGGGCGTCGGCGGGCGCGAAGGCGGTGAACCACGCGTGCGGCGGCTGTCCGTCGGCCGTCTGCGCCGTTCCCGTCTTGCCGGCTACCTGCACGCCAGGGATCTGCGCGGCCGTGCCGGACCCGTCGTTGACGACGCCGATCATCATGTCCCGCAGAGACGCGGCCGTGCCGGGCGACATCGCGGTGGAGTACAGCGTGGGCTCGGTCTCGGAGACCTTGTGCAGGTCGGCCGAGCGGACGGTCTGGACGACGTACGGCGTCATCAGCTCACCGCCGTTGGCGATCGCCGAGGCGACCATCGCCATCTGCATCGGCGTCGCCTGGACGTCGCGCTGCCCGATCGCCGACTGGGCGGTGACCGGCGCGTTCATGTCGTCGGGGAACACGCTCTCGACAACCTTCATCGGGATGGTGAGACCGGGGTCGTTGAAGCCGAACCGCTCAGCCTGGGCCTGGAGGGCATCGGCGCCGACGTCCATGCCCAGCTGGGCGAACGCGGTGTTGCAGGAGACGCGCAGCGCGTCGGCCAGGGTGATCGGGTCGCTGCCGCACCCGCCGCCCCCGAAGTTGCCGATGGTCGCGGTGGTCTGCGGGAGCGCGAGCTCGACCGGTGCCGGCAGGGTGCTCTCGGGCGTGTACTGCCCGCTCTCGAGCGCGGCCGCGGCCGTGACCAGCTTGAACGTCGACCCCGGGGGGTAGCGCTCGAGGGTCGCGTTGCTGCGCAGCGGGTTGCCCGGGGCGGACGCGAGCTGGTTGTACGCCGCGCCGGCGGCCTTGGTGTCGTGCGACGCCAGCACGTTCGGGTCGAAGCCCGGCGTCGAGACGAGCGCGAGGATCTTCCCGGTCGACGGCTCGAGCGCGACGACGGCGCCCTGCTGCCCGGCGAGCCCGTCGAGGGCGGCCTGCTGGGCGGCCGGGTTGAGGGTCGTCTCGACCGCGGCGCCCTCGGGCTGACGGCCGGTGAGCAGGTCCCGGATGCGCGAGAAGAACAGCCGGTCGCCGCGTCCCGTGAGCTCGTCGTTGGCCGCGTTCTCCAGCTGGGTGCGCCCGTTCACCACGGAGTAGAAGCCGGTCATCGCCGAGTAGAGCTCGCCGTTGGTGTACGACCGCTGGTAGCCGTAGGAGTCCTCGACCTTGGTGGACTGGGCGATCGCCTCGCCCGCGACGACGATCGGGCCGCGGGCGTTGCCGAACTCCCGGTAGAGCGTGCGGACGTTGCGGCTGTCGTTGTTGAGCGTGTCCGCCTGGAAGTACTGGATCCAGGTGGCTCCCGCCATGAGGCCGACGAACATGACCAGGACGACCGTCGCCAGCCGGCGCAGGGGTGTGTTCACCGGACACCGCCGATGATCTCGGTCGGCTGGTCGTCGTCCCCGCTGCCGCCCACGACCACGGGCGTGCCCGCGATCGGCGTGAGCACCGGCTTCATCGAGGGTGCCGGTCGCCGTGCCTCGTCGGAGATGCGCAGCAGCAGCGCCACGATCACCCAGTTGGCCACCAGGGACGAGCCGCCGTAGGCGAGGAACGGGGTGGTCAGGCCGGTGAGCGGGATGAGCCGCGTGACGCCGCCGACGACGACGAACGTCTGGAGCGCGACGATGAACGCGAGGCCGCCGGCGAGCAGCTTGCCGAACCCGTCGCGCACCCCGATCGCCGTGCGCATGCCGCGCTCGGTGAGGATGGCGTAGAAGAGCAGGATCGCCAAGAGGCCGGTCAGGCCGAGCTCCTCGCCCAGGGACGCGACGATGAAGTCCGACTCCGCGAAGGGCACGAGGTCGGGCCGCCCCTGGCCCCACCCGGTGCCGAACAGCCCGCCGCTGGCCATGCCGAACAGTCCGCGCACCAGCTGCCCGGAGCCGCCGGGGCTCTGGTCGAAGACCGCCGGGTCGAACGCGTGCAGCCAGGCGTCGAAACGGGCTCCGACGTGCGAGAACGCGCTCGCGGCCAGGACGGCGCCGACGACGAACAGGAGCAGGCCGATGACGACCCAGCTCAGCCGTTCGGTGGCGAGGTAGAGCATGGCGACGAAGAGTCCGAAGAACAGCAGCGAGGTGCCGAGGTCCCGCTCGAGCACGAGGACGGCGACCGACGCACCCCAGACGATGAGGATGGGACCGAGGTCGCGCGGGCGCGGCAGCTGCAGGCCCAGCACCTTGGGGCCGGCGAGCGCGAGGGTGTCGCGGTGGGTCACCAGGTACCCCGCGAAGAAGATGGCGAACGCGATCTTGGCGAACTCCGCCGGCTGGAATCCGACCCCGCCGATGCGCACCCAGATGCGCGCGCCGTTGATCAGCACCCCGAGGCCCGGGACCAGCGGCAGCATGACGAGCACGAGACCGGCGACCATCGCGGTGTACGTGTAGCGCCGCAGCGTCCGGTGGTCGCGGAGCAGGACGATGACGAGCGCCGCGAGCACCACGGAGACCGCGGTCCACACCAGCTGGCGCTGGGCGAACGTGTCGTCACGGCCGCGCGCGGTGTACGCGAAGTCGATGCGGTAGATCATCGCGAGGCCGATGCCGTTGAGCGCGACGGTGATCGGGAGGATCACCGGGTCCGCGAACGGGGCGCGCCAGCGCAGCACCAGGTGCACCCCGACGGCCAGCGCGGTGAGCCCCAGGCCGTACCCGATCACGTCGGGCGGGATCTCGTCGGAGGTGCCGATGCCGGCCAGGGCGTACGACGAGATGCCGATGGCCAGGGCGAGCACCAGCAAGCCGAGCTCGACGCCCCGACCGGCCCGCACCTGGTGCGGCTGGACGGTGGCCATCACGCGCGGCTCACGGCGTGGCCGTCCCGGACGGGGTCGGGCTGGGGCTGGGGCTCACGGTGGGAGACGGAGTCGGGTCAGCCGTGTCCACGTCGAGCATGGCCACCAGGTTGCGGGCGTCCTCGAGCGAGTCCGCGTGGATCGTCTGCTCGACGCGCACCTGGAGGTAGCCCGAGGAGAGGTCCTCCACGTCGGTGCCCGTCCGCTCGACCACCGACGACAGCGGGATCGAGCCGATGGTCTGCGGCAGGCCGCGGAAGATGACGACCTCGCCGTCGTCGACGCCCACGTAGTACTGCGTCTGCGTCCACGCGTACGCGATCGCGGCTCCACCGATCACGACGACGGCGACGGCCACCCACGCCACCACCGTGCGCCACCGGCGCCGGGTCGGGGGGTTCTCGTCGTCGTCGTGCTCCGTCGGTGCCGGTCTGGTGTCGGTGCCGTCGTCCTGCGCGGGCTCGTTCGCCGTGCGCGTCAGGCTCGCGGCACGCGCCGCGGGACCGTCCGCCGCCGACGTGGGGTCGTTGCGGGTCAGCGCCGCGGCGCCGACCACCGTCGCGGTCGTCGTCGGGCCTGCCCCGTCGGCGACGGAGTCGAGCTCGATCACGTCGGCCAGGACCACGGTGATGTTGTCGCCGCCCCCGGCCCGCAGCGCGAGCTGGACGAGGCGGTCCGCGCAGGCGTCGACGTCGTCGATCGTCGCCATGGTCTCTTCGATGGTGTCCGCGCTGACGAAGCCGGACAGGCCGTCGGAGCACAGCAGCCAGCGGTCGCCGGGCCGCGCCTCGCGGACCGACAGGTCGGGCGTGACCTCCGGGTCGAAGTCGCCGAGGACGCGCATGACCACCGACCGCTGCGGGTGGTGCTCGGCCTCCTCCGGCGTGATCCGGCCGATGTCCACCAGGTGCTGCACGAACGTGTGGTCGGTGGTGACCTGCGTGAGCACGCTGTCGCGCATGAGGTAGCCGCGCGAGTCGCCGAGGTGCACCATCGCGAGCTTGTTGCCGGCGCGCAGGATGGCCAGCACGGTCGTGCCCATGCCGGTGAGCTCGGGGTCGGCGTCGCTGCGGGCGATGATCTCGTCCCGCGCGTCGGCCAGCGCCGTCTCCAGCTGGTCCAGCGCGTCGTCCGGGCCGTGCGACTCTCCATCCAGGGGCGCGAAGCTCGCGACGGCGACCGAGGAGGCGACGTCGCCCCCGGCGTGGCCGCCCATGCCGTCCGCGACCATGAGCAGGTGCGGCCCGGCGTACGCCGAGTCCTGGTTGTTGGAGCGCACGAGTCCGACGTCGGACCGCGCCGCATACCTGAGTGCGACGGTCACCGGTTACCTCTGCAGCTCGAGAACGCTCTGGCCCACGCGGACGGGTGTACCCGTCGGGACGGGAGTCGGAGCCTCGACGCGCTGGTCCGCCACGAATGTCCCGTTCGTCGATCCGAGGTCCTCGACGAACCACTGGCCACCCTGCGGGAAGATCCGGGCGTGCCGCGACGAGGAGTAGTCGTCGTCCAGCACCAGCGTGCAGCCCGGCGCACGGCCGATGAGCACCGCCGACGAGGCCAGCGGCACGATCGTGCCGCGCAGCGGACCCTCGGTGACGACGAGCCTGCTCGGGCCGGACCCGCTGCGCGCGGAGCGGGGGGTGCGGACCGGGGGTGCCTCGGGGGCTTCGGTGGCCGTGGCGGCTGCCGCAGCGGCCGGCACCGGTGCCTTGCGGCGTCGGCGGTCGGTGATCCGCGTGCCGTACAGGTCGCGCCGCAGCACACCGATGGCGAAGAGCACGAGCACCCACAGCAGGGCCAGGTAACCCAGCCGAAGCAGGGTGATCGTCAGCTCACTCATGTGCCGGCGTCACTCGTCCAGGTCCGGCTCGCCGCCTGTCCAGAACAGGATCCGGGTGCGCCCGATGGTCAGCGTGTTGCCGTCCAGCAGGGTCGCCGCCGGCACCTGGTGGCCTTCGACGAAGAGTCCGTTGGTGGAGCCCATGTCCGTGGCGACGACCCCGTCGGCCGTCACGCGGATCTCGAGGTGCCGCCGGGAGACGCCGGGGTCGTCGACGATGATGTCCGCCTCCGACCCGCGCCCGATGACCGTCACCGGACCCGTGAGGATGTAGCGCTGCCCGTCGATGTCGACCAGGGGGTGCCGGGCGCTGGGCGCCGAGCTGGCCGACGCCGGAGCCACCGCACCGCGCACCGTGGCGCTGTGCACCCGGAACCGCGCGGCCTCGAGCTCGCTGTCCTCGCTGAACGACACCGTGACCGGCCCGACGAACGCGTACCGCTGGCTGGCGGCGTAGTCCGTGACGTTGTTGGCGAACTCGTCGGCCAACGCCTCGGCACCCCACGACTCCACCTGGTCGTAGTCGGCGGTCGCGAGCTCGATCGTGAACTCGTTGGGGACGACGGTCCGGTCCCGCCCGACGACGGCGGCCCGGTCGTCCACCTCGCGGCGCAGTGCGCTGGAGAGGTCGAGCGGCTTGAGCTCGCTCTTGAAGGCCTTGGCGATGGCGTTGTTGACCACGCGTTCGACGCCGTTCTCGAACCTGTCGAGGATGCCCACTGCCACCTCCCCCGTCCCTCTCGCGCGTCCACCTGCACGTAGCGTGCCGACGATCCGCCCTGATCGTATCCGGGACCCACCGGTACGGGCCGGGATGCCGGGTGATGTGTGCGCGCCGCCGCCCGGCCCCGCGTCACGGCGGTCCGGAGGGCCTCCCCAATCGTGCTAATGTTCTGCGGCGCGCGCGAGTGGCGGAACGGCAGACGCGCTGGCTTCAGGTGCCAGTGTCCGAAAGGGCGTGGGGGTTCAAATCCCCCCTCGCGCACAGATCGAACGGCTCGGATCCCTCGGGATCCGGGCCGTTCGTCGTTGTCGGGGTTGCTCGCGCAGGAGCTCCGCGGAGCCAGCCGGTCAGGCGCGACGGAACAGGTCGGCCTGGAAGCGGTAGGCGTCGCCGCGATAGTTGTTGGAGCCGGCCAGGACCGGTGTGCCGTCGGACATGTACGCGACCTCGTCGCCGACCAGGACCGGCGCGCCGACGCTCATGCCCAGCAGCCGGGCGAGCTCGGCGTCCGCGACCGCGGCCGTCAGCGTGTAGGCGCTGCGGTGGATCTCGATGCCGGCCACGGCGCGCAGCGTCTCGTAGAGCGAGGCGTCCTCGAGGTCCGCGGTGGCCATGCCGGCGGCGCGATGCTCGGGGAGCACGACGACGTCGTAGCAGACCGGCGTGCCGTCCATGCCGCGCAGCCGGGAGATCTCGATGACCGGCGCGGCCGGTGCGATCCGGAGCTTCTGGGCCTCGTCCATGGTCGCGGGCCGGACCGCGCGGTGCATGACGCGAGCCGTGGGACGCAGGCCGCGGGCGCGCGCCATCTCCGTGAAGGACTGCAGCGTGCTCGGGGGCTCACCGATCACCGGCCGTGGCACGAACCAGCCGCGCTGCGCCGAGCGCTGCAGCAGGCCCTCGCTCTCGAGCCGACCGAGGGCAAGGCGCAGGGTGGCGCGGCTGACGCCGAGCTCCACGGCCAGGTCGCGCTCGCCGGGCAGGCGGGATCCAGCGGCGTAGCGGCCGACGGTGAGGCCATGGACGAGGCGCTCGTAGGCCTGGTCGGAGGCGGTGGCAGTGGTCACGGCGGAAAACATACCAGTTCTTCACGCTGGGCATGCCAGATGGGCCAACTGGTCTTGACTGGACTAACTGGTCCATTCTCGTCTAGTGTCCGTACAGCGGGCCACGAGGGAGTGAGCGCCCCCGCTCACAGAGACCGGCCCTGAACACGACGGAGTGATCAATGAGCTTGCATCGAGCACGAGTGGCGACCTTCGCCGCGATCGCGACCGCTGTCGCGCTGGGCATGACGGGGTGCGCCCCGGGCGGCTCCACCGCGACGAACGACGAGTCGACCGCGGCGGTCTCGACCGACGTCGCCTCCGCTGGTGACGTGACCATCAAGCTGACGGACTTCTGGGGCTCGGCCGAGGGCGACTGGATCGACCAGTCGATCGCCGGCTTCGAGAAGAAGTACCCGAACGTCACGATCGACCGCACGACCGAGGACTGGGGTCAGCTCAACTCGACGCTGAACCTCCAGCTCCAGGACGAGAACGGCCCCGACATCGCGACCGCGAACAACGGCTGGCAGTCGCTGGGCACGCTCGCCAAGGGCGGGCTGGTGCTCAACCTCGACTCGTACGCCGACGCCTACGACTGGGACACCACGGTTCCCACGACGATCGCCCGGCAGAACAAGTTCACGAAGGACTTCGCCACCATGGGTGACGGTTCCTGGTTCTCGACGCCGATGGCACGCACGTCGCTGATCGGCCTGTACTACAACGCCGACAAGCTCAAGGAGCTCGGGCTCGAGGTCCCGACGTCGCTCGAGGACGTCGAGGCGGCGGCGACCGCCGCCAAGGCCGCCGGCGAGGTGCCGTTCGAGTACGGGAGCCTCGACGGCTCGACCTCGGTGCTGCTGGGCGTCCAGGCGCTGCTCGCCGACAAGGACAAGCTCAACGACTACATCTACGACGACCCGTCGGTGAAGGCGTCCGACGTCGGAATGACCGAGGCTGTCGAGACCGTCAAGAAGTGGGCCGACGCGGGCTGGTTCCCCCAGGACTTCGAGGGCATCGACTACCAGACGGCCGTCGCCGACTTCGTCGGTGGCCAGGGTCTCTTCCGCTGGGAGTACACCGGGTCGCTGGGCCTCTCGGCCGAGCAGCAGGCGCACTTCGGCTACGTGCAGCTGCCCCAGCAGGGTGCCGACACCGCGGTCGGCGTCGGTGCCGCCCCGGGTGCCATGGTGATCTCGTCGAAGTCCAAGAACCCGGACGTCGCGGCCGCGTTCCTCGACTACCTGATGTCGCCCGAGACCGGTCAGGTCGCTGCGGACCTCGGTCTCGTGCCGGCGCTGTCGCCGGACGTCAAGGTCCCCGCGGACTCGCTCAGCCTCACCGGTGAGTCCGCCGGCGCCGCGACGCTCGACACCGACGACGGCTACGTGCCCTACTTCGACTGGTCCAGCCCGACCATGCTCGACACCATCAGCCAGAACATCCAGCTCGTCTACGCCGGGAAGATGACCGCGGAGGAGTTCACCGCGGCCGTCGACGCCGACCGCGACGCATTCCTGGCTTCGCAGGGCTGATCGTGTCGGTCCCCGCGCGTCCCATCATCGACCCCGCGGTCGGTTCGCCGGCCACGGCACGCGACGGCCGCGCGACCCGCCCCGCACCGGTCCGGCGCCGCTCCCCGCGGCGCCGGGCCCGGTGGGTCGGCCTCGCTTTCGCCGCGCTCCCGCTCGGGGTGTACGCACTCGTCGTGCTCGTCCCGCTCGCGCAGTCCGTGCAGTACTCGTTCTACAAGTGGGACGGCGTCAGCACCCCGACCTGGGTCGGGATCCAGAACTACGTCACGTTCGTGACCGACCCGGTCCTGCGCTCGACGCTCGGGCACGTGGTGGTGCTCATCGGCTTCTTCGCGGTGCTTCCCATCGTCCTCGGACTGTTCTCCGCGGCGCTGCTCACCCGGGCGAAGCAGCCCGGCATGGCCGTGTACCGGTGGATCTTCTTCCTGCCGCAGGTGCTGACGACGGTCGTCGTCGCCCTCGTCTTCAAGCGGATCTACGCGCCGGACGGTCCGCTCAACCAGGCACTGCGCGCCGTGGGGCTCGACGCCCTCACCCGGACATGGCTCGGCGACTTCATGTGGGCCCTGCCCGCGCTGGGGCTCATCGGCACCTGGGTGACCTTCGGTTTCTGCATGGTGCTGTTCATCTCCGGCACCTCCGCAATCGCCCCCGAGCTCTATGAGGCGGCGCGGATGGACGGCGCCGGTGCGATCCGCGAGTTCTTCGCGGTCACCCTGCCGGGCCTGCGCGGGCAGATCGCCGTCGCGCTCACGCTGACCATCACGGCGGCGCTCAGAACCTTCGACCTCGTCTGGGTCACCACGCACGGAGGCCCGGGGACATCGACCCTGACGCCGGCCGTCGCCTTGTACAAGGCCGCGTTCCAGAACCCGCAGGTCGGGCTCGCGGCGGCGATCGGTGTCGTCATGGCTGTTCTGTGCCTGGCTGTCGCCATCGTCATCACCCGCGTCGCTGAGAGGGACTGACCGTGATCTCGAAGACGGAACGCACCGTCAACTACGTCGTCCTGAGCGCCATGGCCCTGGTCGTGCTGTTCCCCGTCGTGACGTTCATCCTCGCGGCGCTCAGCCCGGACCGTTCGGGCAAGGCCGTCCCGCTCTCGCAGCTCCAGCTGGGCAACTTCGCCACGGCGTGGGAGAACGCGGGCTTCGCCCGCGCCATGACCGTCTCGATGATCATCGCCGTCTGCGTCGTCGCAGGTCAGGTGCTGCTCGCGCTGCTCGGCGGGTACGCGTTCGGAGTGCTGGGCGTGGCGGGCGGCAAGGTCCTGTTCCCGCTCATCCTGCTCGGCATGATGATCTCGCTCGAGGCGATCATCGTCCCGCTGTACTACCAGTTCAGGACGCTGCACCTCACCAACTCGATCCCCGGGATCATCCTGATCCACCTGGGGATGGGCGTGCCGTTCGGCATCTTCTGGATGCGCGCCGCGTTCCGGGCGCTCCCACGCGCCATGTTCGAGTCCGCCGAGATCGACGGGGCCGGCCCGCTCCGGATGCTCCGGTCGATGGCGGCCCCGATGGCCAAGCCGGCGATCTACACGCTGATCCTGCTCAGCTTCATGTGGACCTGGAACGACTACTTCCTGTCGTTGGTGTTCCTGCACGGCGCGAACCAGACGGCCACCGTGGCCCTGGGCGTGTTCCAGGGGAAGTACGTCACGGAGATCAACCTCATGGCCGCCGGCGGCCTGATCGTCGCCGCGCCCGTGCTGATCCTCTACGTGATCTTCCAGCGCAAGTTCATCTCCGGAATGCTCGCGGGCGCGATCAAGGAGTGAGCCGCACCCGCCCTTCCGTCCCCACCCAGCACCTCCCAGGGGGAGTCGTGTCTCTACATCCCATCGTCCTCTCGGACGCGGACGCCGTCGGCGACGCCGTCGCCGACCTGGTCCTCGAGCGCATGGCCGCGTCCAGCGGCCCCCAGTTCCTCCTCGGCTGCCCCGGCGGCCGCACCGGGAGCCCTACCTACCGGGCGCTGGCCGACCGCGCGGAGCAGGGCGCGGACCTGTCGCGGCTCGTCGTCGTGATGATGGACGAGTACGTCGTGCCCGGTGACGACGGTGCGCTGCACCGCGTGGACCCGGAGCTGCCGCACTCGTGCCTCGGGTTCGCGCAGCGGCAGATCCTCGGCCCGATCGCCGCCGCCTGCGAGCGGGCGGGCACCGTACCTCCCACGGAGATCTGGATGCCGGACCCGGCCGACCCCGCGCGCTACGACGCGCGGATCGAGGCCGCCGGCGGCATCGACGTGTTCCTGCTCGCCACCGGCGCTTCCGACGGGCACATCGCGTTCAACCAGCCAGGCACGCCCCGGGACGCACGCGCTCACGTCACGCCGCTCGGCGAGGCGACCCGCCGCGACAACATGTCGACGTTCCCCGACTTCGAGCGGCTCGACATGGTGCCGACGCACGGCGTGACCGTGGGCGTCGACACCATCGCCGCCGGCTCGCGGGCGGTGGTGATGATCGTGTGCGGTGAGCACAAGCGCGACGCCTACGCCCGGATCGCCGCCGCCGACGCGTACGAGCCGGACTGGCCGGCCACGATCGCGGTGGAGTGCGAGAACCCCACATTCATCGCCGACCTCGCCGCCGCAGGCCGGTAGCCGTCCGGACGCCGGACACGAACTCCGCACGTACCCACAAGAAGAAGGAACTCATCACCATGGCAGGCATCAAGCTCGTGTACATCGGCGGCGGGTCGTCTCGCGGCGCGGGGACCATGGCGTCCTTCCTGTCGCACGGCGAGAAGTTCGACGGGTCCGAGGTCGTCATCCAGGACGTCAACCCGGACCGCCTGCGTGCCGTCGAGACGATCGCGACGAAGATTGCCAAGGCTGAGGGCCTCGACATCACCATCTCGTCGACGACGGACCGACGCGCCGCCCTGACGGACGCGGACGCGGTCCTCGCGAGCTTCCGTCCCGGCGACTTCGCCGCCCGCGCGCTGGACGAGCGGATCCCGCTCAAGCACGGCGTGATCGGCCAGGAGACCCAGGGGCCGGGCGGGTTCTTCATGTCCCTGCGCTCGATCCACATCTACGAGGACATCATCAAGGACCTCGACGCCGTGGCCCCGAACGCGGTGATCTTCAACTACACGAACCCCGTCAACATCGTGTCCCAGGCGGTCACGCGGTTCACCGACCGCACCATCTGGTCGATGTGCGAGGGCCCGATCGTGTTCCCGAAGACGGTGCTGCGCGCCGCGGGCCTCGACGCCGAGAAGGCCGACATCGTCATGGCGGGCGTCAACCACAACTGCTGGTCCACGGAGCACACGTACGAGGGCCAGGACCTCATGCCGCTGCTCGACGCCGCGTGGGAGGCCCGCAAGGACGACCCGACGCTCGACATCCACTCCAAGCGGATGCTGCAGCTGGCCGTGACGATGCGCTCGGTGCCGGCCGACTACTTCCAGTACTACTACTTCCGCGAGGAGGTCCTGCGCGAGCTGCAGGGCAAGCGCACCACCCGCGCGGAGGACCTGCTCGCCGCGCTGCCCGGCTACTGGGACCACTACGAGGAGCAGTCGCGCGTCGAGGTGCCGGACCTCGACCCGAAGCGCTCGCGCGGCGGCATCCACGAGCTCGAGCTCGCGATCGACGTGATGAGCGCCTACTACAACGACGCGCCCGCTCGCCTGCCCGTGAACCTGCCGAACACGGGCGGCGCACTGCCCGGGTTCGACGACGACGTCGTCGTCGAGATGTGGTGCGACGTCGACGGCAAGGGCGTCACGCCGGTGCCGCAGAAGCCGTTGCCGCACGCGGTGCGCGGGCTGGTGCAGGAGCTCGCCGAGTTCCAGTACCTCGCGGCCGAGGCGGCATGGCGGGGCACGCGTGCGGACGGCATCCGCGCGCTGGCCGCGAACCCGATGGTGCCGACGTTGCGGGTCGCCGAGGAGCTCTACGACGAGATGGCCTACGCGCACCGCGCCTACCTGCCGGAGCGTCTGCTCAAGTGACCACCGCCGACCACGCGCGCCGACCGGTCCATCTYGCGGTCGACGCCGGCAACTCCAAGACGGTCGCCCTCGTCGTCGACGGCGAGGGAACCGTGCTGGGCCGGGGTCGCGGAGGACGCGGCGACATCTACGGCGCGGACAGCATCCCCGAGGCGCTGGACGCGGTGTTCACCGCGGTCGACGCGGCGCTGGCGGACGCCCGGGCCGTGGCGGCGGACGTCGTGTCGGCGGCGTTCCGGCTGGCCGGGGTCGACTACCCCGAGGACGCGGTGCTCTGGGACGGGCACCTGCGCGAGCGGTTCGGCGACATGGGTCGGTGGAGCATCAAGAACGACGGGTTCGCGTCGCTCCGGCTGCTCGACGGGTCCGGCGTCGCGGTGTCGATCTGCGTGGGCACCGGTCCGGCGGTCGCCGCGCGGTCGAAGGACGGGCGCGAGGAGTGCTCCGGCTTCTTCGTGTTCGACGATCTCGGCGGCGGCGGGCTCGGCAACGCCGCGCTCGCTGCGGTGGTCCGTGCCTGGATGGGCATCGGGCCGGCGACGTCGCTGACGGCGGCGATGACCGAGCTCTACGGCGTCCCGGACGGCTGGGAGCTGCGGCACACGTTCACGCGTCGGCTCGGCGCCCGGCCCGTGAGCGACCTCTGGAAGGCATCGAGGGTCGTGCTCGCCGCGGCCGAAGCCGGCGACGACGTCGCGCTCGGCATCGTCCGGCAGCAGGCGCAGGCGCTCGTCCGGTACGCGCAGTGGTGCGCCCGGCGCGTCGGCGTCGACCTTGCGTCCGGCGAGCTGCCCGTCCTGCTCAACGGCTCCGTGGCGACGTCCGAGCACCCGGCGATGCGCGACGCGCTCACCGCGGAGCTCGCCCGCGTCGCGCCCGCGGCACGGGTCGTCGTCGCCACAGCGTCCCCGCTGTGCGGAGTCGTGCTCGACGCCCTCGCCGAGGGCGGGGTCGCCATCGGCCCGGACCTTGTCGCGCGTGTCCGGGACGACCACCCCGACGACTTCCTCATGACCTGACGGCCCGAGGCCGCCCGCGCCAGCCCCGCACCCGACTCACCCCCAGACCCGAGGAAGCACCATGAACCCCGCTCCGTTCGACGTCGACGCCGTGCTCGCCGCCCTCACTCTCGAGGAGAAGGCCGGCCTGCTGTCCGGGCACGACGACTGGTACACCGAGACCATCGACCGCCCCGCCGACGGTGTCGAGGTGCCGGCGATCGAGGTGGGCGACGGTCCGCACGGGCTGCGCAAGGAGACCGGCGTCGACATGGTGTGGGTGCCCGCGACCGGCTTCCCGACCGCGTCCGCGATGGGCGCGTCGTGGGACCGTGACCTGGTGCGACGGGTCGCACGGGCGATCGGCGAGGAGGCCCGCGCGGAGGGCGTGCAGGTCGTGCTCGGCCCGGGCGTGAACATGAAGCGCTCGCCGCTGTGCGGCCGCAACTTCGAGTACTTCTCGGAGGACCCGCTGCTGTCCGGCGAGCTCGGGTCGGCCTACGTCGAGGGCGTCCAGTCGGTGGGCGTCGGCACGTCGCTCAAGCACTTCGCGGCGAACAACCAGGAGATCGAGCGCACCCGCATCTCGGTCGAGGCCGACGAGCGGACGCTGCGCGAGATCTACCTGCCTGCGTTCGAGCGGGTCGTGAAGAACGCCGACCCGTGGTCGGTCATGTGCTCGTACAACCGCCTGCACGGCGTGCACGCCTCCGAGAACCGCTGGCTGCTCACCGAGGTGCTGCGGGACGAGTGGGGCTACGACGGCCTCGTGGTCTCCGACTGGAACGCGGTCCACCACCGCGTGAAGGCGCTGGTCGCAGGCCTCGACCTCGAGATGCCGGGCACGGGCGGCGTCACCGACGCCGAGGTCGTGGCCGCCGTCCGGTCCGGCGAGCTCGACGAAGGGGTCGTCGACGAGGCCGCCCGCCGCGTCCTGCGGCTCGTCGCCCGCGCCTATCCGGGCGCGAACCTGGTGAACGGGCCGATCATGGACCTCGGCGTGGCACCGGGCGACCGGCTCACCGCGGAGCAGCTCGCCCACCTGCGCGCCGACCAGCACCACGAGCTGGCCCGCGAGGCCGCCGCGGGGTGCGTGACGTTGCTCCGCAACGAGCCGCGGACGGCCGGGGGCGGCGCCGCGCTGCCCCTGTCCGTCGAGCGTGGCGGGCGGATCGCGGTCGTCGGGGCGTTCGCGGAGCACGCCCGGATCCAGGGCGGCGGGTCCTCGGGCGTCGACCCGACCCGCGTCGACCACGCGCTCGACCTGTTCCGGGCCGAGCTCGGCGACCGCGTCGACTACGCCCCCGGGTACGTGCACACGCCCAAGAACGCCTACCAGKACGACATCCGCGCCTACCTCGACGCGCACGGCTCGACGTTCGTCGACGACGGCACCGGACCCGCGCGCCGGTCGGCCGCGCTCGCGGAGGCGCTGCGCCTCGCCGCGGCCGCCGAGCGCGTGGCCGCCGGGCCGCTCTCGGAGGAGGCCGTGCGGCTCGCCGACGAGGCCGTTGCCGTGGCGGCGCACGCGGAGGTGATCGTCGTGTTCGTCGGGCTGCCGCTGGCGTTCGAGCAGGAGGCCGACGACCGCACGACGCTCGCTCTGCCGAACGACCACGTGGCACTGCTCGGCCGGCTCGCCGACCTCCGGGAGCGCACAGGGGCGGCCCTCGTCGTGGTCCTCTCCAGCGGTGCGCCCGTGACCATGGACCCCTGGCACGACCGCGTCGACGCGATCGTCGAGGCGTGGCTCCCGGGCCAGGCCGGTGCCGGCGCCGTCGTCGACGTCCTGCTCGGGCGCGTGAACCCGTCCGGCAAGGTGCCCGAGACGTTCCCCCTCGCGCTGGAAGACTCGCCCGGCTACGTCACCTGGACCGGCGAGCGCGGGACCGTGCTCTACGGCGAGGGCGTGTTCATCGGCTACCGCTGGTACGACGCGCTGCGCCGGGCCGTCCGCTACCCGTTCGGCCACGGGCTGTCCTACACCACGTTCGCCTACTCGGACCTGCAGGTGGAGATCACCGACGCCGAGGCCGGCACTGTCTCCGTGTCCTGCACCGTGACGAACACGGGGACGACCGCCGGCCGCGAGGTCGTGCAGCTCTACGTCGGCGATCCCGACGCCGCCGTCCGTCGGCCCGTGCGCGAGCTGCGGGGCTTCGAGAAGGTCGCGCTCGCGCCGGGCGAGATCGCGCGCGTGGCGTTCACCCTGACCAACCGCGACTTCGCGTACTGGGACGTCGCGGCGGACCGCGGGGACGGCCGGTTCGGCGCGTGGCGTCGCGAGGGTGGCGCGTTCGAGATCGACGTCGGCGCGTCGTCTCGGGACATCCGGCTGCGCGCGAGTGTCGAGCTGCTGGACGACCCGGACGTCGCTCCGCTCGTGCCGGACGCCGACCTGCTCGGTCTGGCGTCGTCCCGGTTCACGCAGGGCTACCGGGCGTAGGCCCGGCCCGGGCGTGCCGTTCGTCGTGGTGACCGAGGATCATCGAGGGTGATGGACGAGAAGACCGACGTCAAGAAGAGCCTCGACGCCTACCAGGCGCGACGCGGCCGGTTCCGGCTCCTGGACGTGCCGGACCTGCAGTACCTGATGGTCGACGGACGGGGTGACCCCAACACGTCGCCGGCGTTCGTCGAGGCGGTCGAGACGCTCTATCCCGTGGCCTACACCGTGAAGTTCGCGAGCAAGCGCGAGCTCGGGCGCGACTACGTCGTGCCGCCCCTCGAGGGGCTGTGGTGGGCCGACGACATGGAGGCATTCACCTCGGCGCGGGACAAGTCGCGGTGGGACTGGACGCTGATGGTGCTGGTCCCGGACTGGATCGGCCCGGAGATGGTCACGGACGCGATCGAGCGCGTCGGCGCCAAGGAGCGCCCGGCTCGGCTGGGCGACCTCCGCCTGGCGACCCTGTCCGAGGGGCGGTGCGTGCAGACGCTGCACGTCGGCTCGTTCGACGACGAGGCCGCCGTGCTCGCCCGCATGCACCACGAGTTCATCCCCGAGAACGGGTTGCGGATGGTCGGCACCCATCACGAGATCTACCTGAGCGACGTCCGCCGGGTCGCCCCCGAGAAGCGTCGGACGATCCTGCGGCAGCCGGTCGCGCCTCGCTAGCGTCGGACAAACCCGCAGGTGCTGGGTCCTTTTCAGCGGCGTTCCGGATAGATACCTTCGGCCCCAGGCAGTTCCGCGCTCCGGCGCCGGCAGCCGCGGCGTCGAGTGTCGCCGGACTGAGTGAGCCGAGAGGGCGTGGCATGACCGCACCGAAGAAGGTCGTCCGTCCGGCGAGCGTGATCGGCGTCGTGCTGACGATGCTCCTGCTGGCATCATGCGACGCGATCGACCGGCCGGACATCACGCCGACCGCGACCGTCACGGTGCCAGCGCTTCCGACGCCGACCTTCACGCGTCCGGCGCGGCCGACCCCCACGCCCACCGTCACCATCCCGTCGCTCCCCACCCCCACGGTCACGCTGCCGGTCGTCCCCGAACCGTCGGAGCCGCCGGCCCCCACGCCGGAGCCGACGATCACCGAGGAGCCCGCGCCGGTGCCGACGAGCGAGCCGAGCGAGACGGCCGTCGCCCCGGAGCCCGCACCGACGACGCCCGCACCGGAGCCGACGCCCACCCCGACGCCGACCCCTACGCCCACCCCGACGCCCACGCCGACCCCGACAGCGACGGTCACTCCGTCTCCGTCCMCGTCGGCCGACGACGCCGTCGAGGCCGACGAGGGTGGGACGCCGGCATGGGTCTGGTGGCTGCTCGCCCTCCTCGTCATCGGCGCCGGGGTCGGGGTGCCCCTGATCGTCCGGGCCCGCCGCCAGGCGTCTGACGGATAGCCTGGCCGAGTCACATCGACGCTGAGAGCTGAGGGATCCGATGGCCAACGTCGCCCTGCGGTGCACCAACCCGGCCTGCTCCGCGGAGGGCCGGGTCCAGACCGGGAAGACCTGCGCGGTCTGCGGCAAGGCGACCACCTGGACGGTCCTGCGCGTCCCACCGGCAGGCTCTGCCCAGGTGATCGGCCCGATCTACACGATGCCGATGCCTCCCAAGAACGCCCCCGCCGCGGTCGGGCGGCAGACCCGGACCTGCCCGAACGAGAGCTGCCCCCGCTACCACGTGGCTGAGGACGATCCCTACTGCGGTGCCTGCGGGACGGCGACCGTCCCGGCCGAGACGCGGTAGCGGAGGCGCACGAGGCCACGTGATCAGCGCTGCCGAGCTGTCCGCCGTCCCGCTCTTCGCCGACCTCACGTCCGACCAGCTCACCTTCCTCGCCCGGGCGGTCGAGGACATCGCGCTGCTGCCCGGTGAGTACGCGGTCCACGAGGGCGACGAGCGCGCGCTGTTCGTCGTGGTCGAAGGGCGGGTCGACCTGACCAAGGAGGTCAACGGGGCAGAGCGGGTGATCGGCCCGCGCGGCCCGGGCGAGCTGTACGGCGAGGTGCCAGTGATGCTCAGCATGGCCATGCCGGCCAGCTGCGTGGCGGTCGAGCCGTCGCGGGTGCTCAAGGTGGACGTCGGGACGTTCTTCACGCTCGCGGCCATGGCCCCGCAGGTGGTCGCGACCGTGGGCGCGCTGGCCCAGGGCCGGATGGAGGGGCTCAAGGAGCTCGCGTCCGAGAAGCCCACGCCCGACATGGTGGTCTTCGGTCCGCTGGTCGATCCGCGCGTGCACGAGGTGCGGACCTTCCTGCATCGGAACCGCATCTCGTTCGACACGGTGAACACGCCCGACGCGGCCGTCGTGGTCGAGCTCGCGAACGGCAGCAGGCTGGTGGAGCCGACCATGCGCGAGGTCGCGCTCGCGGGCGGGCTCGCGGTGGCCCCGGCGCGCGACGAGTACGACGTCGTCATCGTCGGCGGCGGACCGACCGGGCTCACGGCGGCGGTGAACGGCGCGGCCGAGGGGCTGCGCACGCTGCTCGTCGAGAAGTTCGCGCCGGGCGGCCAGGCGGGCACCTCGACCCGGATCGAGAACTACACGGGGTTCCCCTTCGGGGTCTCCGGCGACGAGCTCGCCAGCAAGGCCCTGCGGCAGGCGAAGCGGCTCGGCGCAGAGATCGTGGTGACCCGGCAGGTCGAGTCCCTCGATCCCGGGACGCGTTCGCTGACGCTCGACGGTGGCGCCCGGATCGGGGCCCAGGTGGTCCTGCTGACGTCCGGGGTCGAGTGGCGGCACGTCGAGCTCGAGGCCGTCGACCGCTTCGTCGGCAAGGGCGTGTACTACGGAGCAGCCCGCAGCGACGCGGGTCTCGCGCACGGCCAGGACGTCGTCATCATCGGCGCCGGGAACTCCGCTGGCCAGGCCGCCCTGTTCTTCTCCCGCCACGCGCGCAGCGTGACGATGGTCGTGCGCGGCGAGTCGCTGGCCGCGAGCATGTCCCAGTACCTGATCGAGCAGCTCGGCTCGAACGGGCGAATCACCGTCCAGACCCGCTCCGAGGTGGTGGCGCTGCACGGGCAGGACGACCTCGAGCAGATCGAGGTCGTCGACCGGCGCACCGGCGCGGTCGTCACGCGGCACGTCGAGGTCCTGTTCGTGATGATCGGCGCCGACGCCGTCACCGCCTGGCTTCCGCAGCAGGTGGCCCGCGACGACCACGGCTACGTGCTGACCGGTCCGGCCGCCCGGGCGTCCGGCGGGTGGGCGCAGGACCGGGAGCCTTTCGCCCTCGAGACCACGGTGCCGGGCGTCTTCGCCGCGGGCGACGTGCGGTCCGGCTCCGTCAAGCGCGTGGCCGCCGGGGTGGGCGAAGGGGGCATGGCGATCGCCTTCGTGCACCAGTTCCTGGCGTTCTGACCGCTAGTCTCCTTGGGCAGCTGCCGGTGGTGCGAAGGATGCAGGAGGACGCCGTGGTCGAGAACGGTCAGCAGGGTGTGCTCGTCTTCCCGGCGCTCGATCCCGCCGCCGGCGGGGTGGAGGCGGCTCGCTGGGACGTGGCGACCGGTCTGCTCACGCCGGCCGCCAGGTCGTGGCGCCACAAGCCCGTCGTCGTCGACGGTCGCGCGCGGGTCGACGTCTCGGGCCGCAAGAACGGCGTCGACCTCGTGGTCGAGCGGGCGAACGGGTGGCGCTCTGCCGCGGTGCCGCTGCTCGAGGTGACGGGCAACGCGGCGGTGGGCCAGTCGATCGAGCTCCTCCGCGCGCTGATCACCGAGGTGGACCGCCGCCGACCGTCCGGTGCCGACCAGGCGCTCGCCCTGCTCCAGGCGCAGGTCCGCTACCTGCAGAACGACGGCGGTCCCGTACAGTCCTCACCGCTCGCCGCCAAGGTCGCCGGCGGCCTCGAGCGGATCGCCAAGCTCGGCCTGCAGTAGACGTCGTCGGACGAGAGGATCCCTGCATGAGCGTCACCGTGGACATCGCCGCACTCGACACCGCCGCCGGCGAGCTCGAGTCCGCCGCCGCCGGCCTGCAGGCCGCCGACGTGGCAGGACCGTTCGGCCCGATCGCCGATGCCCTGCCGGGCACGCAGACGGCCGAGGCCGCCGTCTGGGTCTCCACGCGGGTAGGTGCGGCCGTCCAGGTCATGGGCGACCGGGTGCGGGGGATGTCGGCGAGCGCCCGCGGGACCGCCGAGTCCTACCGGCGCACCGACGCCGGCGTGCAGCGACGGTTCGGGGCGATGGGTCAGGCCCGGTGACGACCACCCTCACGATCGACGCCGTCCGCGCCTGGCGGCCCGAGGCGCTGGCCGAGGCGGCGATCGGCGTCGGCAAGGCGCACGAGGCCGTCGACGCCGAGGTCAAGGCCGCGAAGGCGGCGGTCTCCAGGCTCACCGCGGTCTGGCACGGCACCGCCGCGGATGCCGCCGCGGACCGGATGGCCAAGGAGGCGACGACGGGCTTCGCGCTCGCGGACGCGCTCGAGCACGCGCGCGCCGCGCTCCAGACCGGCTCCTCCGACCTCGGCGCAGCACGCAGCGCGCTGCTGTCCACCGTGGCGTCCGTCCAGGGCGAGGGCTTCACCGTTGCCCCGAACGGCGCGGTCACCCCGCGGACCCTTCCGCCGGTGATGACGGAGCCGGGCGACCCCAACGGCGCGGCGGCGGCGCGCGACGCCGAGCAGCGCAAGCTGAACAGCGCCGCGCAGGACCACGCCGCGCAGATCGGCACGGCGCTGGCCGTCGTCGCGGTCGCCGACCAGCACGTGGCCGAGAGCCTGGCCAAGGTCGACGTCCCGCAGACGCTCGAGTCCGCCGTGCAGGCCTACCTGCAGCGGGCCCTGGACAGCCACGACCTCCTGGGCTCGCTCGGTAGCGTCGGGGCCGGCGGCGTGGCGCTCGCGATGATGATCAAGAAGGGCATCGGGACGGCGACGAAGGGCAGCGCCTACCTGGCGTTCCTCAAGGCGTCGTTCGCGCCGATCACCGACTACGGCACGATGGTGAAGAACTTCGCCAAGGCCGACGAGATGCTCGACATCTTCTCGAACGGCGCCACCAACGGCGGCATCCTCCGGTTCGTCGTCGGGGCCAAGGCAGCGACCGCCGTCGGCAAGGTGTTCCTTCCGCTCACGGTCCTGACCGGTGGCATCGACGCGGTCACCGGCGGTGGCTACGAGGGCGGCCGGGGCTGGGCCACGCGGGGGTTCGGCGCGGCCGGCGCACTCGGCGCGGGGGCGCTGCTGGCGTCCGGCGCGGGGCTCATCGCGCTGGGCCCGGTCGGCCTCGGCATCGCGGGCGCGGCCGTGCTCGCGTACGGCGCGTGGAGCCTGGGCAACCTCGTGTACGACAACCGCGAGGCGATCGGCGACTTCTTCCAGTCGGTGGGCGGGCACATCGCCGACGGCGCCTCGGCGGCTTGGAACGCGACGACCGGTGCCGTCTCGGACGCCACGGAGTGGGCCGGCGACCGGCTGGAGGACGCCGGGGACGCCGTCGCCGACGTGGGCAAGGGCGCGCTGCACGTGGTGTCGCTGGGCTTCCTGTGACCCCCTCCGTCCGACAACTCCCCGAGAGCGAGCGCATGACCGACCCGACGACCGTTCCCGTGGCCGTGCTGACCGACGAGGAGCTGGCGATCCTGGCGGGCGACGGTGGTCTCGTCGTGACGCCGTTCGCCGAAGGCTTCGACGCCGCCGAGCGTGAGGTCGCCCTGCGCACCGCCTACCGCGGGCTCGTCGCGCGCGGCATCGTCGACCCGCCCACCCCGCAGGCCCGCGTGGACGCGATCGGCGAGCCCGGGGTCGAGCTCCAGGTGCGGCAGGACGTGCTCTCCATCGTCACGCTGCGCGCCGCGGCCTCGGCGGTCGTCGCGGTGGCGCGCACGAGCGTCGCCCACCAGGACTTCTGGTACGCCCACGTCGTCGAGGAGGTCGCGCTGCTCGAGGAGGTCGGCCTGGACGGCATGCACCGGTTCGCGCTGGCGACGGCCGACGAGCTCCCGGCGCTGGTTGTCGGCGCCGTCGTGCACCCGGAGACCGGCGACGGGTCGGGCGAGCCGATCGAGCTGGACCCGGGTGCGACCGAGCCGCCGCTCGAGATCGCCGAGCGTCTCGGCACCGCGCTGCTGCGCTCCGACGTCGTGATCCGCTGGGCCGGCGACGACCACGCGCCGCTGCTCGGCCTGTTCACCGGTCCGTCGGGCGCGTGGGTGGTCGAGGCGCACGAGGGTTCCGGTGACGCGCTCGTCGCCACGCCCAGCACGCGCGAGGCGCTCGAGTCCCGGCTGCGCGGGGACGTGGCGCTGGTGGTCGCGAGGGCTCGGGCGACGCGATGACCGGGACGGTGCGGATCCCGCGGCTGACCTCGCGCTCGGCAATGGTCTGGCTGGGGTCGACGGTCGTCGTGACCCTCGCAGTCGTGGCATACCTGGCGGTCACGCAGCCGCAGAACCGGTGGGCGGCCGCGGTCGTGCTGGTGCTGCTCGCGCTCGGGGTCGCGTTCGCCGTCTCGGACACCCGCTCGCTCGACGTCACCGAGGGCGCGGTCGAGAGCTCGCGGCTCTGGTTCCTGCGTCGCCGGGTGGCCCTCGGGCCGACGACGAACGTCCGGCTGGTGACCAACCGCGCCGGCGGCCTGCTGCTCGCCGCGCAGCCGCGGGGCGGGCGGGCTGTCTTCGTCCAGGTCCTGCTCCTGAGCGACTACGTCGAGCGGTCGCTGCCGGCGGAGCTGCTCCGGCTGCTCGCCGACGCGGTCGTCTCTCACGAGGCCGCGGGCGGCACGCGTGTCGCCGCTGACCTGCGGGCCCAGGCGGACCACGTCGCCGCGGGTGGTTCCGCGCGGACCTCGCCGCTGGCCGCGCGCGTGACCCGCGGCGCGCTGAACGCCGGGAAGATCGGCGGCGCGGGCGGGGCGGCGGGACACCTCTAGGCAGCGCGTCGTCCCACCGTCTGTCAGTGGTCGCGTGCACCCTGGTCGCATGATCACTCTCTCGTGCTCGTGCGGCTCGACCGGCACCACCCGTCGCCACCCCATGCGCGGCCTGTCCGCCGACGAGCGTGCCGCGCTGATCCGGGACGCCTTCTCGGTGAGCGGTGGCTTCCTGGCCCTCGAGGTCGACGCCTCCTGGCACCCCGGGTCCGACGCCCCCACGGAGGCGTGCGTCGTGCTCGCGGACCTGGACTCGCTGGACGCCTCAGCGGGCCTCGACGCCGACGGTGCCTCCGCGATCCGCAGGCTGCTCGAGGTGGGGCACGTGCGCGGCCAGGCCCTCCCCGCGCCGGTCGAGGTCGGACCGGTGCGCTTCCGCGTCGGCCCCGCCGACGAGTTCGGGCCCGCCATCTCGTACGTCGTCACCGACGGCACCGAGACCCTGCTCGAGGCCACCGTGCCGGTCCCGCACCCCGACCTCCTGCCGGCGCTGGTCGCCGCCCACCGCGCCTACGGGCGCGAGGGCCTCGCGCGGGTCGACGTGCTCGCCGCGCGGCTCGGGCTCGCGGCGGCGATCGCCCAGCTCGACGAGCGGAGCCGGTCGGCCGTCGCCTAGGGCGTCACCAGGAGCGCGCTCGCGCCACTGCTGTCTCGAACTCGTCGTCGTCGAAGACCGGGTAGTCCGGGTCCTCGGGGTCGAGCCGGGCGAGGCCTTCCTGCAGGGCGGCGAGCTGCTCGGGGTGGGCCGACCAGTGGGACTCGGGGACGCGGAGGACGGCCAGGAGCAGGTCGCCGGGATAGAAGTCGCCCTCGAGCAGCGGCCGGTAGCGCAGCATCCCCACGGCGAGCGGGACCAGCGTCTCCCGGGCGACGTCCTGGGCGATGAGCACGCGCAGGTCGTCGATGCCGAGCGCGGTGAGCGGCACGGTGCGCAGAGCGTGCACGCGTCGGACCAGGCTGCTCGCGTCCTCGGGCGCAGGCCCCCACGCCGGCGGGTCGACCTCGTCGAGCGTGCGCGCGCCGAGGGCGACGATCTCCGGGGGCACCTCGGTCATCGGACGTCCTCTCTCACGGGCGGGGCACGAAGTTGCGGGAGTAGTCCAGCAGGCGGCTGGCCTCGGAGAGCTCGGACTGCGCGTCGGCCTTCGCGCCCTCCGACAGTCGCGAGTCGCCCAGCATGCGCTTGAGCTGCTCGATCCGGTTGACCAGCCCACGCTGGGCGTCGCGCACCTCACCGACGTGGTCCCACGGCTGACCGCCGGACTTCGTCGCGACGACCTCGCCGTCGAGCTCGCGTCGCGCCGCGTCCAGGTCGCGATCGGTCAGGTGCTCCTTGAGCCGGTCGGTCTTGGTGCCCGACTGCCCCTGCGAGCCGGGCGACGGCTCTTCTGCCCGGGACTCCAGCGGCTCCACACGGTTCTCGTTGGCGGCGTGGTTCGCCAGCGACAGGGCACCCGCGCCGGCAGCAGTAGCGCCGGCCGCCAGTCCCGCCGCAGAGACGATGTTCAGGGGCACGCCCGCGATGGCTCCGACGCCGGTCGCGTCGAGCGCCAGGCCGCCGCCCTCTCCGACGCCGCTGATGCCCATGAGCAGCAGGCCGCCCAGCATCATCGCGGTGTCGCCGGGGTTGTGGATCACCGCGTTGCCGTACGACGCCAGCCCGTTGACCACCCCGATGCCGATGTCCTCGACGCCGTGCAGCACCCACTCGCCGGCGTCGCCGAGCGCGGAGCCGACCTTGTCCCAGAAGCCGGGCTCCTCGGGCGCACGGTCGCGTGCCGTGGACACTGTCCGCTCGGCGCTGTCGCCGGCGTCCCGCAGCTGGTCGCGGGCTCGTTCCAGAAGCTCGCGCGCGGCGGTGCGCGTGGCGTCGCCGGGGTCGTGGAAGGCAGGGACGGGCGTGGGCGTGCCGCCCGATCGGGCGACGCGGTTGTAGTCGTCGACGCGCGCGTTGTGCTCGTTCGTCGCGGTCGTCGTCTGCTGCTCGCCCTTCGCGTACTGCCGGATCGCCTCGACGGCCTGGTCCTGGGCCCACGACAACGTCGACGCGTACCGGTCGAGGGCGTCCGCCGCCTCGTGGAACGAGTCGCCGCCCTCGAGCCACTTCTTCGGCTGGGCGCGGTAGGTGTCGTGGAACCGGTCGGCGGCCTCACCGCTCCAGCCGTCGCCCGTGCTGATCCGGCGCAGGCCCTCGCCGGCCTCGATCAGCGAGTCGCCGTACGCGCGCAGCTTCCACACCAGGTCCGCCAGCTCGGCCACCGAACCGGGGACGAGCGCGACCGGGTCGGTGGTCTGACCGAGCTCCAGTGGCCCCGCCATCAGGCGCCCGGGTCCGCGCCGGTGGAGCTGCCGATGACGCCGCCAAAGTTCGCCGCCTCGGCCTCGTCCGTGCCGCTGTACGCCCGCACGGTGTCGACGAGCTGGCCGACGACCGCGTTGACGTCCTTCTCGAGGTTCTCGACGCCGATGTTCCAGCGCCGGCAGAACTCACCGAGCCGGTCCGCGAGCCCGTCGTGCCCGACCGACGACCCCGCCGGCTGGAGGTCCGCGACCTTCGTCGTCGCCATCTGGTCCATCGTGTCGAGGATCGCCTGCGTCGCGTTGCTCAGTGCGGTCAGGTCGACCGAGAATCCGCTCACCCGTCCCCCTTGCCGCGGACTGCCTGGTTCGTCCGGCACGCTACCGGCTTCGCGCGGTCCGCACGCGGCGGGCGGGGAATGCAGTCGGTCGTGACTGGGCCACGTCGATGGGTTCACGGCGCGCGGAAGGTACTGCGCACGCGCCGGAGAGCGGCTATCTAGGGCTGGCGTCGCGCAGGTGTGTGGCTGGCTGCCGACGCCCTCTCTGGGACTTCGGCCCTCCGCGGCGGCCGTTCGGGTCCGCCATGCTGGAAAAGGCGCGAGGGGCGCCGGACGGACATCGCACTCGGAGGTTCAGCATGGGCACGGCGCACGACGCGCTCCTTGACGTCGGTCTGGTCAACTCCTGGCACCTGGTCACCAAGGCCAAGGCCGCGGGTGTGGGTGCCGGCGTCTACCTCGCCCATCGCACCAAGGCGACCGCCCGCGACTGGCGAGCGCCGGGCTGGACCGTCGCGGACGTCTCGCACGTGTCGAAGGCCCGACGATTCCCCGTCGAGGACGCCGCGGACCAGGACGAGATGCTCCACGACGCGATCATGTGGGCGAACGCCGAGTACGGCACGACGGTGTGGGCGACGATCCCGGGGCTCCCGGGCGACCTCTTCCCGGCCGAGGTCGCGCAGTGGGCGGCGGAGCGTGTCGGCGTCCATTCGACCGCGGCGGCGTGAGCTCGACTCACTGCTGGGGCGCGTGCCGGTCCAGGAACCGGTAGACCTCGGTCGTGTCCACGCCGGGGAACACCCCCACGGGGAGCGCCGCGAGCATGGACGCGTGCGGGCGGGCGCTCGGCCATGACTTGTCCGACCAGCGCTCGGCGAGGTCGGTCGGGGGCTGCCGGCAGCACATCGGGTCCGGGCACTTCGACGCCGCCCTCTCGGTGGTCTCGCGGCCGCGGAACCAGCGCACGTGCGCGAACGGCACCCCCACGGACACCGAGAACGCGCCCTGCGACGACGGCTGCACGCGGGACGTGCACCAGTACGTGCCCGACGACGTGTCGGTGTACTGGTAGTACGGAGTGAACCGGTCGGGCAGCGTGAACACCACGCGGGCGGTCCACTGCCGGCAGACCGGCTGGCCCTCGATGGCGCCCAGCGCGTCCGCGGGGAACTTCACGCCGTCGTTCTCGTAGGCCTTGTGCAGCGTGCCGCCCTCGTGGACCTTCATGAAGTGCACGGGGATGCCGAGGTGGCGTGTCGCCAGGTTGGTGAACCGGTGCGCGGCCGTCTCGTAGGGCACCGCGAAGGCGTCGCGAAGGTCCTCCACGGACAGCCGGCGCTCGGCCTTCGCCTCCTGCAGGAACGGCACGGCGCCGTCCTCGGGGAGCATCAGCGCCGCGGCCAGGTAGTTCGCCTCGACGCGCTGGCGCAGGAAGTCGCCGTAGTCCTTGGGCTCGGCGTGGCCCAGCACGTGGCTGGCGATGGCCTGCAGCAGCGGTGAGCGGGCGTCGCTGGTGCCGGGGTTGCCCTGCGGCAGGTAGATGCGGCCGTTCGCCAGGTCGGTAACCGACCGGGTGGAGTGCGGCAGGTCCGGCACGTAGTGCAGCGCGAAGCCCAGGTGCGCGGCGATGTCAGCCGTGGCCCGCTGCGACAGGGGGCCGCCGGGGTGGTCGATCGCGGCGAGCAGGCGGCGGGCGTGGTCCTCGAGCTCCGGGAAGTAGTTGTCCTGCGCGCGCATGCGTATCCGCAGCTCGGCGTTGGCGCGCCGGGCCTCCTCGGGCGTCGCCGCGTTCTCGGTGAGCAGGCGTTGGATCTCGGCCTGCAGGCGGACCAGCGCCTCGAGGGCGTCGGCGGGCAGGGAGCGGCCGACCTTCACGGGCGAGACGCCCAGCGACGCGAAGAGCGGGCCGCGCTGCGCCCGCTCGAGCTCGACCTCCAGGGCCGCCCGCCGCGTCGGCGGCTCGGTGCGCAGCAGCTCCGACAGCGGGACGTCGAGCGCCTCCGCCACCTGCGCCAGCAGCGAGAGCTTGGGCTCGCGGTGACCGTTCTCCAGCATCGAGACCTGCGAGGGCGCGCGACCGATGGCCTGGCCCAGGTCGTCGAGGGTCATGTTCCGGCCCGTGCGCAGGTGCCGGATCCGTCGTCCCAGCACCAGCGTGTCGAGGCCGCCGTTGGCCGTCGTCGTCATGCCGTCCACCATCGCCTGGCGCTCACGCTTCTGTCCAGGAGAAGGAATGCCGATCTTCTGCGCGCTTCGTCGGGGAAGAACCGCCGTGCGACGAGGAAAGTCGAGGTCAGGCCGGAGGGCCGAGAAGAACGCCCCGATGACGGAGGACACCATGAGCACCACCAGGCACGGCGACCAGACGCAGACCGCGGCCGAGCTCGCGGCGAGCTGGGACCTCGACCCGCGCTGGGCAGGCGTCCGCCGCTCCCACACGGCCGAGGACGTCGTCGCCCTCCGCGGATCCGTCCGCGAGGAGAGCACGCTCGCCCGCAGGGGGGCCGAGCGGCTCTGGGAGCTGCTGCACTCCCGCACGCTCCTGCCGGCGCTGGGGGCGCTGACCGGCAACCAGGCCGTCCAGCAGGTGCGTGCCGGGCTCGAGGCCATCTACCTGTCGGGCTGGCAGGTGGCCGCCGACGCCAACCTCTCGGGCCAGACCTACCCGGACCAGTCGCTGTACCCGGCGAACTCCGTGCCGTCCGTCGTGCGCCGAATCAACAACGCGCTAATGCGCGCCGACCAGATCGAGTTCGCCGAGAACGGCCGTCGGACTCGGGAGTGGCTTGCGCCGATCATCGCCGACGCCGAGGCCGGCTTCGGCGGCCCGCTCAACGCCTACGAGCTCATGCACTCGATGATCTCCGCAGGTGCGGCGGGCGTGCACTGGGAAGACCAGCTCGCGGCCGAGAAGAAGTGCGGTCACCTGGGCGGCAAGGTGCTGGTGCCGACGTCGCAGCACGTGCGGACCCTGTCCGCGGCGCGGCTCGCTGCCGACGTCGCGGGGGTGCCGACGGTCGTCGTCGCCCGCACCGACGCCCTCGGTGCTGACCTGCTGACGTCCGGCGTCGACCCCCGCGACGAGCCGTTCCTCACGGGCGAGCGCACGGCCGAGGGCTACTACCGCGTGCGCCCCGGCCTCGACCCGGTCGTGGCGCGCGCCGAGGCGTACGCGCCGCACTCGGACCTGATCTGGGTGGAGACGTCGACGCCGGACGCCGCGCTGGCGATCGAGTTCGCCGAGCGGATCCACGACCGCTTCCCGGGCAAGCTCCTGGCGTACAACTGCTCGCCGTCGTTCCACTGGCGCTCGCAGCTGGACGACCGGCAGATCGCGCGCTTCCAGCGGGAGCTGGCCGGTCACGGGTACGTCTTCCAGTTCATCACCCTGGCCGGGTTCCACGCCCTCAACCACTCGATGTTCTCGCTCGCCCGCGGCTACGCCGAGCGCGGCATGAGCGCGTACGTGGAGCTGCAGGAGGCCGAGATCGCCTCCGAGGCCGACGGCTACACCGCCACGCGCCACCAGCGCGAGGTCGGCACCGGCTACTTCGACCGGGTCGCCACCGCGATCAGCCCCGCGAGCGCCACCCTCGCGCTCGCCGGCTCGACGGAAACCGCCCAGTTCACCCACTGACCGCCGCCGGCGCCGACGGCGCCACGTCGCGCCGATGGCCCCCGATCCACCGGGCGCCGTCGCGCGCACCGGGCGCCGTCGACGATCCGGCCGACACCAACACCCAGGAGCACCGCCATGACCATCACCCTGCCCCCGCCCATGATCCGGCCCGGTCTGCAGCAGAAAGGACCCACCGTCGCCGGGTCCGACCAGATCCTCACGTCCCAGGCGATCGACTTCCTCACCGACCTGCACGTCCGGTTCTCGGGCCGACGTCACGACCTCCTGCTGGGCCGCCAGCACCGCCGGACCCGGATCAGCAACGGCGCCGACCCCGACTTCCTCCCGCTGACCGCGGGCATCCGGGCCGACCCCGGCTGGCGCGTGGCCGGCCCCGGCCCGGGCCTGGAGGACCGCCGCGTCGAGATCACCGGCCCCACCGACCGCAAGATGACGATCAACGCGCTGAACAGCGGCGCCAAGGTCTGGCTCGCGGACATGGAGGACGCCACCAGTCCGACCTGGGCCAACGTCATCGGCGGCCAGCACTCGCTGTTCGACGCCATCCGCGGGCAGATCGACTTCACGTCGCCCGAGGGCAAGGAGTACCGCGTCGGGGCGACCAGGCCGACGATCGTGTTCCGGCCCCGCGGCTGGCACCTGACCGAGAAGCACCTCGAGTTCACGGACCGCGCGGGGCAGGTCTGCGCGGCGTCGGCAAGCCTGGTCGACGCCGGGCTCTACCTGTTCCACAACGCGCAGGCCCTCATCGACTCCGGCCGCGGCCCCTACCTCTACCTGCCGAAGCTCGAGGGGCACCTGGAGGCGCGGCTGTGGGACGAGGTCTTCCGGTTCACCGAGACGTACCTGGGCCTGCGCTACGGCACGATCCGCGCGACGGTCCTCATCGAGACCATCACGGCCGCCTTCGAGATGGAGGAGATCCTCTACGAGCTGCGCGACCACTGCGCGGGACTCAACGCCGGTCGCTGGGACTACATCTTCAGCGTCATCAAGAACTTCCGCGCTCGCGGACCGCGCTTCGTCCTGCCCGACCGGGGCAGCGTGACCATGACCGTCCCGTTCATGAAGGCGTACACCGAGCTGCTCGTGGCCACCTGCCACAAGCGGGGCGCGCAGGCCATCGGCGGCATGAGCGCGTTCATTCCCGACCGCCGCGACCCGGAGGTCACAGCCACAGCTCTCGACCAGGTGCGTACGGACAAGCAGAGGGAGGCGGGCCAGGGGTACGACGGCACCTGGGTGGCGCACCCCGACCTCGTCCCGGTGGCGCGCGCGGTGTTCGACGAGGCCCTGGGCGACCGGATCGACCAGCGTGACCGACTCCGGTCGGAGGTGCACGTCACCGCCGCGGACCTGCTGGACATCCCGTCTGCCGGGGGCGGCGAGCCCGGGGCGGTCACCGACGGCGGGCTGCGCGGCAACGTGTCGGTGGGCGTCCGGTACCTCGAGGCGTGGCTGCGGGGCATCGGCGCGGTCGCCATCGACCACCTCATGGAGGACGCCGCGACGGCCGAGATCTCGCGGTCGCAGGTGTGGCAGTGGGTGCACCAGGAGGTGGTCACGGCCGAGGGCACGCGGATCGACGCCGCGCGGGTCGAGCAGGTGCTGAAGGAGGTCCTGGCCGAGGTGCCGCGGGCGGTCGGCGACCGCTACGACGACGCGGCAGACCTGTTCCGGCAGGTCGCACTCGCGGAGGACTTCCCGACGTTCCTCACGGTGCCGGCGTACACACAGTTCCTCGTCGCGCACGAGTGACGGGTGCGGCCCCGGGTCCATCAGGCCCGGGGCCGTCCCGTATCAGCTCCGCCGCCGCAGGCTCCTGCTTGGTGAACCACTTCCCACCAAGGAGCCCGCCATGGACGACCTCGCCCGGTTCATCGTGCTGCGCCCGCCGAACCTGCCCGACGGCGACGAGGTGCAGGTGCTCGCACCCGCATCGATCGACGTCGGACAGGGACCACGACAGGCTCGGCAGCAAGCCCTCGACGTCCTGGGATCCGACGGGGCGGTCCGCCGCGTCGACGGTCTGCAGGCCGGGTCGGTCGCGGTCGCGGTGCAGCTGGCGCTGTCGTCGCGAAGCCTCAGCCTCGCGGAGCTGGACGAGCTCGTGACGGCCGCCACCGGCCGGGGCGTGGACCAGCTCGTCGCCGACGCGTCGTTCAGCGCCGAGGAGTCCGCCGTGGCCGACACCCTGGTGGCGACCAAGCTCGTCTCGGGGTGGGCCGACGTCGACGCCGCCGGCCTGGCCGCGGCCGCTCAGGGCTACGACGCGCTGCGTCGGGCCGCGGACGGTGCGGACCCCGTCGTGCTGCGCCCGCTGCAGATGCCCGACGGACGGCGACGCGACCCGGAGAACGGCGGCGACGACGACAAGGGCGACGACGGCAAAGGCGACGACCAGGGTCCGACGAAGCCCGACACCGATGACGACCTGAAGCGCGCGGCGGAGCAGGAGCAGCGGTTCGCCGCGGCCCTGCAGGCGCTGCGCGGTATCCGGGCGGGCTCGTTCGCCTCCGAGGAGCGGACCGAGCCGCCGACGCCGCTGCGGCCCGCCGCGCGCGCTGACCGGGACTTCGGCGAGGACGTGGCGACGGCCCCGACGCACTCCGTGCAGGCCATCGGCACGCCGTGGCTGCTGCACGCCGACGCGGTGGGGTCCCTGCCCCGCGACGTGCGCAGCACGCTCGAGGAGGCGGGACTCGACCCCGCCGCGGTGCCGCTGCCTGCGCTCATGGAGCAGGTGGAGACGCTCCGGCTCGACCGGGCGACCGCGGTGCAGTCCCTGACGACGAAGGACGAGGCGCACGCGCTGATCCGGGTCGGCTCCAGCTGGCTGAGCGCCGCGCAGGACGCCGACTGGGTGGGCAACCCCTCGACCGGGATGCCGACCGGGCACGGCACGGTCAAGTCCGTCGGCGTCGGGGACCTGTTGCTGATCAAGCAGCACGTCCTGCGCTACGAGGGCGGCGAGCTCGCGCACGTCGAGAACGTGCTGCGCTCGGAGCACATGTCGCGGGAGACCCGGCGCCTGGACCGCACCGAGACCACCATCCTCACCGAGACCGAGCACACCAAGGAGGACGAGCGCGACACCCAGACGACCGACCGGTTCTCCCTGAAGCGCGAGACGTCCTCGACCCTCAAGGAGGAGACGGAGTTCAAGGCCGGCGTGGCGGTGACGGCCAAGTACGGCCCGTTCGTCGAGGTCAAGGCCAACGCCGACTTCGGGACCAAGAGCTCGAGCGAGGAGACCGCGAAGCAGGCCACGGAGTTCAGCAAGGACGTGGTGTCGCGGGCGGCCAGCAAGGTGATCGACCGCGTGCTGGAGCGGCGGACGACGACCACGTTGACGGAGTTCGAGGAGAAGTACAGCCACGGGTTCGACAACACCCTGGGCGCCGGCAACATCAGCGGCGTCTACCAGTGGGTCGACAAGGTGCTCCAGGCGCAGGTCTACAACTACGGCAAGCGCATGCTCTTCGACATCACCGTCCCCGAGCCGGCCACCTCCTTCATCCTCACGCAGAGCGCGCCCAAGGACGGCACCGCGCCGCAGCCGCCGGTCCCGTTCGCGCTGACGTCGGACCAGGTCACGGCGACCAACTACGCCCTCTGGGCGCACCGCTACGACGTCGGTGGGCTGGAGGCACCGCCGCCGCCGTTCACGACCGTCACCAAGGCCCTCGACGGCATCTTCGCCGAGGGGGACCACGAGAGCTCCAAGTCGGGCGAGCTGGTCGTCGCCGAGGGGTACCAGGCGAAGTACGCGCTGTTCCAGCGGGACATGGCCTTCTACGACGACCACGCCTGGCGCGTGATGATCGGCAGCAACTGGGTCGACGCGTTCTCCGGCACCGGTTACGTCGACATGGCGTCCGAGGTCGGCTCGGTCGCGTTCGCGTACCACGCACGCCAGGTGCGGGCCATCGCCGCGACGATCGAGATCTTCTGCGAGCGCACCGACCGCGCGATGAAGTCCTGGCAGCTGAAGACGCACGCGGCGCTGACGCAGGGCTTCCTGGCCAAGCAGCAGCAGTACGAGAGCAAGCTGGCCGAGGCGGCCGCGCAGGCGGGCGTCGTGATCAGCGGGCGGAACCCGTTGTGGAACCAGCGCCTCGTCACGACCGAGCTGCGCAAGCAGGGCCTCACCGTGCTGACGGCGCAGCAGTTCGAGGCGTTCGGCGCGCTCGAGACCTCGCCCCAGGGCTACGCACAGCTCAACCTCGCGCGCACCGAGCAGCAGATGCCGTACGTCCGCTTCTTCGAGCAGGCCTTCGAGTGGGAGCACCTCGTCTACTTCTTCTACCCGTACTTCTGGGGGTGGAAGCCCGCATGGAAGCAGCGGATGCTGCTCGACGACATCGACCCGCAGTTCTCCGACTTCCTGCGTGCCGGCGCGGCGCGGCTCGTGATCCCCGTGCGGCCCGGGTTCGAGGCCGCCGTGGCGCACTACCTCGAGACCGGAGAGATCTGGAACGGGGGGCCGGCGCCGTCGGTGAACGACGAGACGTACGTGCCCATCGTCAAGGAGATCCAGGAGTCGCAGGGTGCTCCCGGCGACGAGGTGCCCGTCGGTGAGCCGTGGCTGGTGCGCCTGCCCACGACGCTGGTCAAGCTGCGCCAGGACGACGAGCTGCCGTCGTGGCACAAGGTCGGCGAGGACTGGCAGCCGGTCGAGTAGGTGCTGACGATGAAGCAGTACGTCCTCGTTGCGGGAGTGGACTACGAGTTCAAGGGCGTCGACTTCCGCGTCATCGCCAACAGCCGACGGACCTGGTTGGAGAAGCAGAACAAGTCGAAGGACGATCTGCGCTTCACGACCATGGACGTGCGCACCGGAGAGATCGAGATACGCACGGTCACGTTCCCCGGCGGCAAGCGGGTCGAGTCGGTCAGTTCGATGAAGGTGTTCACCCCGGTGACGCGGGCGAGCTTCGCGACCAGCGGGGGTCACACGCGGTTCAAGCCGAACCAGCCGGGCGTCATGGGCATCACCGACGTCTACCTCAAGGTCATCACCATCGGCACCATCAGCCCGGGCACGCTGATGGAGCTCTCGATCTTCAGCCACGGCTGGATGGGCGGCCCGATCCTGGTCAACAGCTCGGACGACCGGATGCGGGAGATCAGCATCCCGATGCCGTTCGGGGACCCGATCGTCATGCAGGTCCCCGTCGCCGCCACCAGCCGCGACCCCGACGACAAGGACGGCCGGGCCCGGCTCGACTTCCAGCCGCCGACGATGGACGCCGCCGACCTGGCCAGCTTCCGCAAGGCGTTCCACACCGACGGCTTCAGCTGGTTGTGGGGGTGTTCCTTCCCGCGGGTCATCCACCACTCGATGTGGGCGATGGAGCGAGCGAAGGGCTACGCGTCCTCCGGCGTGGCCGAAGACACGGTGCTCACGCTGGACGCCGTCACGCCGGACGACGTGGCCTCGTTCGAGGACACGTTGCTGCCGCTGCTGGGCCGGTTCCCCTCGCGCAACACGATCACGCTCAAGTTCGGCTTCCTGCGCTGGTCGTTCTGCAAGGAGAACCAGGGCAGCTACGCCGCGGCACTGGCCGCCGGGTCCGACCGTCCGGTGCGCGCCGCTCTGCTCGGCACGTACGCGGAGTACGACACCGGTGGCGACATGCTCATGAACGTGCCCGCGTCGTTCGTCGGCCACTTCGCGTTCTACAAGAACTACCTCGGGCTGGTGCAGGACCCGGAAGGCCGTCGCTACGGCGTCTACCGGCCCGCCCTGGTGTGTGCGGCGCCGCCGACACCCTGACCGCCTGCGTCGCGCTCAGGTCTCGAACAGGCAGAACGGGTGCCCGGCGGGGTCGAGGAGCACCCGGACCTCCTCCTGCGGCTGGAACCCGGCGAGCGTGGCGCCCGTGTCCAGCGCGTGCGCGACGCCCCTGGTCAGGTCGTTCACCCAGATGTCGAGGTGCTCCATCATCTGCTGGTGGTCGGTCGTCGCGGGCCAGACCGGCGGCTCGTAGAGCGGGTCGGAGCTGAACGCGACGCCCGTCCCGCCGGCCGGCGGCCGCAGCAGCACCCAGCCGGGCTCCTCGCCCATGACGCGCCAGCCGAGCAGGCGGCGGTAGAAGTCGGCCAACGCGTTGGCGTCGCGGGCCTCGAGGACCGTCGTCGACAAGGCCCAGTCGAGGCCGGCGTGCCGGGTGCTCGGCTCACGGACGGCCGGCCCGCCGAAGGTCGTCAGCGGCGACGGGTGACCCGGCTCGTAGAGGCCGAGCCAGCCGCCGCTGGGCAACGGGATCCGGGTGACGACGCCCCACGCGGCGGTCCGCGGCGGCTCGAGCGGCCGGACGCCCTTCGTCGCGAGGTCCGCCAGCGTCGAGTCGAGGTCGTCGCACATGAGGTGCAGCGTCGCGCCATCGGCACTGTCGCCGGGGTGCACCCCGAGCTCGGCCGGCGGGAGCGCGAAGATGAGCCAGCCGTCGCCCGAGACCGCATCCTCGACCGACGGCCAGCCGAGCACGTCCCGCAGGAACGCCCGGTCGGCGGCCGGGTCGGCGCTGGCGAGCAGCACGTGCACCGCGGAGATCACCCGTCCAGCGTCGACCGGTGTTCCCGCGTTCGCCACCGGGAAAACCCCTTGGCGTCCCCGCGACCCGGACGTACGGTCGTCGGACACGGGAAGGAGGTGGTCCAGGACATGTTCTATTCCAGGACGCGTGAGGTGACTGTCCGCTAGTCGCCCGAAAGTACTCGGACGGATTGCCCAGACGATCCGCCCGCAGGCCCACCCGGACCGGCGAGCGAATCCATGGCAGTCACCGCAGCCCGTGGGAGCCGCGACCTCGTCCTTCGCGGCGGGGCCTCCTCGGAGGTCTGGCCCACGGGCTGTTGCCTGCCCATCTCGTGGCAGGGTGGAGCCGTGTCCCTCAAGAACCCCGCTCAGATCAACCAGATGCGTCCCGCCGGCAAGTTCGTCGCGGGCGTGCTGTCGTCCTTGCGTGACGTCGCCCGCGAGGGGATGACCCTCAAGCAGCTGGACACCCACGCGCACCAGATGATCGACGCGGCCGGCGCGCACTCGGTCTACCTGGGCTACCACCCGTCGTTTGGCGCCATGCCCTACCCGGGTGTGCTGTGCACCTCCGTCAACGACGCCGCGCTGCACGGACTCCCGTCCGACTACGTGCTGGCCGATGGCGACGTGCTGAGCATCGACTTCGCCGCGCAGCTGCAGGGCTGGGTGGCCGACTCCGCGCTGACGTTCCAGATCGGCACGCAGGACCCGGCGGTCACCCGGCTGATCGAGACCACCGAGCGGGCTCTCGACGCCGGCATCAAGGCCGCCCGGGCCGGCGCGCGGATGGGCGACATCTCGTCGGCCATCGGCACCATCGGGCGCGCGGGCGGGTACGGGATCAACGCGGACTTCGGCGGGCACGGTGTAGGCCGGACCATGCACGAGGATCCGCACGTGCCCAACCTCGGGCGCCCCGGCACGGGCCTCAAGCTCAAGGCCGGCCTCGTCATCGCCATCGAGCCGTGGTTCATGGCCGGTGGCGACGAGTACACGATCGACCCGGACGGCTGGACCATCCGCACCGGCGACGGTTCGCTGGCCGCCCACGCCGAGCACACGGTCGCGATCACCGCCGACGGCCCGCTGGTCCTCACGGCCCGCGACTGACGCACGCGCAACGCCGAGCACATGTAGCCCCAGACCCCCATCTGTTCGGACGTCCGCAGATTCGAGCGCCCCGACGACCGAACGTGCGGACGTTCGGCATCCACGCCCCGGACGTCCGCAGATCCGTGCGTCCCCGCGACCGGATGTGCGGACGTTGCAGTCCTGTCGTGTTCTTGACGGCGGACTTAGATTGGCCGGGTCCGGCAACGCCGTCGGATCCGGCACGAAAGAGGGCTCTGATGTCCGCGCTCGTCGATACCGTCCCGCTCATCGGCCACGTCGTCGGGGGTCAGGTGACCACCCCGGACGGGGCCCGGACCCAGGACGTGCTCAACCCCGCGACCGGTGAGGTGTCCGGTCGGCTGCTGCTGGCCGAGCAGGCCGACGTCGATGCCGTCGTGGCGGGAGCCGTCGCCGCCGCGGAGAGCTGGGGGCAGGAGCCCATCGGCAAGCGCGCCGGGGTGCTGTTCGCGTTCCGGGAGCAGCTGGTCGCGCACACCGACGAGCTCGCCGCGCTGATCACCGCGGAGCACGGCAAGGTCATCGCCGACTCCCTGGGCGAGGTCGGCCGCGGGCTCGAGGTGGTCGAGTTCGCGTGCGGCATCCCGTCGCTGCTCAAGGGCGAGTACACCGACCAGGCGGCGACGGGCGTCGACGTCTTCTCGTTCCGCGAGCCGCTGGGTGTCGTCGCGGGCATCACGCCCTTCAACTTCCCCCCCATGGTGCCGCTGTGGATGGCGCCGATGGCCATCGCGACCGGCAACGCGTTCGTGCTCAAGCCGTCCGAGCGGGACCCGTCGTCGTCGCTGCTGCTGGCGCGGCTGTGGAAGGCCGCCGGCCTGCCCGACGGCGTCTTCTCGGTGCTGCAGGGCGACAAGGTCGCGGTCGACGGACTGTTGACGCACCCCGACATCGCCGCGGTGTCGTTCGTCGGCTCCACCCGCGTCGCGCAGCACGTGCACGCGACTGCGACCGCGCACGGCAAGCGGGTCCAGGCCCTCGGGGGCGCCAAGAACCACGCGGTCGTGCTGGCCGACGCCGACCTCGACCTCGCCGCGACGCACCTGACCGGTGCCGCGTTCGGCGCAGCGGGCGAGCGGTGCATGGCCATCTCGGTCGCGGTCGTCGTCGACGAGGTGGCCGACGCCCTGCTCGAGCGCCTCACGGCGGCGGCGCAGAAGGTCCGCGTGGCACCGGGCAACGACCCCGACTCCGACATGGGCCCGGTCATCACGAAGGCCTCGCAGCTGCGCATCGAGGAGATCGTCACCGACGCGGTGGACAGCGGTGCGTCGGCGCTCGTCGACGGCCGCGGGCACGTGGTCGCCGGGCACGAGGGCGGCTTCTTCGTCGGCCCCACGGTCCTCGACGGCGTCACCACAGACATGCGCGCGTACGTCGAGGAGATCTTCGGGCCGGTCCTCGTCGTGCTCCGCGTCGCCGACCTGGCCGAGGCCATCGCCGTGGTCAACGCCAACCCGTACGGCAACGGGACGGCACTCTTCACGTCGTCCGGCGACGCGGCCCGCACGTTCCAGCGGGCCGTGAGGGTCGGCATGATCGGCATCAACGTGCCCATCCCGGTGCCCGTGGGCTGGCACTCGTTCGGCGGCTGGAAGGACTCGCTGTTCGGCGAGAGCCACATCTACGGCCCCGAGGCGGTGCGCTTCTACACGCGGGCCAAGGTGGTCACCAGCCGCTGGCCGAGCAGCCCGGCGACGGCCCGCTTCCACTTCGGCCGCACCACCTCCCACTGACCGCCGACGTCCGCACTCGATGGGGTCAGAACCCTCTCGAGTGCGGACGTTGCGGCTTCTAGAGGGAGCGCTGGTACGTGCGCATCGCGCGGACCGACCACCACGCGACCAGCGCGGCGAGCGCCAGCAGGAGAGCGCTGCGGGTGGCCACCACCGACCAGTCCACCGAGTCGGACATCGCGGTGCGGGCGATCTCCGTCGCCCACGTCAGCGGGTTGTAGCGCGCCGCGGTCTGCACCCACTCGGGAAGCAGCGCGGCGGGCATGAGGGCGGTCGAGACGAAGGTCGCCGGCAGCACGATGATGGTCGAGATGCCGATGAGCGCGGTCTGGTCGCGCGCCAGCAGCGCGACCGCCGCCGACAACGAGCAGAACGCGGCCGCGAGCAGCAGCGACGCCCCGATGGCGAGGGCCACGCCGCCGACGCCGCCGGCGTACTGCGCCCCCGCAAGGGCGCCGATGCCGATCACGCAGATGCCCTGGACGACGCAGATGAGCAGCTGCTGCACCAGCTGCCCGGCCACCAGCGACGACCGCGAGACCGGCGACGTGAGCATCCGGTCCATGACGCCGCTGTTGATGTCGTCGATGAACCCGGTACCCGCCCAGGCGCCCGAGTACAGGACGGTCATCATGAGGATGCCCGGGACCAGGAACGTCATGTAGTCCTCGCCCCCGAAGCCGGGCACCGAGCCGACCGACGAGAACACGTTCCCGAACAGCACCAGCCAGATGACCGGCTGGATGATCGCGACCCCGAGGCCCCACGGCTGGCGGAGCGAGTCGACGGTCCAGCGTCGCGTGACCTCGGCGGTCTGGGTTGCCCACGAGGCGCGGGTCGGAGCCGTGACCGGACGGGAGAGGGTGAGCGTGCTCATCGGGCGGCCTCCTTCGAGGCGACGTCGGCCGAGGTCCACGAGCGGCCGGCGTGCCGCAGGTAGACGTCGTCGAGGGTGGGACGGGAGACGGCGACGGCTCCGTGCCGCACGCCGGCCGCCTGGAGGGCGGCGATGACGGTGCCGACGACGGCCGGTCCGTCGGTGGTCCGCGCGACGAGCCGGCCCGTGGGTCCCTCGACGTGCACGACGACGTCGCGCAGCGCGGTGATGGACGCGACCGCCGACCGCACGGACGACTCCGCCGGCTCGACCAGGTCCACCGTGAGCGTGTCCCCCTCGAGCGTCGCCTTGAGCGACTCGGGCGACCCCTCGGCGACCACCCGGCCGCGGTCGACGATGGTGAGCCCGTCGGCCAGGCGGTCGGCCTCCTCGAGGTAGTGCGTGGTCAGGACGACGGTGAGCGAGTCCTCGCCGGCAAGCCGACGGATCTCCTCCCACATCGCGGCGCGCGCCTCCGGGTCGAGGCCCGTGGTCGGCTCGTCGAGGAACAGGACCTGCGGGGTGCCGACGAGGCCGAGCGCGACGTCGAGCTTGCGCCGCGTGCCGCCGGACAGCTTGCCGGCGCCACGGTCGGCGGCCTCCGCGAGCCCGAACCGGTCCACCAGCGCGGCGGCCCGGTCGGTGGAGGCGGCGCGCGACAGCCCGCGCAGCCGCGCGGCCATCACGAGGTTCTCGCGAGGGCTGAGCAGCGGGTCGGCGCCGGTGCCCTGCGACACGTAGCCGATGCGGCGGCGGACGGCGTCGGAGTCGCGCACGACGTCGTGACCGGCCACGCGGGCCGTGCCGGACGTGGCGCGCGCGAGGGTGGTGAGCACCTTCGTCGTCGTCGACTTGCCGGCGCCGTTGGGTCCGAGCAACCCGTGCACGGTGCCGCCGGGGATGCTGAGCGTGAGGCCGTCGAGGGCCTGGACGTCGGGTCGGCCGCGGCCGCCCGGGTACGTCTTGACGAGGTCGAGTGCTTCGACCACGGGTGGTGTCGTCGGCATGGTGCCGCCTTCTCGGTCGTGCCGTCCGGAGACGGCGGTGGGTCCGACCGAGCTGCCACCTATGCTGATTCGTGCGGCGGATCGCACAGGTGCCCTCACGGGTCCCGGTCGGTTCGTGGTGGCCGGCCCGGGTGTTCCAGCACCCGGGTCGGCCTTTTTACGGCGTGCTCAGATAGGGGCCGAGCACCTCCGCCAGATCGTCGGGGTCGAGACCGCCGTGCGCTGCGGCGCGGGCGTGCAGGTCGCGCCAGGGATCGACGCCTTCGAACGAGCCGTCCGCGATGCTCGTCGCCAGCGTGGCGACGAAGGCCAGCTCGGCACGGACGATCGCGAGCTCGTACTCGCCCTCGAGGCTGAAGATCGCGGGCAGTCCCATGGCCCGGGCCTCGGCCAGCGTCGCCTCCAATCCCGCGACCTGCCGGTCGAGCGACGCCTGGCGCAGACGGAGCAGGCGGACGACGTCGTCGGGGCCCAGCAGCGGCAGGAACGACAGGGCGGCCTCGAACTGCGGGAACTCCTTGACGGGGGTCCGGACGAGGTCGGTGAGCCAGTCGATGGCCTCCGTGGCGCCGGCGTCGGTGATCCGGTAGACGGTGCGGGTCGGGCGGTTGCCGTCGCGCTCGGTCGACGCCGCCTCGATGAGGCCGTGCTTCACCAGCGAGTCGACCACCGAGTACAGCGACCCGAAGTTGAGCCTCACCGACTCGTCCTTGCGCCGCTCGCGCAGGGTCATCGACATCTCGTACGGGTGCATCGGGCGTTCCCACAGGAGCGCGAGCACGGCGAGGGCCAGCGGGTTGCTGCGGCTGCGCGCTGCCATGGCTCCTCCTCCTGGGTCCGACTCCGAATGTTCGAACCAGAATATATCTCGACTATTACGCGTTTGCCAAGCAGAACGGCCCGCGTCCTCCGAGAGGACGCGGGCCGTGTGCGGACGGGCTGGTCAGGCGACGCGGACGACGACCTTGCCCCGGACGTGACCGGTCTGGCTGGCCTCGTGGGCGGCGGCGGCGTCGGCGAGCTCGAACACCTCGGCCACGTCGACCGTGACCGTCCCGGCCTCGATCAGGTCGGTGAGGGCGTCGAGGTCCTCGGTGCTGGGGCGCACCCAGACGTAGTGGCCGCCCAGCTCGTCGCGCGCGGCGGCGTCGACCACCGACGCGACGGCGCCGCCGTCGGCCAGGAGAGCCTTGGTCGTCTCGACGAGGTCGTCGCCGCCGAAGTCCAGCACCACGTCGATGCCGTCGGGCGCCAGGGCGCGGACCCGCTCGACCAGGCCGTCGCCGTAGGCGACCGGCTCGGCGCCCAGGCCGCGCAGGTGATCGTGGTTGCGCTCGGAGGCTGTGCCGATGACCCGGGCGCCGAGCGACCGGGCGATCTGGACGGCGAACGCCCCGACGCCGCCGGCCGCGGCGTGCACGAGGACGGTCTGGCCCTCGTGGACGCCCGCACGCCGGATGGCCTGGTACGCGGTGAGGCCGGCGAGCGGGACCGCCGCCGCCTCCTCGAAGCTCAGGTTCGCCGGCTTGCGAGCGAGGGTCCGGACCGGTGCCGCGACGTACTCGGCGAACGTGCCGCCCTGCACCCAGTCGCGGCGGACGTAGCCGTAGACCTCGTCGCCGACGCTCAGCTCGGGAGTGTCCAGGCCGACGCGCTCGACCACGCCGGCGACGTCCCAGCCGGGGACCGCCGGGAACGTGACGTCCATGATCGCGTCGAGGTAACCCGCGCGGACCTTCCAGTCCACGGGGTTGACGGACGCGGCACGGACGCGCACCAGGACGCTGTCCGGACCGACCTTGGGGGTCGGCAGGTCGGTGACGTCGAGGACGTCGGGCCCGCCGTAGCGGGAGTAGGTGATGGCTCGCATGCTCCGCACAACCGGGTCAGCGCGGCGGGTGTTTCGTGATCTCCGTCCCAATCGTCATCCACCCGCCTCTCAGCGTTCACCCAGGTGCCCGAATTCGGACACAGGTCCAGGCCACCCTCGATCGACACCGACCGAAGGGGACCTCGATGCTGCACGCCCGCCCGTCCCGTCGCGCCGTCGCGACGCTGACCTGCACCGCCGTGCTCTGCGCGGGCCTGGGGGCGACCGCCGCCGCGGCCAACCCCAAGCAGCGGCCCGTGCCCGTGTGGACGTCCCCGTCGGCGAACGAGACGTTCCACCGGCTCGCCACCTACCCCGTCTACCTCAACCGCCCGGCGCGAGCGGCGGCGGCGGACCCGACGGTCGCGGAGATCTCCGCGGTCAGCGAGGACGGCAAGACGTTCATCCACACCGACGCGCTCGCGGGCCGGATCGGCTTCGTCGACATCACCGACCCCGGCACGCCGACCGGCATCGGCACGCTCGACCTCGAGGCGGACCTCGGTGTCGGGGCGCACGCCGAGCCGACGTCCGTCGCAGTGGTGGGCGGCTACGTGCTCGTCGTCGTCGACACGTCGGAGAGCTTCACGGCACCCAGCGGCGTGCTCGCCGTCGTCGACCTGGCCACCCACGCGCTGGTGCGCACGATCGACCTGGGCGGCCAGCCCGACTCCATCGCGCTCACGCCCGACCACGCCCACGCGGCGATCGCCATCGAGAACCAGCGGGACGAGGAGGCCAAGCCCGCCGGCGGCAAGAAGGGCGACCTGCCGCAGCTTCCCGCCGGGTTCCTCCAGCTGGTGGACCTGCCCGGCACCGACCCGGCTGCGTGGAGCACCCGCGAGGTGCCGTTCACCGCGGCCGACGGGACGGCGCTGCCGTCCTTCGTCGAGGCCGGCCTGGACACCCCGCAGGACCCCGAGCCCGAGTACGTGGCCGTGGACCCGACAGGCTCGACGGTCGCCGTGACCCTGCAGGAGAACAACGGGGTCGCGCTCGTCGACGTGGCCACCGGTGACGTCGGCCGCGTGTTCAGCACCGGGCGCGTCGCCCTGACCGGCATCGACAGCGCGCAGGACGGCGTGATCAACCAGACCGGCTCGATCCCGCTGACCCCGCGTGAGCCCGACGCCGTGGCGTGGCTGGACGAGACGCACCTGGCGACCGCGAACGAGGGCGACTGGAAGGGGGGCACGCGCGGCTGGACCGTCTTCGACACCGAGGGCGCGGTCGTCTGGGACGCGGGCGCCGAGCTCGAGCGGCTCGCCGTCAGCACCGGGCTGCACAACGAGTCGCGCGCCGGCAAGAAGGGCGTCGAGATCGAGGGCCTCGCGGTCGCGACGCTCGGCGGCCAGCGGTACGCGTTCGTCGGCTCCGAGCGGTCGAACTTCGTCGCGGTCTACGACGTCGACGACGCCGCCCACCCGCGGTTCGTCCAGGTGCTCGCGACGACCAACGGCCCCGAGGGCATCCTCCCGGTGCCGTCCCGCGACCTGCTGCTGGTGTCCAGCGAGACGGACGACGCGAGCGTGCTGGTCCGCTCGTCGGTCAGCGTCTTCGGCCGCGGCAAGGCGTACGCGAAGCGGGCCGGCACGCCGGAGTTCCCGAGCGTGGTCTCGGCCGACGACGCCGCGGGCAACCCGATCGGCTGGGGCGCGCTCGGTGCGCTGAGCGCCGACCCGGCGGACGGCGACCACCTGTGGACCGCGACCGACGCGGCCTACAGCACCGCGCACATTCTTCGGCTGGACGTGTCTCGCACGCCGGCCGTCATCGATCGTGACGTCGCCGTGACGCAGGGGGGCACGGCGGCGTCGCTGGACATCGAGGGCCTCTCGGCTCGACGCCAGGGCGGGTTCTGGCTCGGCTCCGAGGGGGCGACCGGCGCCGCGAACGCGCTGGTCAGGACGGACGCTGACGGCGCGGTGCAGCAGACGGTGCCGCTGCCGGCCGACGTCTCGGCCGGGCTGACCAAGTGGGGCATCGAGGGCGTGGCCGTCGCTGAGGACACCAGCGGCGAGCACGTCTGGGTCGCACTGCAGCGCGGCCTGACCACCGACCCGGGCGGGCTCGCGGGTATCGCGCGGATCGGGCGGTACGACGTGTCGACGGGCGCGTGGGCCTGGTTCGCCTACCCGCTGGGCACCACGACGACGGCCGGTGACTGGATCGGCCTGTCGGAGATCACGGTCGTCGACCGCGACACGCTCGCGGTGATCGAGCGGGACAAGCTCAACGGGCCCGACGCGTTGGTCAAGGCCGTGTACGCCGTCCAGATCCCCGCCACGGACCCGGCACCGGGCACGGTCGGCACGCTCACCAAGACCCTGGTCCGCGACGTCGTCCCGGACCTGCGGGCGACCGACGGCTGGACGCAGGAGAAGCTCGAGGGCCTCACCATCGGCGGCGACGGGCAGGTCTACGCCGTGACCGACAACGACGGGCTCAAGGACGCGACGGGCGAGACCGTGCTCCTGCGGCTCGGCGACGCGTCGAAGGTGTTCAAGGCGCAGCTGGCGAACGGCCACGGCAACGGCAACGGTGGCGGCAAGCCCGGCGCGAGCTAGCCGCGCGCGATCTGACAGGCGGCACGGGGCAGGCGATCATGACGGGGTGTCGAACCCCTACTCCGTCATGGTCGTCTGCACCGGCAACATCTGCCGCTCCCCGATGGCCGAGATCGTGCTGCGCGAGCGGTTCGCCGCCGCGGGCCTGGCCGACCGGGTGGTCGTCGACTCCACGGGCATCAGCGACGAGGAGCACGGCAACCCGGTCGACCGCCGCGCCCGCGCCGTGCTGGAGCGGCACGGCTACCCCACCGGCGACGGTCACCGGGCCCGGCAGGTCGAGCCCGCTCACCAGCGCGACCTGGTCCTGGCGATGACGAACGCGCACGCCCGCGCGCTGCGCCGGCTGGGCGCCGAGCCCGTCCTGTTCCGCACCTTCGACCCGGACGCCGTCGGCGACCTCGACGTCGCGGACCCCTGGTACGGCGGCCCGCGCGACTTCGAGGACTGCCTCGCACAGATCGAGTCGGCCGCCGACGGCATCGTCGAGCACGTCCGCAACGATCTGGGGAATGCGCGGCGCTCGCAGAATGGTTGACCGAGGCATGTCCCTCAACGAGATCCCGCTCACCACGCTGCACGGCGACGCCACGACGTTCGGTGAGTACGCGGACAAGGTCAAGCTCGTCGTCAACGTCGCCTCGCGGTGCGGCCTTGCCCCGCAGTACGCGAAGCTCGAGGAGCTCCAGAAGACCTACGGGGAGCGCGGGTTCACCGTCCTCGGCTTCCCCAGCAACCAGTTCCTGCAGGAGCTCGGCTCCGAGGAGGCCATCGCCGAGTACTGCTCGACCACGTGGGGCGTGACGTTCCCGATGTTCGAGAGACCAAGGTCAACGGCCGCCACCAGCACCCGCTCTACGCCGAGCTCACCAAGGCGCCGGACGCCTCGGGCAAGGCCGGTCGCATCACGTGGAACTTCGAGAAGTTCGTCGTCACGCCGGACGGCTCTGTGCACCGGTTCCGCCCGACCACCGAGCCGGACGCCACGGAGATCGTCGAGCTGATCGAGACGTCGCTGCCCGCCTAGAGCCAGCGGTTGCGGCGGAACGCCCGGTAGAGCGCGAGGCACACGACGCCGATGCCGGCCAGCACCACCCAGAAGCCGAACCGGGTGTGCAGGGCGGGGATGTTGTCGAAGTTCATGCCGTAGAGCCCGGTGATCGCGGTGGGCACCAACGCGATCGCGGCCCACGCCGAGATCTTGCGCATGTCGGAGTTCTGCTGCACCGTCACGCGGTTCTGCTCGACGGTCACCTGGGCGAGGTCGGCCTGCATGACCCCGGTGAGCAGGGCGTCCGCGGCCTCGATGAGCTCCGCGGCGCGCAGGACGTGGTCCTGGACGTCGCGGAAGTACGGCCGGGAGTACGCGGGGATGCAGGGCACCTCCTCCTCGGCCAGCCGGGTCAACGGCGGGACCAGCGGCACGACGGCCCGGCGGAACTGCTGGAGCTCGCGCTTGAGCTTGTAGATGCGCTCGGCGTGGTCGCTGCCGGGGTCGTCGCCGAACACCTGGTCCTCGATCTCGTCGAGGTCCTCGTCGATCGCCGCGGTGACGTCGAGGTACTGGTCGACCGTCCGGTCCAGGATCCCGTGCAGCACCGCCGGCGGTCCGTGCTGGAGCATCTCGGGGTCGGCCTCGAGCGCGGCACGGACCAGAGCGGGGATCGTCGTGTCGCCGTGCCGCACGACGATGACGTACCGCTCGCCCAGGAAGATCGCCAGCTCGCTGACCTCGACCACCTCGACGTGGTCGACGTAGTGGACCGGCTTGACGACGGCGAACGTGACGCCGCCGTACCGCTCGAGCTTGGGCCGCTGGTGGGACAGGATCGCGTCCTCGATGGCGAGCTCGGGCAGGTCGAAGCCCTCGGCGAGCAGGTCGAACTCCTCGGCCGTCGGGGAGTTCAGCCCGATCCAGACGAAGCCGTCCTCCTTCTCGGCCTCCCGCAGCGCGAGGCGCACGTCGTCGATCCGGTGGCGTCGCCGGCCGGCGGAGTAGAGGGCGCAGTCCACGATCACGAGTCGAAGGCTAGACCGGGCGGCGTTGCGTGCAGCGCGACAGACTGGCAGCACCGTCGACGCACGCCGACGGCACCCGCGGAAAGACCCTCGGAGGCTGGCGTGAAGTTCGAGATCTACAAGGACAAGGCGGGCGAGTTCCGGTTCCGGATCGTCGCCACCAACGGCAACGTCCTCGCGAGCAGCGAGGGCTACTCGGCGAAGGCGTCCGCGCAGGGCGCCATCGACCGCATCAGGTCCGACGCATCGGGGGCGGCGGTCGTCGACAACAGCTGATCGGCGTGCGGACGGGCCCGGCGCGGCCGCCGGGTCCGTACGCCACGATGGCCCCATGAAGGTCGCCGCGAGAGCCCACGTCCCGCCGTTCGCCGTGATGGAGATCCTGGCTGCGGCCAACGCTCGCAAGGCCGCCGGCGAGCACGTGCTCAACCTCTGCGCAGGCGAACCGTCCACCGGGGCGTCCGAGGTGGTCCGGCAGCGCGCCATCGACCTGCTCACGGCCGGGGACCTGGGCTACACGGAGTCGATGGGCGCCCCGCCCATGCGGGCGGCGATCGCCCAGCACTACCGCGACTGGTACTCGGTCGAGGTCGATCCCCGCCGCGTCGCCGTGACCACCGGCTCGTCCGGCGGCTTCCTGCTCGCGTTCCTCGCGGCGTTCGACGTCGGCGACCGCGTCGCGCTCGCGGTCCCGGGCTACCCGGCGTACGCCAACATCCTGTCCGCGCTCGGCTGCGAGGTCGTGGTGGTCCCGTGCGGCCCGGAGACCCGGTACCAGCCGACCGTCGCGCAGCTCGAGGCGCTGGACCCGCCGGTCGAGGGTCTGGTGATCGCCAGCCCGGCCAACCCGACCGGCACGATGATCGACGCGACCGAGCTGGCCGCGATCGCCGGCTGGTGCGGCGACCACGGCGTCCGGCTGGTCAGCGACGAGATCTACCACGGCATCACGTACGGCTCGGAGGCGACGGCGACCGCCGCCCACTACCTCGACCGCGGCGCCGTCGTCGTGAACTCGTTCTCCAAGTACTGGGCGATGACCGGCTGGCGGCTCGGCTGGCTGGTGCTGCCGCAGGACCTGGTGGCGCCGGTCGGCGCCCTCGCCGGGAACGTGGCGCTCTGCCCGCCCGCGCTCGCCCAGCACGCCGGCGTCGCCGCGTTCAGCCCCGAGGGCTACGCGGCCGCCCGCGCGAACGTCGAGCGCTACGCCGCGGCCCGGGAGCTCCTGCTCGCGCGCCTGCCCGAGCTCGGCTGGTCGCGCATCGCGCCGGCCGACGGCGCGTTCTACCTGTACGCCGACGTCTCCGCGAGCGGCCTGGACTCGATCACGTGGTGCGCGCGGCTACTCGACGAGGCCGGCGTGGCACTGACGCCCGGCACCGACTTCGATCCCGTCGACGGGCACCGCTGGGTCCGGCTGTCGTTCGCGTCGTCGGTCGACGTGGTGCGCGAGGCGGTGGACCGGATCATCGCCTGGCAGCGGAACCTGCAGGCGCCCGCCGCGACGTAGGTTGGTGCCCGTGCCGATGCCCGCCCTGGTCCCTCTCGGGCCGCCCCTGACCCCCGCGCAGGTCGCGCGCGGGTCACGGCACCTGCTCCTCGACGAGATCGGGGTCGACGGCCAGCGCCGCCTGCGCAACGCCCGGGTGCTCGTCGTCGGCGCCGGCGGCCTCGGCGCGCCGGTCCTGCAGTACCTCGCCGCCGCGGGTGTCGGGACGATCGGGATCGTCGACGACGACGTGGTCGACGTCAGCAACCTGCAGCGCCAGGTGATCCACCGGACCGCCGACGTGGGTCGCGCGAAGGTGGACAGCGCGCGCGACGCGATCGAGGCGCTGGACCCCGACATCCGCGTCGTGGTCCACCTCACCCGCCTGACCAGCGAGAACGTCGAGGCGATCCTGCGCGGGTACGACGTCGTCGTCGACGGCACCGACAACTTCCCCACCCGCTACCTGGTCAACGACGCGTGCGTGCGGCTGGGCATGCCCGAGGTGTGGGGCTCGGTCCTGCGGTTCGACGCGCAGACGACCGTGTTCTGGGCGCAGCACGGCCCGCAGCTGCGCGACCTGTTCCCGTACCCCCCGGCCGCCGACGAGGTCCCGTCCTGCGCCGAGGCCGGCGTGCTCGGCGCGCTGTGCGGCCAGGTCGGCTCGGTCATGGCCACGGAGGTGGTCAAGCTCGTCACCGGCACGGGCGAGACCCTGCTGGGCCGCGTGCTCGTCGTCGACGCCCTGCGCGGCCGGTGGACCGAGGTCCCCCTGGTCGCCACCGCCCGGCCCGCTGTCTCCCTGGAACCCCCCGACGAACCCGAGGTGCCCGCCATGTCCGACGTCCCTGTCATCACCGCCCCCGAGCTGGTGCAGCGCCTGGCCGCCCGCGAGGCCGGCACCGACGAGTTCCTGCTCATCGACGTGCGCGAGCCGTCGGAGTACGCGGAGGCCTCGATCCCCGGGGCCGTGCTGGTGCCGCTGGGCACGGTGTTCGACGGGTCGGCGCTGGCCGACCTGCCGCACGACGTCGAGATCGTCGTGCAGTGCCAGGTGGGCGGCCGCTCGCTGACGGCCGCGCGGATCCTGCAGAACGCCGGGTTCGAGGCGTCCAACCTCGAGGGCGGCATCCTCGCCTGGATGGCTGTCCGCTGACGGTGCGCAGCCTCGACGACCACCGCTCGGCCGCGCTCGCGCTCGCCGTCCCGCTCCCCCCGGTCGAGGTGCCCCTCGACGACGCCGACGGGCTGGTGCTCTCCGACGACCTGCGCACCGACGAGCCCCTGCCCCGGTGGGACAACTCGGCGATGGACGGGTATGCGGTCCGGCACGTCGACGTCGCGGACGTCCCCGTCACGCTCCGGGTGGTGGCCGACCTGCCGGCGGGCTCGCCCGACGAGCCGGTGGTCAGCGCCGGGACGGCGGCCCGGATCATGACCGGGGCGCCGGTGCCGCCCGGCGCGGACACCATCGTCCCCGTCGAGCTGACCGACGCCGGGACGGTGACCGTGCTGGTGCGGGACGCACCCGACGCCGGGGTGCACCTGCGACGGGCCGGCGAGGACGCGGTGCCGGGCGACGTCGTGGTGGCGGCCGGCACGCTGCTGGGCCCCGCCGCGATCGCCGCCGTCGCGTCCCTGGGGCACCCGACCGTCCGGGTGCACCGCCGACCCCGCGTCGCCGTGATCTCCACCGGCGACGAGCTGGTCACGCCGGGCAACCCGCTGCACCGCGGCCAGCTCCCCGACTCGAACTCGTGGCTGCTCGCCGCCGCGGTCCGCGAGGCCGGCGGTGTCGCGCTGCGTCTGGGACCCGTGCCGGACGACGTCACCACGTTGCGGACGCTCCTGCAGAGCCTGGACGAGGACCCCTCGGTCGATGCGATCGTCACGTCGGGCGGGGTCAGCGTCGGCGCGTACGACGTGGTCAAGGCCGCGCTCGCCGACGAGCCGTCGGTCGAGTTCGTCGCCGTCGCGGTCCAGCCCGGCAAGCCCCAGGGCCTGGGACGCCTCCCGGGCGGCACCCCGATCTTCACGCTCCCCGGCAACCCGGTGAGCTCGTTCGCGTCGTTCGAGGTGTTCGTCCGACCCGTGCTGCTCCGGATGCGCGGGCTGGCTCGCGTCGAGCGGACCACGGAGATCGCGATCGCCGACGAGGGCTGGACCACCCCGCCCGGCCGGGCGCAGCTCATGCCCGTGCGCTGGGTGGCCCCCGACCGCGTCGCGCGCGCCACCGCAGGCGGTTCCGGTTCGCACCTGGTCGCGCGCCTGGTCCTGGCCGAGGGGCTCGCCGTGATCCCCGCCGAGATCGACCGGGTCGCCGCCGGCGACCGCGTCACCGTCCTGAGGGTGATCCGATGACCGAGCAGTCCGAGAAGTTCACGCACCTCGACTCCGCGGGACACGCCCGCATGGTCGACGTCACCGCCAAGCAGCCGACGGTGCGGTCGGCCACCGCGACCGGTCGGGTGCTCTGCGGGCCCGACGTGGTCGCGGCGCTGCGCGACGGCGCGGTGCCGAAGGGCGACGTGCTGGCCGTCGCACGCATCGCGGGCATCGCCGCCGCCAAGCGGACCCCCGAGCTGCTGCCGCTCGCGCACGTCATCGGCGTGCACGGCGTCGTCGTCGACCTCGAGATCACCGACGACGGCGTCTCCGTCACCGCGACCGTCCGCACCGCCGACCGCACGGGCGTGGAGATGGAGGCGCTCACCGCGGTGTCGGTCGCGGCGCTCGCGGTCGTCGACATGGTCAAGGGCCTCGACAAGTCCGTGCGGATCACCGACGTGCAGCTCGAGGCGAAGTCGGGCGGGCGCTCGGGCGACTGGCGGCGCGAGGCGTGACCTCCACCGCCGTCCCGTTCGACGCGGTCGTCCTCGCCGGCGGACGCGGCCGCCGCCTCGGCGGCTCGAACAAGCCCGAGGTGCGCGTCGGCGGTCGCGCGCTCCTCGACCACGCGCTCGCGGCGGTCGCGGCAGCAGAACGGGTCGTCGTCGTCGGACCCCCGGCCCTCGCCCGGCCCGGGATCCCGACCGTGCTCKAGGACCCGCCCGACGGCGGTCCCGTGGCGGGCCTGGCCGCCGGGCTGGCGTTCCTCGACGCCGACGGCCTGGTCGCGGTCCTGGCCTGCGACGTCCCGCGTGCCGGCTCGGTGCTCCCGGCGTTGCTCGCCGCAGCGTCGGCCGACGGCGTCGACGGTGCCCGGCTGGTCAGCGCCGACGGCCGGCCGCAGCACCTCGTCGCCGTCTACCGTGCCGACGCCCTCGGGCGCGCGCTCGCAGCGCTACAGGCGGCCCACGGAGCGGCGATGCACCGGCTCGTCGACGGGCTGCGCCTGGTCGACGTCCCGGACCCGTCCGATGCTGCGGCCGACGCGGACACCTGGGCGGACGTCGAGCGCCTCGACGCGGAGCTCGGTGACAGGATCGGACCATGACCGACGACCCCCGCCGCGCCCCGGGCGCAGACCTGCCGGAGTGGATCGACCAGATCACCACCGCGCTCGGCGTCGAGCGTGAGCTCGTCGACATCGACCGCCTGCTCGAGGTCGCGTCCGACGTCGCGCACCAGGTGGCCCGGCCGGCCGTGCCGGTGACGATGTTCGTCGCCGGCCTGGCGGCGGCGAGCTCCAACCCGTCCGACGTCCTGGCCTGGATCGAGGCCCGCGCGCAGGCGTGGACCGCCGAGCCGTGATCACCGTCCGCTACTTCGCCGCCGCCGCGGAGGCCGCCGGGGTCGACACCGAGCAGCTGTCGGCGGGGTCGGCCGCGCAGGTCAGGGCCGCGATGGTCGCCGCGCACGGTCCGGCGCTGGACCGGGTGCTCGGCCGGTGCGCGCTGCTCGCGGACGGGACGAGGGTGGAGGGCGACGACCTGGTCGCCGCCGGAGCGACCCTCGACGTCCTGCCGCCCTTCGCGGGCGGCTGACCCCTCAGCCGCCGATCGCGCTCATCGGGCGGTCGGGCTGCAGGAAGCGCGGGTCGTCGATGTCGTGCCCGGCCTTCTTGCCCGCCAGGCACCGGCGGTACGCGTCGGCGATCGCGGCGTCCACATCGGCCGGCGCCGGTGCGGGGCGAGCGGGGGCTGTCGTACCGATCCGCACCGCCTGCCCCGGGCCGACACCGATCGCCGACCCGTCGACCGCAGGGGCTTCCCCGCGCAGCAGATCCCGCACGTTGGTCTCGGTCTGCGAGAACAGGCACGCCCGCAGCTGGCCGTCGGCCGTGAGCCGCAGCCGGTCGCAGGCGCCGCAGAACGGCGCGGTGACCGACGCGATGACGCCGACGGTCGCGGGCCCGCCGTCGACGTACCAGAGCTCGGCCGGCGCGGACCCGCGGCCGGGCACCTCGGTCAGGTCGAACGCGGCGGTGAGCCGCGAAAGGATCTCCGCCTGCGTGACCATCTCAGCCCGGTCCCAGGTGTGCCCGGCGTCGAGCGGCATCTGCTCGATGAACCGCATCTGGTAGCCGCGGTCGACGGCGAACCGGGTCAGCTCGACCACCTCGTCGTCATTCACCCCGCGCATCGCGACCGCGTTGATCTTCACGGGGTGCAGGCCGGCGGCGTCGGCGGCCGCGACCCCGGCCAGGGTCTCCACGAGCTTGTCCCGGCGGGTCAGCTCCAGGAACTTCGCGCGGTCCAGGGTGTCGAGGCTGATGTTGACCCGCGACAGCCCGGCGTCCTTGAGCTCGGAGGCGAGCCCGGGCAGCCGGAGCGCGTTCGTCGTGAGCGACACCTCGGGGCTGCCCGACGGGCCGGTCAGCGCGGTGAGCCGACGGACGACGTCGACGATGTCCACGCGCAGCAGCGGCTCGCCGCCGGTCAGCCGGATCTCCTCGATGCCCAGCTCCACGCCCACGCGGGCGACGTGCACGATCTCGTCGGTGCTGAGCATAGTCGAGCGGGCCAGCCACGGGACGCCGTCAGCGGGCATGCAGTAGGTGCAGCGCAGGGAGCACCGGTCGGTCAGCGAGATCCGCAGGTCGCGGTGCACGCGCCCGAACCGGTCGACCAGCTGCTCGCCCGTCACAGCCCCACCCAGACGTGTGACCCGTCGGCGAGACGCTCGCGCTTCCACACCGGCAGCTCGGCCTTGACGGTCTCGACGAGGGCGCGGCACACGTCGAACGCCTCGGCCCGGTGCGCGGTGGAGACGGCGGCGACGATCGCCGCCTCACCCACCGCCAGGTGCCCGACCCGGTGGCTCACCGCGATGCCGAGGACGCCGTCGGTGAGGGCCGCCGCGGCGAGGCGCTCGAGCACGGCCTGCGCGGTGGGGTGCGCGGTGTAGTCGAGCCCGACCACCCGGCCCTCGACGGACGGGTCGTGGTCCCGCACCAGCCCGACGAACGTGGCGACGGCCCCGGCGCGCGGGTCGCTCACGTGTTCCACGTGAAACTGCAGGTCGAGCGCATGATCGACGACGCGGGCGATCACGAGTGGTCCCCGCCCGCCAGCTGGTCGAGAAGGTGGTCGACGAGCGGCAGGAGCACGTCGAGCCCCTCGGCCACGCCGGACGGCGAGCCGGGAAGGTTCACGACGAGCGCGCCGTTCTCTGTCACGCCCGCGAGGCCGCGCGAGAGGACCGCTGTCGGGACCGTCTTCGCACCCTCGCGCCGCAGGAGCTCCGCGATGCCGGGGAGGTGCCGGTCCAGCACCGGGCGCGTGCCCTCGGGGGTCTGGTCCCGCGGTCCGACGCCGGTGCCGCCGGACGTCACGACGACCCGGGCACCGGCGTGCAGGGCCGCCCGCAGCGCCCGCTCCACCGAGAGCTCGCCGTCGGGCACCACCGCCACGTCGGAGACGGCGAAGCCCGCGCTGAACAGCTTCTCGACGGCGACGGGACCGGACAGGTCCTCGCGCTCCCCGGCAGCCGACCGGTCGGACACGACGACGACCGCGGCCAGCGGGGGCGTGGACGTCTGCACCCGGCCAATCTACGCATGCGCCGGGCGCACGGACGGCGCGACTGCTCCCTGGACATCGCCGGGTACTCTGAGCCCACAACTTCACACGCTGCTCGAACCGCGGCGGGAGAGCTCCCGCAGAACGTGCGGGGCGCCGAAGGAGCAATCCTCCCCKGGAATCTCTCAGGCCCCTGTACCGCCACGGCGAGGCAACTCTGGAAAGCGGACCGATGCGCTCACGCGACGAGGTCCCACCGACGGTGCAAGCCGGCGCGCCCCGACAGGCGGACCGGCAAAACTCTCAGGTCGCACGTAGCCACTCGTGCGGATGACAGAGCGGGGAGCCCACCCACCGTCCCGGCATGTCCGGACGACCCCTGCGGAGCAGCTCGTGACCGATCTCAGCTCGTTGGCCACCGCCGTCGTGAACGGCGTCCCGGCGGTCCACCTGGACCCCTCCCACGACTCCGTCGCCTTCACCAGCGTCGAGCACACGCCGGCGGCGGAGGTCTTCGCGGACCGGCACATCGGCCCCCGCGGCGGCGAGACGGCGCACATGCTGTCGGTCGTCGGCTACGGCTCCCTGGACGAGCTCGTCGACGCCGCCGTCCCGGCGAGCATCCGCACGGACCGCCCCCTGGACCTGCCGGCCGCGCGCTCCGAGGAGGAGGTCCTCGCCGCGCTGCGCACGATCGCCGGCAAGAACCGGGTGATGACGCAGATGATCGGCCAGGGCTACTCCGACACGATCACGCCCGCGGTGATCCGCCGGAACGTGCTCGAGTCGCCCGCCTGGTACACCGCGTACACGCCGTACCAGCCGGAGATCTCACAGGGCCGGCTCGAGGCCCTCCTCAACTTCCAGACCATGGTCACCGACCTCACGGGCCTCGACCTGGCCAACGCCTCGCTCCTCGACGAAGCTACGGCGGTCGCCGAGGCCGTGGCGCTCATGTGGCGCGCGGCCCGCGGCAAGCCCGGCACCGTCGTGCTCGACGCCGACCTGTTCGGGCAGTCGCTGGCCGTCACGCTCGGCCGCGCCGAGGCGATCGGCCTCCCGGTCGTGGTCGCCGACCTCACCGACGGGCTGCCCGAGGTCGAGGGTGACCTCATCGGCGTCGTCGTCCAGCAGGTCGGCGCGTCGGGCCGGGTCCGCGACCTGCGCCCCGTCGTCGCGGCCGCCAAGGAGCGCGGGGGCCTGGTGACGGTCGCCGCGGACCTGCTCGCCCTGACGCTGCTCACCTCCCCCGGGGAGCTCGGCGCGGACGTGTCGGTCGGCTCGGCCCAGCGCTTCGGCGTCCCGCTGTTCGGCGGCGGACCGCACGCCGCGTTCATGGCGGTGCGCACAGGCCTCGAGCGCATGCTGCCCGGCCGCCTGGTGGGCGTCTCCATCGACGCCGACGGCGCACGCGCCTACCGGCTCGCCCTGCAGACTCGCGAGCAGCACATCCGCCGCGAGAAGGCGACGAGCAACATCTGCACGGCGCAGGCGCTCCTGGCCATCGTCGCCTCGATGTACGCGGTCTACCACGGGCCCGACGGCCTCCGAGCGATCGCCTCGACGGTGCACGCGCGCGCGGCCGGCCTGGCGGAGCTGCTCACGGGCGTCGGCGTGACCGTCGAGCACGACACGTTCTTCGACACTGTCCGCACGGTCGTCCCCGGCAAGGCCCGCGAGGTCGTCGCCCAGGCGGCACAGGCCGGCGTGAACCTGTGGGCGCCCGACGACGACCACGTGCAGATCGCCACCGACGAGCGCACGAGCGACGACCACCTGCTCCGCATCGTGCTCGCGTTCGCCGCGGCGGGAACCATGACGCTCGAGGCCGAGGACGGCACCTACGCGTTCGGGTTCCTCGGGACCGATGGTTCCGACGCCCTGCCCGCAGAGTTCCGCCGGACCAGCGCCTACCTGACGCACCCGGTCTTCCACCTGCACCGCTCCGAGACCGCGATGCTGCGCTACCTGCGCCGCCTGTCGGACAAGGACCTGGCGCTGGACCGCACGATGATCCCGCTGGGCTCGTGCACCATGAAGCTCAACGCGACGGCGGAGATGGAGCCCATCTCCTGGCCCGAGTTCGCCACCATCCACCCGTACGCGCCCACCGACCAGACGGAGGGCTACGCCGAGCTGGTCACGGAGCTGCAGGACTGGCTGGCGGAGATCACCGGCTACGCCGCCGTGTCGGTGCAGCCGAACGCGGGCTCGCAGGGCGAGCTGGCCGGCCTGCTGGCCATCCACGGCTACCACGCGAGCCGCGGGGACACGCGGGACGTGTGCCTGATCCCCGCCTCGGCGCACGGCACCAACGCGGCGTCGGCGGCGCTCGCGGGCATGCGCGTCGTGGTCGTCGCGACGGCCGGCGACGGCTCGATCGACCTGGACGACCTGCGCGCCAAGCTGGCGAAGCACGGCCCCGAGGTCGCCGCGATCATGATCACGTACCCCTCGACGCACGGCGTCTACGAGGAGGGCGTGCGCACGGTCTGCGAGCTTGTGCACGAGGCCGGCGGCCAGGTGTACATCGACGGCGCGAACCTCAACGCCCTCGTCGGGCTGGCCCGGCCGGGCGAGCTAGGCGGCGACGTGAGCCACCTCAACCTGCACAAGACGTTCTGCATCCCGCACGGCGGGGGCGGTCCCGGCGTCGGTCCGGTCGCGGTCGCGGCACACCTCGCCCCGTTCCTTCCCGGTGACCCGACGCCGGCGTCGGCAGCCGAGAACACCGTGGCCCCGGTCAGCGCGGCGCCGTGGGGCTCGGCCGGCATCCTGCCGATCTCCTGGGCCTACGTCGCGCTCATGGGTCCCGACGGCCTCAAGACGGCCACCGAGACCGCGGTCCTCGCGGCGAACTACCTGGCCACGCGCCTGTCGGGCCACTTCCCGGTCCTCTACACGGGCCCGAACGGGCTCGTCGCGCACGAGTGCATCCTCGACCTGCGCGACATCACCAAGGACACCGGGGTGACCGCCGAGGACGTGGCCAAGCGCCTCATGGACTACGGCTTCCACGCGCCGACCCTGTCGTTCCCGGTGGCCGGCACGCTCATGGTCGAGCCGACCGAGTCGGAGGACCTGGCCGAGCTCGACCGGTTCGTCGACGCCCTGGTCGCCATCCGCGGCGAGATCGACGCCGTCGAGGCGGGCCGCTGGCCCGTCGCCGACTCCCCGCTGCGCCACGCGCCGCACACCGCCGCGGCTCTCAGCGCCGACGTGTGGGACCACGCCTACCCCCGCGAGCTCGCCGCCTTCCCGGTGGCCGCGCTGCGCGAGGGCAAGTACTGGCCGCCGGTCCGCCGGATCGACGGCGCGCACGGCGACCGCAACCTGGTCTGCTCCTGCCCGCCCATCGAGGCGTACGCCGAATGAAGGACGACGACACCGTGGACACGTTGAGCCCCCTGCACGACGAGCACGTCGCCCTGGGCGCCGCCCTCACCAGCTTCGCCGGCTGGCAGATGCCCCTGCGCTACACGTCCGACATCGCCGAGCACACCGCGGTCCGCACGGCCGCAGGGCTGTTCGACCTGTCGCACATGGGCGAGATCGCGATCAGCGGCCCCGACGCCGGCGCGTTCCTCGACTACGCGCTCGTCGGCAACCTCTCGGCCCTGCGGGTGCTGGGTGCGCGCTACACGATGATCTGCGCGGAGGACGGCGGCGTCGTCGACGACCTGATCGTCTATCGCGACACCGAGTCCACGTTCATGGTCGTCGCCAACGCGTCGAACCACGCCACGGTGCTCGCGGCGTTCGCGGAGCGGACCGACGGGTTCGACGTCGTCGTCGAGGACCGCTCCCCGCAGACCGCCCTGATCGCCGTGCAGGGCCCCCGTGCGCTGGAGATCCTCCGCGCCACCGAGGGGCTGGCCGAGGCCGGGCACGACGCCGAGGCGCTGAAGTACTACGCGGCGATCCCGATGACGTTCGAGGGCAAGCCGGTCTTCGTCGCGCGCACCGGCTACACGGGCGAGGACGGGTTCGAGTTCTTCCTCGACGCCGCGCTGGCCCCCGCCCTCTGGCAGGCGTTCCTGGCCGCCGGAGAGCCGTTCGGGCTGGTCCCCGCCGGGCTGTCGGCGCGCGACAGCCTCCGGCTCGAGGCCGGCATGCCGCTGTACGGCAACGAGCTCGACCGCACGACCACCCCGCACGACGCCGGCCTCGGCCGCGTGGTGAAGCTGGACAAGGTCGACGACGACGGCGAGCCGCTCCCGTTCGTCGGCCGCGCGGCCCTGGAAGCGCGCGCGCAGTCGGAGCCCGCGCGTGTGCTCGTCGGGCTGGAAGGCCTCGGCCGCCGTGCCGCCCGGCACGGCTACCCGGTCAAGGGCTCGGCCGCGGCGGACGCCCCCAAGGTCGGTACCGTCACCTCCGGAGCACCGTCGCCGACCCTCGGGCACCCGGTGGCGATGGCGTACGTGACCCCCGAGGTCAGCGCCCCCGGCACCGAGCTGGCGGTCGACGTGCGAGGGCGCGGCGAGCTCGTCCGCGTCGTGCCCCTTCCCTTCTACCGCCGACCCCGGTAGACCAAGCCCTAGAGAATTCGACAGGAGCCAGACACATGACGGAGCTGCCCACCCACCTCCACTACACGGTCGAGCACGAATGGCTGGATGACGGCGCCCCCGCGACCGTCGGCATCACCGGGATCGCGGCTGACGCGCTCGGCGACATCGTCTATCTGGAGCTCCCCGCCGTCGGCGAGGAGATCGTCGCCGGCGCGGTCGTCGGCGAGATCGAGTCGACCAAGTCCGTGTCCGAGCTGTACTCGCCGGTGTCGGGCACGGTCGTCGAGATCAATCAGGGTGCCGTCGACGATCCGTCGGTGGTCAACTCAGACCCGTACGGGGCCGGCTGGCTCCTGAAGGTCGACGTGGCATCGACGGGTCCGCTGCTCTCCGCCGAGGAGTACACGGCGCAGAACGCGGGCTGAGCCCGGTCGTCACAAATTTGTAGCCTCGAGGAACCGATCAGCCGTCTGGGTGAAAACCCGCCGGTGCTCACACGATCGGCGTATCAACGAAGCGGTGCGACGTTCATTGTGGGTGGCAGGTGCGATCGGCGCATGGCGGGGGGAACCCGCGCATGACGAGATTGCTGGAAGTGGCGTCATGGCTCACGACCAGCCCTCTCTCATCCGGTACGCAGCCATAGCGTGGCGACCCGGACCCCCCGGGTCAGCAGCACACCGGAGGACATCATGAGCATGGTGGAGACGAGCAGGTCGGTCGGTCTCTCGAACGACGCACTGACGCGCCGCGAGCGGGTCGTGCTGGCCGAGCTTGCCGAGGACGTCACACTCGAGGAGATCGCCACGCGTCTCTTCGTGACCCGTAACACCGTCAAGTCGCAGGTCCGCAGTGTCTACCGCAAGATCGGCGTGTCCACGCGGTCCGAGGCCGTCGCCTGGGCCGTCGAGCACGGCATCCGCTGACAGAGGTTCAGCAGGACTCCTCGGCTCAAGACACCGGGCCGACCCAGGGGTGCCACGTCCGCGCAACGCGGGCCTGGCAGACTCCACGCATGACCCCACCCTCCGTGCTCGTCGTTGCCGCCGCGATCGTCGACGACCTGGACGACCCCCGCGAGCTGTTGGCCGCTCGCCGCGCCGTGCCGGCGAGGCTCGCGGGCCGCTGGGAGTTCCCGGGCGGCAAGGTCGACGGCGACGAGGCGCCGGAGGACGCTCTGCACCGCGAGATCCGCGAAGAGCTCGGTGTGCGGATCGGGCTGGGAGACGAGCTCCTCGGTCCCGACGACGGGATGTGGCGGCTGTCCGACGAGTACGTGATGCGGATCTGGCTGGCCGAGATCGTCGACGGGACGGCCGAGCCCCTCGTCGAGCACGACGAGCTGCGGTGGCTGCATGGTCACCAGTGGCTCGACGTCCCGTGGCTCGACGCGGACGTGCGCATCGTCGAGGCTCTGACGGCGCGCTACGTCAGGTCGGGCCGGGGCGCGTGAGGCCCACGGCCTCAGCTCACCAACGGTGGTTCGAGTTCGTCATGCAGAGCTGACTGGTACCCCGGCAATAGCTGCACTCCCCCGACCAGCGCTTGCGGCCGGCGCCGTCGCACCGTTCGCAGAACTGCACGGCCGCGCTGCACTCGTCGCACTTCGTCACGTCGGTCTCCCCCTACGTCGTCGTCGACATCGGCCTCGCGGCCTTGTGTACGGGATCGGCACGCGCGTGGGGGGAACATGAGCCCCGATGACGGTCAGATGGGCACGAATCGATGTCAGTCGGCCAGGGCGAGGGCCATCCGTCCCACCGCGTCGGTGAGCGTGGAGATCGATGCCGCCAGGTTGAGCCGCACGTGCCCCGCGCCCCCGTCGCCGAACGTTGGCCCGGAGGTGACGGCGAGGCGCCCACGGCGGAGGCAGAGCTCGGCCGGGTCGGCACCAGCGCGGACGGCGGCGAACGCGCGCAGGTCGATCCACGCCAGGTATGTCGCCTCGGGCGGCGACCAGACGGCGTCGGGCATCTGGTCGGCAAGCAGCCCATCGAGGAGCCGCTGGTTGTGCGCCAGCCCGTCGAGCACCTGGTCCAGCCACGGCCCGCACTCGCGGTAGGCCACCGTCTCGGCGAGCGTGCCGACGTGCATGACGCCGTCGCCGACGACGTACGACATCCGGGCCAGGTCCGCGGCGGCCTCCGGACCGGGGACCAGCACCGCCGCGCGCAGACCCGCGAGGTTGAACGCCTTCGAGGCGGAGTGCACCGCGATGGCGTCGGGGATCTCGGTGGTCGTCGGCACGAACGTCTGCCTGCTGGGCACCAGCGGCGCATGGATCTCGTCGGCGACGACCCGGACGCCGTGGTGCGCGGCCAGCTCGCCCACCGACCGCAGCTCGGCGGCGGTGTGCAGGCTGCCGGTCGGGTTGTGCGGGTGGCAGAGCAGGTACCCCGGACGGGCGCTGTGCGCGCGGGCGCGGGCGAACGCCTGGTCGAGCACGTCCAGGTCCAGGCGGCCGTCGGGGCCGAGCGGGGCGGGGACGACGAGGTGGCCGGCGTGCTCGAGGAACGCGCGGAACGGTGGGTAGACGGGCGGGTTGATGACCACGGCGCTCCCGTGGTCGGTGACCAGCCGGAGCGCCTCGACCACGCCCACCATGACGTCGGACGCCAGGCGCGACCCGGCGACGTCCACCTCCCAGCCCCACCGTTCCGCGGCGAACTCGGCCATCGCCTCGGCGAAGGCGTGGCCGTGCGGGTAGCCGGTGTCGCCGGACCGCATGGCGTCGCTGACCGCGCGGATCACCGGCTCGGGCTGGGGGACGTCCATCTCGGCGACGAAGAGCGGCAGCACGTCCGGCGGGTAGGACCGCCACTTCGCGCTGGTGCGGCGGCGGAGCTGGTCGAGGGGGACGGTGTCGAAGATCGTCACCGGACGACCCTAGGACGCGCGACGGCCCCGGACACCTGAGAGAGGAGCCCGGGGCCGATCGTGCTGGGACCTGTGGATCAGAGGGTGGCGCGCACTGCCCGGGTCGCCGCGAGGATGTGCTCCAGCGACGGGGCGACCTCCTCGTAGCGGCGGGTCTTCAGGCCGCAGTCCGGGTTGACCCAGAGCTGGTCGACCGCGATGGCCTTGACCGCCTCGGTGAGCAGCTCCTCGACCTCGGCCTCGCTGGGCACGCGGGGCGAGTGGATGTCGTAGACGCCCGGGCCGATGCCGCGTGGGTAGCCGGCCGCCGAGATGTCGCCGAGGATCTCCATCTTCGAGCGGGCTGCCTCGATCGACGTCACGTCCGCGTCGAGGCCGTCGATCGCGCCGATGATCTCGCCGAACTCCGAGTAGCACAGGTGCGTGTGGATCTGCGTGTCGGGGCGGACGCCGGCCGTGGACAGCCGGAAGGAGCGGACCGACCAGTCGAGGTACGCGGGGTGGTCCTCGACCCGCAGGGGCAGCAGCTCGCGCAGCGCGGGCTCGTCCACCTGGATGACGGCGATGCCGGCGGCCTCGAGGTCGGCGATCTCGTCGCGCAGGGCCAGGCCGACCTGGTTGGCGGTGTCGCCGAGCGGCTGGTCGTCGCGGACGAACGACCACGCGAGGATGGTGACCGGACCCGTGAGCATGCCCTTGACCGGCTTCTCGGTCAGCGACTGCGTGTAGGACGACCACTCGACCGTGATCGGCTTCGGCCGCGACACGTCGCCCCACAGGATGGAGGGACGGGTGCAGCGCGAGCCGTACGACTGGACCCAGCCGTTCTGCGTGACGGCGAACCCGTCGAGGTTCTCCGCGAAGTACTGGACCATGTCGTTGCGCTCGGGCTCGCCGTGCACCAGCACGTCGAAGCCGATCCTCTCCTGCAGCTCGACGACCCGGCGGATCTCCGCCTTCATCTCGTCGTCGTACTGCTCCTCGGTCAGCTCGCCCTTGCCGAACGCGGCGCGGGCCGTGCGGATCTCGGTGGTCTGCGGGAACGAGCCGATGGACGTCGTCGGCAGCGGCGGAAGGTTGAGCCGGGCCGCCTGGGCGGCCTTGCGCTCGTCGAAGGAGCCGCGGCTGAACGCGGCCTCGTCGAGCGCGGCCACGCGGTCGCGGACGGCCGGGTTGACGACGCCGGGAGCCGTGCGGCGCGAGGTCGCCGCATCGGTCGCGGCGAGCAGCTGCTCGTGGATGGCCTCGCGACCCTCGGTCAGGCCCTCGGCCAGGGTGACGACCTCGACGACCTTCTCGTCGGCGAACGCGAGCCAGGTCTTCAGCGTGGCGTCGAGCTTCGGCTCGTCCTCGAGCGTGTGCGGGACGTGGAACAGCGACGTCGAGGTGCCGACCGTGACCGCGGCGGCGCCGAGACCCTCGAGCTGCTCGAGGATCTGCAGCTTCGCGTCCAGGTCCGCACGCCAGATGTTGTGGCCGTCGATCACGCCGGCGACCAGCGTCTTGCTCTCCAGGCCCGGGACCTTCTCCGTGGGCGCGTGGCCGCGGACCAAGTCGATGCCGATGGCCTCGACGTCCGTGGCGGCGAGCACGGGGAACGCCGCGCCGAGGTCGCCGTAGGGCGCCGCGACGAGGATGGCCGGGCGGTCCGGGCGGGCCAGGTCGGTGGCGAGCGCGCGGTACGCCTCGATGACGGAGGCGAGCAGCTGCTCGGCGGGCACGGCGATCGAGTCGGAGACCAGGGCGGGCTCTTCGAGCTGTACCCAGGTGGCACCGGCGGCGGCGAGGTCCGTCAGCAGCTCGGCGTAGACGGGCAGCAGGTCGGCCAGGCGGTCGATCGGCGCGAAGCCCTGGGGCGCGTCCTCGGTGGCCTTGGCCAGCGCGAGGTAGGTGACAGGGCCGACGATGACCGGACGCGTGAGCACGCCGTCCGCCAGCGCCTCCGTGAACTCGCGCACGGGGCGGTTGCTCGCGTAGCGGAAGACCGTCTCCGGGCCGATCTCGGGGACCAGGTAGTGGTAGTTGGTGTCGAACCACTTGGTCATCTCGAGCGGCAGGTCGTCGCCGCGGCCGCGGGCCACGGTCGAGTACCCCGCCAGGTCGAGGGCGCCGTCGGCGCCGACGACGTCCGCGAAGCGGGCCGGCACGGCACCCACCACGGCGGTCGCGTCGAGCACGTGGTCGTAGAAGGAGAACGCGCTCGGGATCGCCGGCACGTCGGTGGCCAGGCCCAGCTCGGCCAGGCGCGTGCGGGTGCGCTTGCGCAGGCCGGCGGCGGTCGCCTCGACCTCGTCGGCGCTGGTGCGGCCGGCCCAGAACGCCTCGAGGGCCTTCTTGAGCTCGCGGCGCGGGCCGATGCGGGGGTAGCCGAGCACGGAGCTCGCGGGGAAGTTCGGGCGGGTCTCGCTCATTGTTCAGTCCCTCGGGGGTCGGGCGGGTGCCGTGTCCTGCGGCCATCCGGCCAGGTCGGGAGCTGTCCGAGCTCCGCCGTCGAGGTGTGCACCCTCGAGCAGGTCAAGTGCGGCATGGTGCTGGTTGAACGTGTACAGGTGGACGCCGGGTGCTCCGCCGTCCAGGACGCCGTTGACCAGGTCGACGCTCGCGCGGATCCCCCGGCGGTGGCGGTCGAGCTCGTCGTCGGCCGAGCCCAGCAGGTCCAGGAGCCTGCCCGGCACCGGGACGCCGGTCAGCTCCTGCACCCGCAGCAGGCGGGCCGGGTCCGTGGTCGGGATGATGCCCGGGATGATCGGGATGGTCACGCCGGCCTCGCGGGCCTCCGCCACGATACCCAGGTAGTCGTCCGCGTCGAAGAACACCTGCGTGATCGCGAAGTCGGCGCCGGCCTGCTGCTTGGCCAGGAGCGAGGCGACGTCCTGGGCGCGTGTGCCGCCGGTGGCGTGGTTGCCACGGGGGAACGCCGCGACCGCGACGGACAGCGGTCGCACCCGCGCCCGGACCGCCTGCGACGGGCTGTCCGCGCAGCGCTGGGCCTCGATGTCTCGCAGCAGCTCGACCAGCTCGCCGGCCGTCTGCAGACCGTCGGGGTGCGCCTCCCAGTCGCTCTGCTCGGTGGGCGGGTCGCCGCGCAGCGCGAGGAACGACCGCAGGCCCTCGTCGAGGAACTCTCCGACGATCTCCGTGATCTCCGCGCGGGACGTACCGACGCAGGTCAGGTGGGCGATCGGGTTGAGCGTCGTCTCGCGCAGCAGCCGGCGGACCAGCGCACGCGTGGTGACACGGGTCTTGCCCGACGCGCCGTACGTGACGGAGACGAAGTCCGGGTGGACGGACTCGAGCGCCCGGATGGTGGCCCACAGGCGCGGCGCCGCATCGGGGTTGCGCGGCGGGAAGAGCTCGAACGAGATGGTGGGGCGGTCGTTCGCGGTCTGCGGGCGGGTCGCCGGCGCAGCGTGCAGCCCGGGGGTGCGCGGTTCCACGGCGGCCGCGCTCACGGCGCGACCGGTCCGGTGGTCGGCACCGGTGCGGTGCGGGGACACGTGGTCTGCGGGGACATCGCTCACTCCATCGTCCCTGGCGGAAGCACCCACACCCTCGGCGGGGAGGGGGGTTGCTGCGGCGTCGTCGAGCCAGGTCTCTCGGCCGCTCTGGATGGTAGGCGCGATGGTAGACCGGCGATCACATGCTGGGCAACCTTGCTCGACCTATGAGACGTGGGTGTCCGGGGTTGGCCGTCCGGGCCGGAACGGCGGGAGCGCGGGTGGCCGGGGCGGGACCGCGTCAGTGCTGGCGGCGAGGGAACAGGGTCCCCGGCTGCATGCGACTGCGCTGCGACGGCACGTCGAACCACGAGTTCGGTGAGCCCGCGGGGACGGACAGCAGCCCGTCCTGCACGGCCGCGAGGATGCGAGCGTCGGGGACAACGTTGTCCGCGAGAGCCTCCGCCGCCGCGCGCTCGGCATCGCGCCGTGCGTCGTCGTCGGGCATCTCCGTCATGGCCCGCACTGTAGTCCGCGTCACACCCGGTTCCGAGACCCGCATGGCAGCGTCACCCGGCAGGAGTAGTGCTCACCCCGACGGGTGACGGGGCGTGGCCGACGGGCACGTGGCGAGGTGGTCGTCGACGACTCCGCAGGCCTGCATGGCGGCGTACGCAGTGACGGGACCGACGAACCGGAAGCCGAGCGACTTGAGCTGGGTGGCGAGCGCACGGGACTCGGTCGTCTGCGCCGGGACGTCGGCCCAGGTCACGGGCCGGACGTGGGTGGTCCGGTCKGGCGCGTGCGACCACAGGACCTCGTCCAGGGTGCCCCCCGCGGCGTGCAGCTCACGTAGTGCGCGCCCGTTGGCGATGGTCGCCTCGATCTTGGCGCGGTTGCGCACGATGCCCGCGTCGGCCATGAGTCGCGCGACGTCGTCGTCGCCGAACCCCGCGACGACCTCCGGGTCGAACCCGGCGAACGCCGCGCGGAAGGCCGGCCGCTTACGCAGCACCGTGATCCAGGCGAGGCCGGACTGGAAGCCCTCGAGCGCGAACCGCTCGAAGAGCGCGTGCTCACCGTGGACGGGCACCCCCCACTCCTCGTCGTGGTACCGCTCGTAGAGGGGGTTGCCGTCGCCGAAGCAGCGGCCGGTGCGCGGGACGTCGGGCGAGGTCATGCGTCGAGTCTGCCCGCGACCGCCGACACAGACGCGGCGCCACTGTGCATGCCGGGGTCTGTGGGCGGCTCAGGACGCCGGGCTCGCGAGCGCGATGAGGCGCTCGATGCCGTCGAGGATGAGGACGGTCCCGAAGTCGAGGCTGTCGCCGTCGTCGGCTCGGTCGTCCGGACCGAACGAGAACGCGCCCTCGTCGACCGCCCTGAGCAGCGCGGGGTGCGCGGACGGCGACGCCAGGACGCCGAGGAGGGCGCCCAGGTCGGGGGACTCGTCGGCGCCGTCCGCCGCACCCACGGCCGCCGTGCGCCTGCTGTCGGTCAGCTCCTCGGTCACGCGCAGCTGGTCCAGGGCGTGCGTGGCCAGCAGGCCGATCGCGCCGACCTTCTGCCGCTCGGACAGGGGCGTGTCCTCGAGGGCGGAGAGCATCCCCTCCATCCACGCGAGCCGTCCGGGCCCCACCGCGTGCAGCACGGTGGTCGTGCGCGCCAGCCACGGGTGCGCGCGCAGGATCGGCTGCTGGATGGCGAGGATCAGCTCGAGCCGCTCGCGCCAACCGCCCACGTCCGGCCCGAGGACGGGCGGGCGCCCGGCGGCGCGGTCGGACATGAGGGCCAGCACCTCGTCCTTGGAGGACACGTACCGGTACAGCGACATCGTCGTGAAGCCGAGGGACTCGGCCAGCCGGGCCATGGAGACGGCGTCGATGCCCTCGGCGTCCGCCAGCGCGATCCCCGCATCGGCGATCTGCTCGAGCGTCAGGCTGGGGCGCGGACCCGGCCGGCCCTCGACCGGCGTGCGCCACAGCACGGCGATGCCGGGGGGCAGCTCGACGGGTGGACCCTGGGATCCCGCGACCCGCACGGCCTGCCTCCGCGCCTTCTCGGCCGCGCGTGCCGCCTTCTGCTGGGCCAGGGCTGCCGCGCGCTGGGCCTTCTCGGCCTCGCGGAGCTGCCGCGCGGCCTCCTTGACCGCCTGCTGCGCCTCGCGCTCGCGCTCGTTGCGCAGCCGCTCGGCCTCCTTGGCCAGGTCCTGCTCGGCCCTCAGGCGCTCGCGCACGAGCCGTTCGGCGTCCTTGCGGGAGCGCTCGGCCTCCTTCTGCGCGGCGCGCTCGGCGTCGCGGTCGGCCTTCTCCAGCTCGCGGCGCAGCCGGTCCGCCTCCTTGGCCTCGGCGCGCTCGGCCTTCTCGCGGTCGCGGCGCAGCGCCTCGGCCGCACGCGTCTCGTCGTCGTTGTCCACGACACCTCCTTGACGGTCGATCCTACAAGTGTGTATGAAGTACACACACAGTTTACGACATACACAGAAGGCGAGATCGCGATGACCGCTCCTGTTGTCGTCGCCCGGGGGCTGCGCAAGTCCTACGGCGACCTGACCGTGCTCGACGGCGTCGACCTCGACGTCGCTCGGGGCGAGGTGCTCGCGCTCCTCGGCCCCAACGGCGCCGGCAAGACCACGACCGTGCGCATCCTGTCCACGCTGCTGCGGCCCGATGGCGGCACGGCGCACGTCGTCGGCAAGGACGTGGTCCGGCAGGCCGAGCAGGTGCGGGCGGCGATCAGCCTCACCGGCCAGTTCGCGGCGGTCGACGACCTGCTCACGGGCGTCGAGAACATGCACCTCATGGCGAAGCTCGCGCACCTGGGCCGCTCGGAGGTGCGCACCCGCAGCGCGGAGCTGCTCGAGCTCTTCGACCTGACCGACGCCGGCAAGCGGGTGGTCAAGACCTACTCCGGCGGCATGCGGCGGCGGCTCGACCTCGCGGTCGGCCTCCTGGCCAGGCCGCAGGTCGTGTTCCTCGACGAGCCGACGACGGGCCTCGACCCGCGCAGCCGCAACGACCTGTGGGACGTCATCCGTGAGGTCGTCGCCGAGGGCACCACCGTGCTGCTCACGACGCAGTACCTCGAGGAGGCCGACCAGCTGGCCGACCGGATCGCCGTCATGGACCGCGGTCGCGTGATCGCGGACGGCACGGCGCGCGAGCTCAAGCGGGCCGTCGGCTCGGCGCACGTCGAGCTCCACCTCAAGGACGGGTCGGAGGAGCGCATCCTCACCGACGGCTCCGTGCCGGACGTGCGCCGGATCCTCGCCGGCATCGAGGACCGCGGCGTCACCGTCGACACCTGGGAGGTCCGCTCCCCCACGCTCGACGACGTCTTCCTCACCCTGACGGGCCAGCCCACCGCGCCCGAGACCACCACGCCCGCCCTCGTCGCCTCCCGGGAGTACTGATGACCACGCTCACCGCACCCACAGCGGTGCCCGCCCTCGGCTGGACGTGGCACGACACGTCCGCGCTCATCGGCCGGTGCCTGCGCCGGTCCCTGCGCCAGATGGACACCGTGCTGATGGCGGTGATCCTGCCGCTGGCCCTGCTGCTGATGTTCGTCTATGTGTTCGGCGGCGCCATCGACACCGGCGGCGCCTACGTCGACTGGGTGGTGCCGGGCATCATCCTGCTCACGGCCGGGTACGGCTCCGCCAACACCGCCGTGGAGGTCGCCAGCGACATGACCGGCGGCATCATCGACCGGTTCCGTTCCCTGCCCATACGGCCCACCGGCGTGCTCACCGGGCACGTGGTCGCGAGCATGGTGCGCAACGCGGTCTCCACCGCTCTCGTGATCGGCGTGGCCTTCCTCATCGGCTTCGACGCCGCGGCGTCGCCCCTGGACTGGGCGGCGGCCATCGGGCTCATCGCGCTCTTCGTCCTCGCGCTCACCTGGGTGGCGGTCGCCATCGGGGTGGTCGCGTCCGGGCCGGAGGCTGCGTCCGGGTTCACCTTCGCGATCCTGTTCCTGCCCTACGTGTCGAGCGCGTTCGTGCCGCCGGAGTCGATGCCGTCGGTGCTGGAGACGATCGCGACCTACAACCCGATCACGCCCGTGACCGACACCCTGCGCGGGCTCCTGCTCGGGCTGCCGGTCGGCGACTCGTGGGTGGCGGCCGTGGCCTGGTGCGTCGGGATCTACGTCGTGGCGCGCATCGCGGCGGGGGCGCTGTTCCGCCGCACGTCCTGAGGGCCTCCGGAGTGCGGTAGACCAGTGGCATGACGAGCCCGTTCCCGCCCACCGGTGCCTCCGAGCCGTCGGGGGAGCCGCCGCACCGGCGCCGGGGCTGGATCATCGCGCTGGCCGTCCTCCTCGCCGCGGCGGTCGGCGTCATCGTGTACCTGCTGGTGACGGGGGACGACGACGGCGCGGAGCCGGTCGCGTCGTCGACCACCTCGCAGTCCTCGTCCCCGTCGCCGGAACCGTCGCAGGAGCCGTCGGAGGAACCGTCCACGGCGGCGGCGGGCTGCGCCCCGAACGACGAGACGGCACCGGCCGGCGCCGACGTCGTCACCGTCATCGACGTCGACGGTGACGGGCGACCCGACCAGGCCTGGCTCAGCGGCGGCGCCGGGCGCACGTTCGGCATCACCACGGCGTCGGGCGCGACGTTCTCGGCGACGATCGACTCCGCCTCGCCCGTCCCCGCCTCCGCGATCGTCAACCGCGTGCAGGCCGACCAGATCCCGATCGCGTTGGTCGACCTCAGCCGGGAGGCCCTGGTCTACTCGCTCGCCGGCTGCGCCGTGACCCCGGTGGCCAACGAGCAGGGTGAGCCGTACAGGTTCGACCGGGGCTTCGCGGGGACCGGGACCGGTGTCGGGTGCTCGACCGATGCCGGCTCGCTCCGGCTCGCGGGCCTCAACGCGGTGGCCGACACCGCCGGCACCTACACGGTGACCCGGACCTTCGTGGACCTGGACGCCGACGGCCGGCACGCGACCAACGCGGCGCCGGAGCAGGTGGCCCTTGGCGCCGGCGCCGACGAACCCGTGGTGACGACCGCGCAGGAGGTCAGCTGCGGCGAGCTGGTGGCCGGGACCGACGACGGGCCCGTGGAGCCTCAGTAGGCGGCGAGCGCCTTCTTGATGCGGGTGGTCGACACCGGGACGGGCGTGCCCAGCTGCTGGGCGAACAGGCTGACGCGCAACTCCTCGAGCATCCAGCGCAGCTCCCGGAGCTCCGCGTCGCGCGGGTGCTTGGCGACGACGTCGTCGTAGAGCGCCTCGACGTCCTGCACCTGCCACGCCAGGTCGGCGTCGCGCTGCGGGTTCTCGGCGGCCTTGACCAGCCGGTGGCGTGCGGCCCGCAGGTACCGGGCCAGGTGCGGCAGGCGTGCGGCGCCGACCTCGCTGACGAAGCCGGCGTGCACGAGGCGGGCGGCCTGGGCGCGCAGGTCTTGAGCGGTGGCCAGCAGGGCGAGACTGGAGCGATCGCGGATCTCGGCGTCCAGCTCGCGCCAGGCCGTGAGCACCGCGACGAGGTCGGTGACCACGGCGAACACGGTGTCCTCGAGCCGGTTCCGGACGCCTGCGCGCAGCGCGGCGTACGCGTCGACCGTGCGCACGGTGTCCGCCAGCGCGGTGAAAAGCGACTCGATCGCCGCGAGCTGCACGTCCGTGACCAGGGCTTCTGTGCTGGGGTACGGGCTCGCGGCGAGCGTGAGGGCCTGCGTGCCGGTCCACCGGGTCGTGATCCGGCCGGGGGTCAGGCCGACGTCGAGCAGGAGCAACCGGCGCAGGCCCCGGCGGGCCGCCTCCGACCTGGCGGACTCGTCGGCCAGCGCGCGCACGGCGACCGACCCCTTCTCCTCGACCAGGGACGGGAAGGCCCGGACCTTGCCCACCTCGACGACCTCCGGGAGCTCGGGCAGGTCGGCGGGCCAGGTGGTGAGCCCGGTGCGCACGACGTCGACGCTCGGTGCTGGCGGGGTGGGCGGGCTCGCCGGCACCGCCGGCGCGGTCTGGCTCGCTCCCGCCGCCCGGGCCTCCTCCATCGCGGCCCGCACCGCCGTGCGGACGGCGTCGTCGACGGCCTTCTGCGTGCGGTCCGCGAGCCGGCGCTGCAGGACGAGCAGGTCCTTGCCCTCGTCGACCACTCCCCCGCGGTCGCCGACCACGCGGAACGTCATCCTCAGGTGCGGCGGCAGCCGATCGTCGTCGAACGCGTCGTCGGGGACGTCCACGTCCCGGAGCTCGCGGACGGCCCGCCGGAACACGTCGCGGAACGAGGGCGCGGCGTCCCCCGCCCGGACCGTGTCCTCCCAGTCGGCCGTGTGCTGCGCGATCCAGGCGGCGACGCCGCGAGCCACGTCGGGCGCCGGGACCAGCTGGACGCGCACGGGCTTGGGCAGCGCGCGGATGGTGGCGGTGATCAGCTCCTCGCGCAGACCCGGCACCATCCAGCCGAAGCCGTCCGGCGTGAGCCGGGCGAGCGTCGACAGAGGGATGTGTACAGTCACGCCGTCGGCTTCCGTACCAGGCTCGAACTGGTAGGTCAGGGGGAGCCGCAGGTCTCCCTGCGGCCAGCGCGACGGGAACGCGCCCTCGTCGATCGCGCCGGCCTCTCCCACCAGCAGCTCGCGCGTGAACGTGAGCAGGTCGGGGTTCTCGCGCCGGGCGGTCTTCCACCACTGGTCGAAGTGCCGGCTCGAGACGACGTCGTCCGGGACGCGCTCGTCGTAGAACGCGAAGAGGGTGTCGTCGTCCACCACGAGGTCACGCCGCCGCGCGCGCGCCTCGAGGCCCTCGGCCTCGGCCAGCAGGCGCCGGTTCTCGTGGAAGAACGCGTGGTGGGTGGTCCACTCGCCCTGCACCAGCGCGTGCCGGACGAACAGCTCGCGGGCGTGCTCGGGGTCGACCTTGGCGTACAGCACGCGGCGCTGGTTGACGATGGGCACGCCGTACAGCAGGACCTTCTCGAACGCCGTCGCCGCGCCCTGGCGGGTCGACCAGGCCGGCTCCGAGTACGTGCGCTTCACCAGGTGGGCGCCGACCTCCTCGGCCCACTCCGGCTGGATGCGCGCGACGTCGCGGCCCCACAGGCGGCTGGTCTCCACCAGCTCGGCGGCCATGACCCAGGCCGGGGGATTCCGGGCGAGGCCCGACCCCGGGAAGATCGCGAACCGCGCGCCGCGGGCGCCGAGGTACTCGTTGCGGCCGCGCCGGTCGGGCCGGCCCGGGGTCTTGCCCCGCGTCGAGACATCCGTCGCCTCCTGCATGCCGATCTGCGAGAGCAGCCCGGCCAGGATCGCGACGTGGATCCGGTCGCCGTCCCACTCGAGCCGGAGCCCCTCGGTCTCGGGCGTCTGCTTCGGCGCGTTCACCACGATGCCCAGGGGCTTGGCCAGCTCGCGCAGCTGCGTGACCACGTCCTGCCACTCGCGGATGCGCAGGTAGTTCAGGTGCTCGGCCCGGCACAGCCGGCGGAACGCCGACCCCGACAGGTCGCGCTGCTGGTCCCGCAGGTAGTGCCACAGGTTGAGGTAGGTGAGCAGGTCAGAGGTGGGATCGGCGAACCGCGCGTGCGAGAGGTCGGCCTTCTCGCGGTCCTCCACCGGCCGCTCGCGCGGGTCCTGGATCGACAAGGCGGCGGCGATGATCATGACCTCGCGCGCCACCGACCGTCGGCCGCCCTCGACGATCATCCGCGCCAGCCGGGGGTCCATCGGCAGCTGCGCGAGCGCGCGACCCGTCTCGGTCAGCCTGCCGTCGCCCAGCGCCCCCAGCTCGGTCAGCAGCTGGACCCCGTCGCGCACCGCGCGGGTGTCCGGCGGGTCGACGAACGGGAAGTCACCGATGTCCTCGGGCGTCGTGGCGACGCCGACCGCGATCATCTGCAGAATCACCGACGCGAGCGATGTACGGAGGATCTCCGGCTCGGTGTACAGAGGCCGCGCGTCGAAGTCGTCCTGCGAGTAGAGCCGGATCGCGATGCCGTCGGCCACGCGCCCGCACCGCCCGGACCGCTGGTTGGCCGACGCCTGCGAGATGGGCTCGATGGGCAGCCGCTGGACCTTGGTGGCCTTGGAGTACCGCGAGATGCGCGCCGTGCCGGGGTCGATGACGTACCGGATGCCCGGGACCGTCAGGGAGGTCTCGGCGACGTTGGTCGACAGGACGACCCGGCGGTTCTGGTGCCGCTCGAACACCCGGTGCTGCTCGGCGGCGGACAGCCGGCTGTAGAGGGGGAGCAGCTCGACGGCCCCCGGGGTGCGGGGATCGGAGACGCGCGGGCCGAGCGAGCCGCGCAGGGCGTCCTCGGCGTCGCGGATCTCGCGCTCGCCCGACAGGAACACCAGGATGTCGCCCGGCCCCTCCGCACAGAGCTCGTCGACCGCCTCGCAGATCGCGGTCATCGGGTCGCGGTCCTCGGCGCCGCGCTTCTTCGTCGGCGCCGCACCTTCCTCGACGTCCGGCGACAGCGGTCGGTAGCGGATCTCCACCGGATAGGTGCGGCCGGTGACCTCGACGACGGGCGCCGCCACCCCGTCGGCGTCGGCGAAGTGCCGCGCGAACCGGTCGGAGTCGATCGTGGCCGACGTGATGACGATCTTGAGGTCCGGCCGCTGGGGGAGCAGCCGGGTGAGGTATCCGAGGATGAAGTCGATGTTCAGGGACCGCTCGTGCGCCTCGTCGATGATGAGCGTGTCGTAGGCCCACAGCATCGGGTCGCGCTGGATCTGCGCGAGCAGGATGCCGTCGGTCATCACCTTGACCAGCGTCGACTCGCTCGACTCGTCGGTGAACCGCACCTGGTAGCCGACGACCCCGCCGAGCGGCTGGTCGCCCACGAGCTCTTCGTTGATCCGCTCCGCGACGCTGCGGGCGGCGATCCGGCGGGGCTGCGTGTGACCGATCTGCCCGGCGCGCCCACGGCCCAGCTCGAGGGCGATCTTGGGGATCTGCGTCGTCTTGCCGGAGCCGGTCTCGCCGGCCACGACCACGACCTGGTGGTCGCGCAGGGCGTCGGAGATCTCCGTGCGGCGGGCGCTGACCGGCAGCTGCTCGGGGTAGGTGATCGGTGGGAGGTCGACCGCCTGGCGCACCTCGGCGGCGCGCGCACGCCGGGCGGTGGTACGGGCCTCGTCGTCGCGGGTGCTGGCGCGGGCCGAGGGCCGGCGTCCTCCCCGGCCCCGGCGCGGGCCCCTGCGGGGTCGCCCGTCTCCGGACCCGGACGGGTCGGCGGGGGCGGGGGACGGCGTGCTCACGACGGCCCAGTCTCCCAGGTCGTCGCCGGGAACCGCTCCCTCATTCGTCGTGGGCGAACGCGAGCACGTCCGTCGGAGCGCCAGCATGCCGCCGGGCGCGCCCGTCCCTACAGTGACCGGATGAGCGAAGCAGCCGCACAGAGCGAGGGGGAGCGGCGCGCCATCGCCGGCCTCGAGGCTTCCGGGATCCCGTTCGAGGTCACCCGGCACGGGCCGGTCCGGTCGCTGGCCGAGGCGGCCGAGGCACGCGGTATCGATCCCGCGGGCATCGTGAAGACCATCGTGGTGCGCCGCGGGGACGACGACTTCCTGTTCGTGCTGGTGCCCGGCGACCGGACGATCTCGTGGCCCAAGCTGCGCGCACTGCTCGGCGTGACCCGATTGTCGATGCCTGACGCGGACACCGCCAAGGACGTCACGGGCTACGTGCGGGGGACCATCACGCCGTTCGGCTCTCTGGTGGAGTGGCCGGTGGTCGCCGACTCCCGCGTACCGACGCGGAGGGTCTCGATCGGCGCCGGCGCGCACGGGGTCGCGGCGAACGTCGACGGCGCGGAGCTGGTCAAGGCGCTGGGCGCGACCGTCTCCGACGTCACGGATCCCGAGGGCTGAGCGCTACTTCACGACGAACGTCGTCGGCCGGACCGTGAGGATCACGCGCTTGGAGGCGTCGGTGATCTCGTAGTCCTCGCCGTACCGCTCCTGCAGCGACTTGTAGAAGCTGGCCACCTCGTCGTCCGGCACCGTGGACTCGACGACGCCGCGCACCTCGAGCGCCCGGTAGCCGTTCTCCGGGTCGTGGATCGACAGTGCGACGCGGGGCTCCGCCTGGAGGTTCTTGAACTTCTGCCGCGTCGACGTGTGCGTGAAGCGCAGCACCTCGCCGTCCCAGACGAACCACATGACGCTGCTGTGCGGGGACCCGTCGGGCGCGACCGTCGCCAGGTGCCCGAAGAGGGGGCGTTCGAGCAGGTCGGCGTGGGTGGCTGGGAGCTCTCTGGTGGCCATGGGCCGAGGCTAACCGCAGTCCCGACGGGAACCGCGAGCCGTCCGCGACCGTTCCACATCTCGGATGGCGCGCCCCGACAAGACGGGTAGCGTCATCCCGCCGGAAAGCAGCCCCGCGTCGACCCGGGGGCGAGAACTGAGGAGCAATGGACCTGATCGAGCACTCGGCCGCGGCCGGGACCATCCGGGTCGACGCCCAGGAGAGCCGCACCGTGATCGCCCTCGTCGGGGAGATCGACGCCGCGCTGCGCGACGAGGCCAGCGCCTGCATGGGCCTCGCGCTGGTGACCGGTAACCCGGTGGTCGTCGACTCCACGCAGGCCACGTTCATCGACTCGTCGGGCATCGCGTTCGTCCTGCAGCTGCACCTCGCGGCGTCCGAGGCCGGCATCCCGGTCACGCTGCTGGACCCGCACCGCGTCCTGCGGGACGTCCTCGACATGGTCGGCCTGTCCGGCGAGCTGCCCTCCGCCGTCTGACCGACACCTTGAGGGGCGCTTGCCCTCACCGTGGAGTGGGGGGCTCCGTCGAGGCGTCGGCCCACGTCTCGCCCATCCACGTCCACTCAGTGCCGTCGACCTGAACCGTGTGCCCGAGGTACGCGCCGGCGACCTGGAACGTCGGAGGCTCCGTGATGACGTCGCCCCACCGGGTGCCGAGCCAGATCCAGTCGACGCCGTCGTGCGGCTCGACCTGCCCGTAGTACCTGCCTTTGAACGGCGGCGGCTGCGGTGTCATCGCTTGAGCTCCATCCTGGTTGCCGTGTGGTCTGGCATGCGAGCGGGCCGTCAGCGGTCTTCGACCGCGGGTGTGCCCGTGCCCGTGGGTAGTGCGGGAGAGGCGCTGGTTGTGGAGGCTGGTGTGTAGGTGATGGTGATCTCGTCGGGTTCGGCCGAGTCGACGACGGCAACGCTGCTGATCACCGTGAACTGCCGAACCTCGCACCCGAGCTCGGCCGGGAACGTCTGCACGGCATAAGGGTCCGCCTCGGTGCCGGCGCCCCCGAGCAGGACGATCGGGACCACCCCTGGAGCCGTCTCGCACGCCTGAAGGTCGAGCGCCTCCCACAGCGCGTCCCCCGCAGCACCGTCGAGACGGGTCATGGTCGTGGCCGTCGCCGACGCAGAGCCGCCAGCCGAATCGTCGTCGTCACTGGCCGCCGGAGAGGACAGGACGAGCTGGAACCCGATGCCGCCGCCCGCCACCAGGATCAGCCCGAGGACCGCCCACGCCTTCAGCCCTGTCACCTTCTCGCTCAGCGCCGCATGCCGGCCCCGCTCGAGCAGCGTCAGCCGGGTCTCCTCGGCACCTGCCAGCGTCAGCTTCTCCAGAGGCAGGGCGACGTCGGCGATCTCTGCGCGCTGCGTCACGTAGAGGGCGACCTGCGGCACGGTCGGGGCCTTCTCGGCACCGCCCAGGAGCTTGATCCGCAGATCCAAGTCCCGCACCCGCGCCTCGTCGTGCGCGACCGTCCTGCGCGCACCCGTGAGGTGCGTCTGGAACTGTTCGACGGTCTCGATGGTGCCGCTGCCCGTCGGGAAGAACTCCTGCGGGGTCTTCTGGATCTGCTTTCGCAGCGACTCCGGCAGGTTCCACAACGTGACCGGTCGGGGGATCAAAAAGTACGCGGCGCACGCGATGAGCGTCCCGATCCCCAGCAGGCCGAGCGCCCCGAGCACCCACGCCAGGTAGAGCTGCGACCTGTCATCCGTCCAGTCCAGCGTGGTCTTTGCCACGACGGGCCCGGCGCCGAAGACGAGGGCCCCGACGGCGGCAAGCGCACCGATCACCCACTTCGCGGCCGCCTGGGTCTGCTCGCTGTAGGCGGCGAACTCCGCGCTGACCGACGGCTTCGCCGCCGTCGGTCCCGGCTTCGGGGCCGGCTCCGCGGCAGCCACTTCGACACGGATCGTGGGCGGCGCGCTCGTGTGTGGGCCCGCGTCAGGGGGGTTCGGGGAGGCATCGGTGCCGGCGTCTTGTGAGCCGGGTCTTTCGTCCGAGTCTGACTCGTCGGCCATGCGGTCCCCTGCCCCGTGCGGTCGCCTGCTTGACGTTCTCGCTGCCGGGCGCCCCCGTCAAGGGTGTGGCCACCTCGCGGCCGTCCTGGAGCCCGACGCCGTCTGGCCGACACCCCCGTCCGGTCGGCCGGTGTGTCGGTGGGCTGGTTTACGTTCGCGGCATGCGGTTGTTGCACACGTCGGACTGGCACCTGGGCCGGACGCTGCACGGGGTCGATCTGCTCGACCACCAGGCGGCGTACCTCGAGCACCTGGTCGACGTCGTGCGCGCCGAGAACGTCGACGCGGTGGTCGTCGCGGGAGACGTCTACGACCGCGCCATCCCGCCCGTCGAGGCCGTGACGCTGCTGTCCGAGACCCTGTCGAGGCTGGCCGAGCACACCACCGTGGTCGTCACGTCCGGCAACCACGACTCCGCGACGCGGCTGGGCTTCGGCTCGGCCCTCATGCGGGACCGGGTCCGGTTGCGCACCCGGGTCGCGGGCCTGGCGGAGCCGGTGGTGCTCGCCGACGACGAGGGCGACGTGCTGGTCTACGGCGTCCCGTACCTCGACCCCGACTTCGCCCGCGTCGAGCTGGCCGACGGCCCCGAGCTCCTGGCCCGCTCGCACGAGGCGGTCGCCGCTGCGGCGATGCGGCGCATCCGCGCGGACATCGAGACGCGCGCCGGGTCGACCCGGCCCCGCACGGTCGTCGCCGCGCACGCGTTCGTCATCGGAGGTGCCCCGACGGAGTCCGAGCGGGACATCCGGGTCGGTGGCGTGGACCAGGTGCCGGCCGGGGTGTTCACCGGCGCGGACTATGTCGCGCTCGGTCACCTGCACGGCCCGCAGGGTCTCGCCGGACCGACGGGCACGGCGCTGCGCTACAGCGGCTCGCCGCTGGCGTACTCCTTCTCCGAGCAGCACCACGCGAAGTCGACCGTCCTGGTGGACCTGTCCGGCGGCGAGGTCCGCACGTCGCTGATCCCCGCGCCGGTCCCGCGCCGGCTCGCCGACGTGACGGGCACGCTGGAGGAGCTCCTGGGTGCGGCGGGGGAGAAGCACGCGGACGACTGGGCGCGGGTGACCGTCACCGACGCGCACCGTCCCCTGGACCTCTACCGCCGCGTCAAGCAGCGCTTCCCCCACGCCCTCGTTGTCCAGCACCGGGCCGCGGAGCCTGCCGGGACCTCCCGCGCCGCCGTGATCACCGCGGCCCACGACCCGCTCGACGTGACAGCCGACTTCCTGGCGCACGTCACGGGCCACCGGCCGACGCCCGCCGAGGTCGACGTGCTGCGGCGGGCCTACGAGGACGTCGCGGCGATCGAGCGGAGCGCCTGATGCACCTGCGCTCGCTCACGGTGCAGGCGATCGGCCCCTTCGCCGGTCGGCACACCGTCGACTTCGACGCGCTCGGCGAGGCCGGGCTGTTCCTGCTCGAGGGCCCCACCGGCTCGGGCAAGTCGACGCTCATCRACGCCATCGTGTTCGCGCTGTACGGCAAGGTCGCGTCGAGCGAGGCCTCCGAGGACCGGCTGCGGTCGGCGTACGCGCCGGACGACGTCGAGAGCGTGGTCGACCTCGTGTTCGAGGTGCCGTCGGGGATCTACCGGGTTCGCCGCACGCCCGCTTACCAGCGCGCCAAGCGGCGCGGGGTCGGCACCACCACGGCGAACGCCGGCGTGAAGGCGTGGCGCCTGCCCGCCGGGGTCGAACTCGACCCAACCACCCTCGATGCCGTCGGTGTGCCGCTGGGCAACCGGCTGGACGAGATCGGCGCCGAGATCCAGCAGGCCGTCGGGCTCGACCGCGCGCAGTTCGTGCAGACGATCGTGCTGCCGCAGGGCGAGTTCGCGCACTTCCTGCGCGCCAAGCCTGAGGAGCGGCGCGGCCTGCTGCAGAAGATCTTCGGCACCGAGGTGTACGAGCGCCTGCAGCAGCGGCTGGCGGAGATGCGCCGCGAGAGCGACCGGGCGAGCGAGGCGGCCCGGGCCGCGCTCACGTCGGGGACCTCGCAGCTGGTCGGGGCCGCGCGGCTCGACGCCGAGGAGGCCGCCGAGCTCCGGGCTGCCGTCGACGCCGCCGTGCTCCGCAACGACGACCTCGTGGCGGCCGTGCGGGCCGCGGTGATGGCGCGGACCGACGAGCTCGACGACCGCGCGTCTCACGCGCGGGCTGCCGCCGTGGAGGCCGACGCGGCCCGGCAGGCGGCACGCGCGCACCTCGACGAGGCGACGGCCACGCACGCGCTGCTCCGCCGGCGGGACGCGCTGCGCGCCGAGCGGGCGGAGCTCGAGGAGTCCGCCGACCTCAACGCCGAGGCGATCCTCCAGCTGACCGCAGCGCGGGCGGCGCAGGCGGTCCGACCCCTGCTGGTCGGCGCGCAGCGCGCACGTACGGCGCTCGACGCCGCCCGCAAGAGCGTGACCGCCGCGCTCGACGCCGCGCCGGCCGACCTGGCGACGCCCCCGCCCGCGACCGATCTGCGCGCCCATGTGCAGGCAGAGGGCCGCGCTGCGGTCGAGCTGTCCGCGGCGCTCGGTCGGCTGGTCGACGTCGAGGCGGGTCTGGAGTCCCGCCGCCGCGCGGCCCGCCAGGCGCGGCACGCCATCGACGACCTGGTCGCCGCGATCGACGCCGACGACCAGTGGCTGGCCGCACGACCGACGGGGCGGACCGCCCTCCTCACCGAGCTCGACGCCGCCCGCGACCTTGCGGCGTCCCGGGGCGACCGGGACGCTGCGCTCGCCGCCGCCGTCGACCTGCTCACCGCTCACACGGACCTGGCCGCCGCGGAGCGCTCGCTCACGGGGGCCGTCGACGCCCGGACCGCTGCGGGTGCCGCCGCGACGTGGGCCCTGGACGCCGAGCGAGACCTTCGCGCGGCGCGGATCGCGGGGCTGGCGGGCGAGATCGCCGCCGGGCTCGGTGACGGCGACGCGTGCCCGGTGTGCGGCTCCGTCGAGCACCCCGCGAAGGCCGTCCTCGGGGCGGACCACGTGTCGGCCGACCAGGTCGAGCGCGCGGAGGCCGAGCGGGCACGTACCGAGGGACGGCTGCAGACTGCCGCCGACCGGGCGAGCGTGCTGGGGGAGCGCRTCGACGCGCTCCGCGCCCGGGTCGGCACGGTGACCGCCGAGACCGCCGCGGAGCTGGCCGGCGTGGCCCGGGCGGCGGTCGCGGAGGCTCGGACGGCCGAGGCGGACGTCGCCC